>DAIUEC010000038.1:0-20931 GCA_036845345.1 Sediminibacterium sp.
GTCGTTTAAATAATAGACGTATTCGTATTGTGATTATGCCTAGCGTAACACAGGTAATGAATTTGAGTAAATAACGAAACCTAAAACATTTATTTATGGAATCCCCTTCTGTCATAAATATTAATAAACTAAGTCCTAGAGAAAAGGAAGTTGCCTTACATATTGCTAATGGGGTTTCTACGACTATTATTGCAAAAACCTTAGGTGTTAAATGCAATACTGTATCAACACTTAAGAAAAAAATTTACAATAAGTTGGGTGTGGACTCCTCGGTAGCGTTGTATAAGGCGCTACAGGGGTAGGTTAGGTTATTTTTTTGTATGAAAAATCAAATCTAAATTCTCATTTTATTTTCATAAATTTCTGTGGATATTGATAATAAGGTTAAACTTTTGATTTCCGCCTTAGTTAAATTATTTTCTCCCTTATTCATTAAATTATAAATAGTTGCAATAGTTTCATGGTACTCTTTTTTAGATTTTATCTCTTTTTTCATACTTCATATTTGTACTAAAGTTAAATCCAACTTATTTGAATAGTTATTTAAATTTTTAGATGTACACATTTTAGAATACATCCGAACGTATAAGTTTATTAACCATTACGGTTTATTCCGTTTTTAAACACTCAAATTAGCTTAATAATTTTAATTTATTAATGATATATAATTGTATATCTTTGTAAAATCAAGCTAATGATCAAAAAAGTAAAGGAAATGATTAAAATCATTGAACTTGATGGCTGGGTGCTATATACTCAGAAGGGAAGTCATAAACAATATAAACATCCAATTAAAAAGGGCAGGGTTACCATTCCGGATCATGGTCAAAATGAAGTACTAGAACATAAAATGGTAAAGTCAATATTAAATCAAGCAGGATTGTAGTATTTAAAAATAGTAATTATGAAAAAAAATATCGTTGAAATATATTTCGCGGGAAAAAACTTTTCCGCCCATGTGCCCCGACTTCCGGGTTGTATATCGACTGGGAAGACGCCCGATGAAATAAAAGCCAATATATTAGAAGCAATTGAATTTCATCTGGAAGGTATTAAGGAAGATGGGGAAAAGCCTCCTGTATCATTTAGAGGAAAGTTTGAGTTGGTTTATAAATTTGACGCACAAAGTTTACTTAAATATTATAAAAATGTAATTACTGGGTCTGCTTTAGAAAAGTATTCTGGCATAAATCAAAAACAGTTGAACCACTATGCAAATTTACATCGCAAACCTAGGATTGAACAATTAAAGAAAATCCAACTGGCTTTTTACAATTTGGGTAAAGAGTTAATGGAAGTTGAATTGCAAACCGAAGTTTTATGATAATTCAAAAGATTCGAAAAATTTTATTGATGTTTTAATGCCTCTCGCTTTGACAAATTTGAAAGCTGTGGATGTGCTTTCACAAATTTCACCACCCATTTAGGATCTGTGTTGGCATAAGAACGAAGTGCCCATCCAATGGCTTTACGAATAAAAAAGTCCTCCTCTAATTGGCAGTGCTCAATATATTCAGTGAGTAGGGTAGTATTCGTTTTTTCATGATACACTAATTGAAATAATATACTCATTCTTTGGAGCCACTTATTACTAGATCGGTTCCATTTGTAAGTGTATTCCTCAGTAAATTCTGGGAAGGTTAAAAAGAATTTACTTATGACATGTGTGTTGGTGCTATCCACTGAGTCCCACCAGCTATTATGGGTAATCATCCATTCAATGAGTGGCAATGTTTTTTTGCTCCATAATTTTTTATGATGCCCCAATAATTCAATAGCAAAATAATGTAACTCCCTTTGTGGTTCGTTAAAACATTCTTTGATCAGTATACTTAATTCAGCGTGATCCTTTATTGGATGCTTCTTGTAAAATTCCTTGGACAAAGACCTTCTTAATGGCGTTTTGATTCCATAAAATTCAAACTGATTTAGCAGATAAGCTTTAGCCCCTTTTGCAATGGTAACATCAGCATTGGCTGCAAAAATTTTTTGAATTTCTTTTAAGTAAGGGTGTGGCATTAAATCTTTTCTATTCTAAAAGTAATTGATGTAAGTAATAAGTTTCGAAAGCACTTGGTTTATTAAATGCCTACTACTCTTTTATTAAATGCACTATTTCTTGCAGCTTCTAAAACGCGAATAATATTTTTACCTTCCTGAGCAGTTGTTGGAACAGGAGCATTGTTTAAAATGGCCTCCGCCATTTTTTCATAAAATATTTTATAATCGCCAGGGATACTTGGAATAACTCTGTTGGTGATTAGTCCATTGTGATCAGTATACAATGTTCCATAATCAGCTTCGGCCTCTGCTCCCCAATTAGGAATATTTGGTTTTTTACCCGCAATTAATTCTGTTTCTTGAATGTCCGATCTGTTTTTGATAAAACTGCCCTTGGTACCATATACTTTATAGCCTGGTAATTGAGTCATGAATACCATGCCGCTGGTTAAAGTAATTCTATGTCCTGGATAATATAAGATCATACTAAAGTAATCGTCTACCAATGAAACTTTTCTGGTGATTCTAATATCTGCAAAAACTGCCAAAGGCATGCCTGATAACACTAAAGCCTGGTCTACTAAATGTGGGCCTAAGTCGTACAATAATCCAGCACCTGGGGTTACAGCTTCCTTATGTGCTTTAGGACTTAAAGTTGTGCGGTATCTTTCAAATGAAATTTGCACATCTAATAAATCGCCAATTTCTCCTTCCTTAATTAAATGTTGAAGCGTTAAAAAATCGGCATCATATCTTCTGTTTTGATACACAGCTAACTTTAATCCTTTTTTATTAGCAAGGTCATCTAACTCCTGTGCCTCTGCCGAAGAATTGGTGAACGCTTTTTCACATACCACATGTTTGCCAGCAAGCAAAGCACTTTTCGTGTAGGCGAAATGAGAATCGTTAGGACTATTCACTACCACTAAATCAATTGTAGGATCGGCTAATAATTCCTCGTAACTATTATATGATTTTGTGCCAGGGTAGGCGGCTTCGATATTTTTTGTAGAACGCTCCCAGCTTCCCACTAAATTAAAATTAGGATTGGTTGCTATGAATGGCGCATGGAATACTTTTCCGCTCATGCCAAAGGATACAAGTGCTGTGTTTATCATAGTTTAAAGATAAAAAATATCGTGGGTTAAATAAAAACAAAAATCCCCCCAATTTCTTGGAGGGATTTTATAATTAATCTCGATTTTGAAACTATCCAGCAACTTGCTTTCTGATAATGTTTAATGCACCACCTGCTTTAAACCACTCAATTTGTTGTTGGTTATAAGTATGGTTTGCTTTAATGGTATCAGTGCTTCCGTCTTTATGTGTTAATACCAATGTTAATGGAGTACCTGGAGCAAAGCTAGTTAAGCCTGTTACATCTATACTATCATCTTCTTGGATTTTATCGTAGTCTGTTTTATCTGCAAATGTCAACGCCAACATACCTTGCTTTTTCAAGTTGGTTTCGTGGATACGCGCAAAAGATTTTGTCAATACTACTCTAACGCCTAAGTGACGTGGCTCCATCGCAGCGTGCTCACGAGAACTTCCTTCACCATAGTTTTCATCACCTACTACAATCGTTCCAACACCTGCAGCTTTGTATGCTCTTTGTGTGTTAGGTACGGTATCGTAGTTGCCATTTAATTGACTCTTAACATTGTCTGTTTTTTCATTGAAGAAGTTTACAGCACCAATTAATAAGTTGTTAGAGATATTGTCTAAGTGACCGCGGAACTTTAACCATGGACCAGCCATAGAAATATGATCCGTTGTACATTTTCCTTTTGCTTTAATTAATAAACGTAAAGATTTTAAATCTGTTCCTTCCCATGCAGCAAATGGATCTAATAATTGTAAACGCTTAGACGCTGGGTCTACTGCTACAACTACATTTGAACCATCTTCAGCAGGTGCTTGGAATCCAGCATCTTCTACAGCAAAACCTTTTGTTGGTAATTCATCACCAGTTGGTGCATCTAATTTTACTTGCTCGCCTTTATCGTTCGTTAACGTATCTGTTAATGGATTGAAAGTTAAATCACCAGCGATTGCTAAAGCTGTAACAATTTCTGGAGAAGCTACAAATGCAAATGTGTTTGGATTACCATCCGCACGCTTTGCAAAGTTTCTATTGAAAGAGTGAACGATGGTATTTTTTTCTTTCTTCTCAGCACCAACACGCTCCCACATACCAATACAAGGTCCACAAGCATTTGCAAATACTTTTGCACCAATTTGGCTGAACACATCTAAGAAACCATCTCTTTCAATCGTGTATCTTACTTGCTCAGAACCTGGTGTAATCATGTATTCTGCTTTTGTAGTCAAACCTTTTTGAGCTACTTGTTTTGCTAAGCTTACTGCACGGCTAATATCTTCGTATGAAGAGTTGGTACAGCTACCTATTAAACCAACCTCCACTTTTGTAGGCCATCCGTTTGCTGCAGCTACTTCTTTCATTTTAGAAATAGGTGTCGCTAAATCTGGAGTGAATGGTCCGTTTAAATGTGGCTCTAAAGTATCTAAATCAATTTCGATTACTTGATCGAAATATTTTTCTGGATTTGCATATACTTCTGCATCTGCAGTTAAGTGTTCTGCTACTGCATCTGCCAAAGCAGCTACATCTGCACGGCCTGTTGAAGATAAATAACGGCTCATGCTTGCATCGTAACCAAACGTAGAAGTGGTTGCACCAATTTCGGCGCCCATATTACAAATAGTTCCTTTACCTGTACAACTCATGCTAGTTGCACCTTCGCCAAAATATTCTACAATCGCACCAGTACCACCTTTTACGGTTAAGATACCAGCAACTTTTAAGATCACATCCTTAGGAGCAGTCCATCCGTTTAACTTTCCTTTTAATTTGATACCGATTAACTTAGGCCATTTTAATTCCCAAGCCAATCCTGCCATTACATCACAAGCATCTGCACCACCCACACCAATTGCTAACATACCTAAACCACCCGCGTTAACAGTGTGAGAATCGGTACCAATCATCATACCGCCTGGGAATGCATAGTTTTCTAAAACTACTTGGTGAATAATACCAGCACCTGGCTTCCAGAAACCTAAACCATATTTATTAGAAACAGAAGCTAAGAAATCATATACTTCTTTACTTTCTGTTGTTGCTACTTGTAAGTCTTGTTTTGCTTCTACTTTTGCAGAGATCAAGTGATCGCAATGCACTGTACTTGGTACAGCAACTTTTGGACGACCTGCTTGCATAAATTGTAACAATGCCATTTGCGCAGTTGCATCTTGCATCGCTACACGGTCTGGACCAAAATCTACATAAGAACCACCTCTTTCGAAGCTTTCTAATTTTTGATCGCTATGTAAATGCGAGAATAAAATTTTCTCAGATAGGGTTAATGGACGGCCCAACATTTTACGAGCTGCTTCCACTTTCGCTGGCATTTCAGCATACAATTTTTTGATCATTTCGATATCAAAAGCCATAGGTATCAATTTAGGTGTTAAAAACTGACGCAAAGGTAAGCCAAAATGCCGATTTTTTTTGATAGATTTGGGTACAAAATCACCACCCAACATGCAAAAATTGCGAGATTTCTTAGAATTACATGCTTTTGGCGTTTGTTCGGCAATAGGAGAGCGTTTGGGAATTGCCAGTTCTAGAATAAGAATGTGGTTTATTTACATCTCTTTTTTGACCTTCGGATCACCCGTAATCATATATATGGTCTTGGCTTTTTGGAGAAGCATTAAGCATTATATATTGCAGGGAAAAAGAAATCCCCTAAAATATTAGATTACTGCTTTTCTCAATCGAACCAACTTCTCTAATAATGGTTCTAATAATTCCAATCTTAACATATTCGCGCCGTCGCTTTTTGCAACAGCAGGATTAGGATGTGTTTCAATAAATAATCCATCAGCGCCAGTAGCGATAGCTGCTTTTGCGATGGTTTCAATTAAAGCAGGATTACCACCAGTAACGCCACTTGTTTGATTCGGTTGTTGTAAAGAGTGTGTACAATCCATAATCACTGGTACATTATTTTCTGCCATCGCAGGAATATTTCGATAGTCCACTACTAAGTCCTGATAACCAAAAGTATTTCCTCTTTCTGTCAACATTACTTTATCGTTGCCTGCTAATTTAATTTTGTCCACTGCGAACTTCATTGAAGCACCACTTAAAAATTGTCCTTTTTTAACATTCACAATTTTGCCTGTTTCAGCAGCAGCAATTAATAAGTCGGTTTGACGACATAAGAATGCAGGTATTTGTAAAATATCTATAAACTGAGCGGCAATTGCAGCTTCATCATGCGCATGAATATCAGAAGTAGTAGGCACATTAAATTTCGCTCCCACTTTTTTAATTAACTCCATTCCAGTATCATCACCAATACCAGTAAATGAATTGGCACTTGTTCTGTTGGCCTTACGATAGCTTGCTTTAAATACGTAGGGGATACCTAAATTCTTACAAATGGTAGACACTTTTTCACCAATCTCCATTACCAATTCCTCACTTTCAACAACACAAGGGCCAGCGATTAAAAAAAAGTTATTAGCGTCGTATTGTTGATGCTTAAAATGTGCTTGTAAATAATTAGGAATCATAATATTCGTATTTGCGTTCACAAAGGTACGCAAAATAGTAAACAGGTTAGGTGGTGGACTAAAATCTTAATCCAACCGTGATTCCCGCGCCTCTGAGTCCTGCCCATGGACCATCTGTATTGGTAATGATACTATTCCCTGAAACAATAGTGTTTAAATGAAAAGGATTAGCATTGGTTTGGTCAATGGTCGATTTTAGGGCATTTAGTGCAGGTGTAGCAATAAAACTAGGAGTGCCAGCAGGCAAATCTGCTTGCAACTTTCCATTAGAGGTTCCATAATGACCGCCAATTACCCAAATGTCTAGCACTAATTTTGTCAATAGTTGATACTGCATACCAAAATAGGCGCCAATACTTTGTGATCGAATGGTCCCCGTTAAACTTGCAGAGGTAGAAATTGTTTGAGCCGGTAAGCTTACCCCTTGAACAGGCGCTGGGGTATAAGTGTATTTGTAATTCACAGGTACTTCCACTTCCATATTGCCAAATCTTGCATAAGGGGCAATGTAAAACCCTGACATTTTTTGAATGCCTAAATAAAATCTACTTTCAACAGTGATGGCATTATTAGCTACTTTGAAATTGTCGAAATTGATATTGGGGTTATCAATAAATTGTTTTGCCAACTCTTTCAAAGGCAGATTTCTTTTTGGCATAGTGGCATAGCTCACAGATAATGACATGAAATGATTCAGGCTCTTCTCAAATGTTAAGTTATAGTTTTGTAATGCGTCTGCAGACAAATTGGTTTTCAAAATATGATCTCCACCAATTAAACTTTGCGCATTTGACATTGCAGTAATGCAAATGAGGGAAACAACTATAAAAAGTTTTTTCATCTTAATTTAATTTAAAAAATTCGTTTTAAAATCCAATATTGCAACAGGGGATATTGCTTATATCGCGTTTAAATCAGCGACGGTTCTTTTGTCTAAAATAGCTAAGGTATTGTCTCTTACTTCGAGCATTACTTTATTGATGCCGCATTTTTTTTCATTACAGCTATCACACTTTTTATAAAAGTTCAAACTCACACAAGGTAGTAATGCAATGGGACCTTCAATGGTTCTAAAAATAGCAGATAACTTTATTTTTTCTGGAGGCGTTGCAAATAAATAACCGCCATGTTTTCCTTTTTTACTTTCTAAAAATCCAGCCTTTCTCAATTCAAGTAATATGTTTTCTAAAAACTTTAAAGGAATCTTTTTTTCTTCTGCAATTTCTGCAATCAGAATTGGAGATTCGGTTTGCTTTCCCACCATATAGGATAAAGCCTGTAAAGCGTATTGTGTTTTTTTAGATAACATATTATAATCCTAAAACTTCTTTCATAGTAAAGATACCATTTTTTTTGTTGGCAAATTCTGCAGCCAATACTGCACCACTTGCAAAACCTTTACGGGTATGCGCAGTATGCACAATTTCAATCGTATCAATAGGAGAGCTATAGGTTACGGTATGTGTTCCAGGCGCTGGGTCAATGCGCTCCGAAGTAATTACAAGGTCCGAAGGAGTTAAAGAAGGGGCATTCACCCATTGATTTTTACGACCAATATTTGCTAAAATTTGTTCTGCTAATGAAATAGCAGTACCACTTGGTGCATCTTTCTTTTCGGTATGGTGTAGTTCAATCATTGACACATCATAGTCGTTGTATGGCTCCATTAATTTCGCCAATTGCTTATTGACTTCAAAAAACAAATTCACACCAATGCTATAATTACTACTATAAACCAGACATCCTTTATTAGCTGTACAAGCTGCTTCAATTTCATTCCATTTATCCAACCAACCCGTAGATCCGCTTACTACAGGAACGCCTAATTCGATACATTTTTTTACATTTTCAAAAGCACTATGCGGTCCCGTGAATTCAATAGCAACATCAGCCTTAGCGATATTTTCTTTTGTAAATTCATGCGCATTTTGAACATCAATTTTCAAAACAATTTCATGTCCTTTTGCTACCGCTACTTCCTCGATTGCCTTGCCCATTTTACCATATCCAATTAATGCTATTTTCATATTCGTATGCTATTAATATTCACTAATAATTTCTAATACTTTTTATTTGCTCTGTGCATTTTTAAAATGCAATTGTAAAGATAATCCCGTTTGTTGATATTGAGGTTGCACGGTTGGCTTGATACTCATTGCCAAATTGGGACTAATATCAAACTCTTTCAAATGTCCTGATACACTTGCATCTACCACATTTAATCCCCATCCTAAAATAAACCATAAAACAGAATAGTCTCTGTCTTTTCTAAAACTATTTCGATAACTCTGCAAGGAACCGATACTTAAGTTTTTTAAAGTAGGATCAATTTTATCTAAGTCCGAGTTGTCTCCGTTTTGAGCTTTGAATTTAGCGGCGTAGGCAAACTTTGTTTTATTATACAAATCATCATTGTAAATATAAGTGGCAACAGGAATTGCCAATGCTCCATATACAATAGGTAGCTTCCAATATTGTTTATTGTAAATCTGACCAAGCCCAGGCATAATGGCTGAGTATTTTGCCGACAATCTTGGATTGTGGTGCACAATAGTATCCGCTCTTTTTAGATAAGCGGAGTCTTGTCCCCAACTATTTTGCTGAAACAAAAGTATGCATGTAAAAAGGAGGACTAGCTTGGTACTAGCTAATGCTAACTTGCATTGCATCTAATATCGTATTTAATCCATTGATGTCTTGATAGGAGATGGTAATACTACCACTTCCATTTTTTTGTTGTTGCAAAACAACTTTCGCAGACAAATGGCTTGCTAATTTATCTTCTAATCTTTTATATACTGCAGATAGTTCGTTTTTCTTAGTTGCTTTTGGTGTTTTGCCTGCAGCCGCGTTTGTTTTTTTAACCAATTCTTCTGTTTGACGAACAGTCAATCCTTTTTCAGTAATTTCTTTGAATAAGAAAAGTTGTTGATCAATTTCTTTTCCAATTAAAATTTTAGCCAAGCTCACACTTAAAGTGCCTTTACGAACAGCTGCTTGAATTACAGGAGGTAAATCAAGTAACCGAATATAATTAGCAACCGTTGAACGATCTTTACCCATACGCTCTGAAACTTTTTCCTGCGTATAGTTTAATTCCTGCATCATTCTTTGGTAGCTTAATGCAACTTCTATTTCGTTTAAATCAACTCTTTGTAAGTTCTCTAATAATGCAAGCTCTAATAATTCTTGATCATTACCTTGTCTAACATAAGCAGGAATATCTGCTAGTCCAGCCAATTTAGCAGCACGAAATCTTCTTTCTCCTGCAATCAATTGATATTTACCATTAGGCAATAAGGCAACTGTAATAGGTTGAATGATATCGTGTAATTTAATGGAATGTCTTAATTCTTGTAAAGCTATTTCATCAAAATCTTTTCTTGGATTCTTAGGATTAACTTGAATATCACTTAATGGAATACGGTTTGTAGACACTGCTTTTTGAATCGTTTCAGTTTCAACCTTTCCCGCTGGATTTTTATATTCCGCGTGGATGTTTTTCAATAGAGACCCAAGTCCCTTTCCAATCATATCTTTATTGGGTGTACTCTTGCTCATAGTTAATCAATTATTCGCTCGGCATTCGTCATTTTTGTCATGCCATTTTTTTGTAAAATTTCTTTCGCCAAGTTTAAATAGTTCACCGTTCCTTTACTATCTGCATCATATAAAATAACTGGCTTGCCCACACTTGGTGCTTCACTTAAACGTGTGTTTCTGTGAATGATGGTAGAGAAAACCATATCATCAAAATGCTTGCGCACTTCGCTTACCACTTGATTGCTTAAACGTAAGCGACCATCATACATGGTCATTAAAATACCTTCAATTTGTAAGTTTGGATTCAATCTGCTTTGAACAATTTTTACAGTGTTCAATAATTTACCCAATCCTTCTAATGCAAAAAATTCACATTGTACTGGAACAATTACGCTGTCTGCTGCTACTAATGAGTTTACCGTAATCAAACCTAATGAAGGCAAACAATCAATAATAATAAAATCGTATTGATCTTGTATTGGAGCTATTAAATCTTTCAACACATTTTCTCTGTTCGGAAAATTAACCAATTCAATTTCGGCACCAACAAGGTCGATATGGGAAGGGATTAAATCTAAATGTGGAATTTCAGTTTTTAAAACAATATCAGCAAGTGGGGTATGGTTAATCATACCGTCATATAAACTGGTAGTAACATTCTGTAAATCAAAACCAACTCCGGTAGTACTATTGGCCTGAGGGTCCGCATCAATCAATAAGGTTCTGTATTCTAAAACAGCCAAACTTGCAGCAATATTTATTGCCGAGGTCGTTTTGCCCACGCCGCCTTTTTGATTCGCAATTCCGATTATTCTTGCCATAAAATGGATATCCTTAATTTATTCCAAAAATAAGGCTTTTGGTACTATTTTTGTCCTTTAAATCCCTATATGCGCAACCCCATTTTCATTTCTATCCTGCTATTAGTGTTAATAGCCATCGATTTTTACATATTTCAGGTAATTAAGCACCTTTTACAGGGCAGTAATAGCGGTGTAAGAACAGGTATTAGTATTTTTTACTGGGGATTGTGTATTGTTTGTTTGGGGGCGCTTTTATTGTTCCCGTACAGCACCAATCCTTACTTTAGACAGTATATTTTTTCGATAAGCATGGGGTGGATGTTTACCCAGCTCATCATGGCCCTGATTTTTTTAATTGATGACATCCGAAGGGGTACTTTTTGGACCCTAAGTAAGATCACTTCGTCCACTGGGGCTCAATTTATCAATACTGAAAATGGGATTCCAAGATCTACTTTTTTAAGTTGGTTAGGTATCGGTTTGGCTTCTACATTTTTCTTTTCATTAATTTATGGATTTGGCAACAAATACAATTACAGAGTTATTAAAAAGAAGATTTCTTTAAATGGATTGGCAGATGCTTTTAAAGGGTTTAAAATTATTCATATCAGTGATATTCATAGTGGGAGTTTAAATGATAAAGCTGCGGTTCAAAAAGGGATTGATTTAATTAAAAGTCAGCAGGCAGATTTAATATTATTTACGGGCGATTTAGTAAATGATAAAGCCACAGAAATGCATAATTGGATGGATGTGTTTAATCAATTGTCTGCACCACATGGCGTTTTTAGTACTTTGGGAAATCATGATTATGGAGATTATGTGCAATGGTCAAGCCCTCAAGCGAAACAGCAAAATTTAGAAGACCTAAAAAAAGTACATGCTCAATTAGGGTGGAGATTATTGATGAATGAGCACGTTAAAATAGAAAAAGATGGGGCTGCATTGCAATTAGTGGGTATTGAAAATTGGGGTGCAAAAGCAAGGTTTCCTAAATATGGAAAATTGGATAAAGCAATGGAAGGGATTCATCCTGATCATCCCATTATTTTAATGAGTCATGACCCTAGCCATTGGGAAGCACAGGTTATTACTGAATATCCTCAGATACAATTGATGTTGGCAGGACATACACATGGTATGCAATTTGGATTGGAGAATCCATATTTTAAATGGAGCCCAGTGCAATGGGTATATAAACAATGGGCTGGTATTTATAAAAATGGCAATCAGCAATTATATGTGAACCGAGGCTTTGGATTTATTGGGTATCCGGGCAGGGTAGGTATTTTGCCAGAGATTACACTTATTGAATTAGCTTAATTTTTTAATCAGAGTTAGTATGAAAAAATATTTTGGAGTTTTAATCGCGATCTTTTGTTTATCTAACCTTAAAGCGCAAGACAAATTTGCATTGGGTATTAAAATTGGACAAAATTTTTCCAGCGTGAACGATGTTGCAGTGGATCATAATACAGCATCCTATCATGCAGGGGTGACTACATTTTTTACAGTGACTGATAAATTCGGAATTGCGCCAGAGTTTATTTTATCTCAAACAAAGTTAGAAACAACACCTGCTGTTACAAGCTTAATGGGTAATGGTAGTTTGCAGCCGGAGACCTATCATTTAAATTATTTGTCAATCCCTTTACTTTGTGAGTTCAAGCCAGTACAAAAATTTTCAATTCAAGCAGGGCCTCAGTATAGCATTTTGTTAGATCAAAAAAAGGATGGCGTGGGCAATGCAAGTATGGCATTTAAAAATGGTGAGTTTGCATTTGTTGGGGGCGCTAAGTTTGACTTAGGTGGATTCTTTTTATATGGTAGATATGTAGTTGGCCTGCAAAACATAAATGAATTGCAGGACCAAACTAAATGGAGAACTACGCAATGGCAATTAGGCGTAGGAATGAAATTATTTAATTTTTAATTCTTTTTTAAGCGCTGTTAAATCAGTAGTTAATTTTTCTAAGGCATTGTTTTGATCATTGATAAAGCCATTGTCATTTAAGGCACCAACAACCGCATTCATTTCAGCTTCGCTTTCATACACCATTTTTCTAAATGGATTTGAGTAATCCTTAGCCCTTGTATTTTGAATACGTGCTGTGATATCCGTTTTAATTTCTAAATATGTATCAAGCCAATTGATTAATTGCGCCGCAGTTAATTTACTCAATGGCTTTCCTGTTAAGGTTTCAAGACATTGAAGGGCATGATTGTCTTTTCTCGAAATATATTTTTCAGACTCAGCTTCGTAGAATGCATGTACTTCATCCCAGCTAGTAATGCTATTGTTTTTAATCTTGCTTAAAAGCCCGTCCACATTTTTTTGTGGAATTAATTGACCTCCAATATTGGTCCAAGTTAAATTGGTTGCTGATAATTTTACTTGTTGTAGTGTACTAATAATCGCCTTGCCTTTTTTGTTTTCAGTTATTTTCAGCGCAGCCTCAATACCATATATGAAAATGATTTTTTCAAACATATGGTAAGCATCATAAGACTTGATCAATTTTGCTTTGCGCTTACTGTTCTCGAATCCTGCTACCACAACTTCTAAAGCATCTATCTCTTTTTTAGTTTTTGTTTTCAAAAGGGTAGTACCTAAAGCCAATAATTTAGCATCCTCATTAGCAGTACTCTTTTTTTCTTTTACCAATTGTGCGGTAGCAACTGCTTTTGCAATTATGGTTCGCGCATTCACTAACTCATTAATTGAATCTGGAGCTAAATAGCCATATTCATAAATTGGAGTTTTGTATTTACGCTTATCACGATCTACATATTTCCATGCATTTCTAGCTAAAGCATAAAAATTATACAAGAACCAGTAACCTGGCATAATCACCAATTCATCTTTTAATGGATCATTGCTAATTAATGAAAAAGGAATCGGAATATTTAATTCATAATTGTAATCTCCTTTATTCAATAAAGAAAAACTTGCAAAAATTGAATTGTGTTTAATGCTCACACAAAGTCCAGGCCAAAAGCCTCTTCCCATAATCACTTCTCCATCGGCGCCACGGCTATTGTGATTAGATCCAAGTGTTGCGCCTGCAGCAATATTACTTTGACCCATTACCAAGGCAGCACATAAAAAACTATTATTATGGTGCTGTTCATGTGCTGGGAATATCAATGAATTTAAAACCTCGCAGCAAGAGATTGTTGCATTGGGACCAAGGAATGAGTTAATCAATCTTGCGCCATATTTTAATTGAGAGTAGTCGGATAAAACAAAACGTACTGCTTTAATACCATAAAATATTCTACAGCCATATCCAATAATTCCGTTTACCAATTCACAACCTTCACCCACCTGTGATTTTGCTAGTGGATGTGAATTAATGGTTACATTTTTAATTTTATTAGCGCCTTTTAAATACGCATCTTCACCAATCCAAACATCTTTAATAATCTTACAATTCTTAATTACGGTTCGGTCGCCAATTTTTCCATAATACCCTAATTTATTGTCAAATTGATTATCTGTTAATTCAATAAACTTTTGTTGTAGTAAGGCATCGTTACGATGTCTTGTCCATAAATAGGCGTCCCCTGCAGTCATGCCATTAAAAGGCAATACTTTTCGGCCGGTATTTTCATTGCAAAGCTCTAGCCATATTCTTACGGACTCTGATTCACCTTTTTTAATAATACCGTTTCCAAACTTGGCATGATTCGTAGTCACTAATTCATTTACATTATTAATGATTACTTCATTGCCTAAAATATAATGTGACATATAATTCACATTGTGCACGGAAACATTATTTCCAAAGTCACAACTAATAATGGTTGAATTATAAATGCCAATAGGGACAATCAAATCACTAAAGCTTAAACAGCTATTCTCTAAATTGCCAATTCGGATTAATCCAAAAAAGGAACAGTTCTTTACCAATTCAGGGTTAAACTCATTGGAAACTAAAATATTTCCCCAGTCGTCGCTCGTATTTCTATTGCGTACTAAAATTTCAATTTCTAATGCCGATAGCTTACGATACTCAATACCGCTTCTATTTTGTTTGTTTCTTAAATAGTATTCGTCCTTTCCTTTAGGTAAGTCTTTGATAAAGCCATACCCTAATTGATTGAGCGCTATCTTTTTAATATTATTCATAAAAACTAGTTAAATAAAGTTGGATGTTTTTTATTCCAATTGGTATTATCCTGATATAATTTGGCAATATTCAAAATAGTTCCTTCATCATATAAGTTACCTACAAAGCTAATGCCGGTTGGTAAGTTGTATTTACTATCAAATCCTGTCAGCACACAAACTACTGGGTGTCCTGTTAAATTAGTAATGGCTGCTTGATTACCCTCAACGCCTCTGGATGGGCAAATAATAACATCATATTTACTAATTACTTCGTTTACTTTTTGCATTAATAAACTACGATGTCTTTGTGCATTGATATATTCTACAGCAGGTACAAATCTTGCTGTTCTAAATTGATTAGGCCAATCGTATTTTGTTTGTCTTGTTAATTCGTCATCAATATTTAATCTTGTCATTTCGTCAAATTGAGCAGCACATTCCACACCAATCACCACATCCATGATATTAAAATTGTACACGCCACTATCCGGAAAATCAACTGGGATTAATTCAATGCCTAATTTTTTATAAGTTGCTAATACCTTCCACTCACTTCGATTAGTGTCTTTTATTTTATCAAAATAGTTTTTAGCATATGCAATACGTAATTTTTTTACATCCTTGATTGGTGTGTAATTAAATGGTGCATTGTTGGCAGATAAATCCTTGCCATCTGTTCCATGAATATAATTAAATACAATAGCTGCATCATTTGCGCTACGACAAATAGGGCCTACTTTATCTAAGCTATAACTTAAAGCCATGGCACCTGATCTACTAATACTTCCGAATGTTGGTCTTAAACCCGTCGCTCCACATTGAGTAGAAGGTGAAACAATACTTCCGTAGGTTTCAGTTCCAATGGCGAAAGGAACTAGTCCTGCAACTGTTGCTGCAGTGGATCCTGCAGAGGAACCAGATGATCCATATTTTAAGTTCCAAGGATTTCTTGTTCTTCCGCCATACCAATAATCACCCATTGCTAAAGCGCCTAAAGTAAATTTTGCTACTAGCACAGCACCTGCATTTTTTAATTGCGTATATACAAATGCGTCTTCATTAATAGTTTGATTTTTATAAGGAGCGGCACCCCAGGTTGTTTTAGTTCCTTTAACCGCAAACAAATCTTTTAATCCATAAGGGATACCATGAAGTAATCCTCTGTATTTGCCTTGTGCAATTTCTTCATCTGCCTTTTTTGCTTGCGCATAAGCAATATCTTCCGTTAAGCTAATAACACATTCTAAAGTGTCACCATATTTTTTAATACGATCAATATAAAATTTAGTAAGTGCTAAGGAAGAGATTTTTTTATTCTTGATTAAGTAGGCCAATTCGCTAATACTATAAAATGCTAAATCCTCTTTATGCGTTGGAAGTTCAACTTTAGTAAATGGTAAGTTTACCACACCCGCTTTTTTATTTTTATTTTGAGGCACTGCAATTTGCCAGGTACTCAAGGGTACACTATTTGGCAATGATAATTGGTGCATTGCTTTATAATTCGCAATATTGTCAATGACGTCACTATATAAAGTGTCTATTTCTTTTTGGGTAAATTGAATATCAAAAAGTTTAGCCGCGCCAATTAAATCAGATTTTGAAACCGTTGTGTCTTGAGCATTAGAAAATCCTACAATTCCCATTAAAAGGACAATGAATAGATACTTCATGATATAATTAATTTTATTATATCAAAGATACTATCCTCGCTTTGTTTTGTTGCTTGAAAACCTTCTTTTTTGTCCACCTTTGGATCCAAAGCCACCTTCCTGCTGTGGTGCTCGGCCTCGCGTATTTCTTGGTTTGCCCCAACCTGCATCCTGAGAGGTTTTATTGGCATGAAATTGTTGCATTGGGTAAGGGTGCTCAAAAATTACAGGCACTTTTTTGCCAATCAATTTTTCAATGTCTGCCAAGTATGCTTTTTCTTCAAAATCACAAAAGCTTAATGCGGTTCCCTCGGCACCTGCACGACCAGTACGGCCAATACGATGCACATAGGTTTCTGGAATATTAGGTATGTCAAAATTAATAACGTGTGCTAATTCATCCACATCAATTCCTCTTGCTGCAATATCCGTTGCTACTAAAACCCTTGTAGTTTGTTCCTTAAAATTACTCAAAGCACGTTGACGCGCATTTTGTGATTTATTACCATGAATCGCTTCGGCAATAATATTATTCTTGGTTAGCAATTGAACCACTTTATCAGCACCATGTTTGGTTCTTGTAAAAACCAAGGCAGTTTTAATTGCTGTGTTTTTCAATACCTCTACTAATAAAGAATTCTTGTTTACTTTATCTACAAAATAAACTGCTTGATCAATAATTTCAACCGTTGATGAAACTGGCGTTACCGTTACTTTTTCTGGATTATGTAAAATGCTATTCGCAAGACTTACAATTTCGGGAGGCATCGTAGCAGAGAAAAATAAAGACTGTCTTTTTTTAGGAAGCACTGCCAATAATTTTTTCACGTCATGCACAAATCCCATGTCCAACATTCTATCTGCTTCGTCTAATACAAAAAATTCAACATCTCTTAAACTAATAAAACCTTGATTCATTAAATCCAATAAACGTCCAGGAGTAGCAATTACTACATCCACTCCATTTTTTAATGCAGTTACTTGAGGGCCTTGTCCAACGCCACCAAAAATCACCGTGCAATTTAATTGTGTGTGTCTGCCATAGGCATTAAAACTTTCGGCAATTTGAATTGCTAACTCACGTGTTGGAGTGACAATTAAACTTTTAATTCTTTTTCTTTTTTCAACGGGTTTCGCTGAAAGTAATTGTATAATAGGGAGTGTAAAAGCAGCTGTTTTTCCTGTTCCTGTTTGGGCACATCCTAATAAGTCCTTTCCTTCTAATAAAATGGGGATAGACTGTTCTTGAATGGGTGTTGGGTTGGTGTAACCTTCCTCAAATAATGCCAATAAAATGGGTTCAATTAACCCTAGATCTTTAAAATTCGTACTCATAATGGACTGCAAGGTACGCCTTTTAAATTTGAGGGGCTTTTTAAGCCTACTTATGCACTAATTGGTAAGAATTTAATACAATTGCTTGTATGGTCTTAGACGGTACGATTCTATTAAGGTGCAATGTGTTCCAATGTTTCTTATTCATATGAAACCCAGGGAAAATTGCATCTGGGTATTGATCTCTTTGGTCAATAATATCATCAGGGGTTGCCTTATAATTCATGGTAGTGGGAAAGGAAACTAAATCAACAGTCAAAAACATTTTACCTTTTGTTTTGAGCACTAAAGTACTTTCTCCAAAAGGGAAGCACTCTTCGGTCTCAGGTAAGGATAATGCGTAGTTTACTATTTCATCAATTTCCATAAATGAATTTAAAGTTCATTGAAATTTACAAAGAATACTTTTTCATTTGTTTATGCATAATGGAAAACCAAATAGGCGGGAATAAAGAGAGCACGATCATTCCAGGATAGCCTGTAGGCATTTGAGGAGCTTCCTCCATATTTCTTAATACCTGGTATTTTCGAGAGGCTAAATAATGATGATCACTATGACGGCTTAATTCAAAAAGCATTAATCGGCCTATGACATGATTGCTATTCCAACTATGATGCGGTTTTACTCTTTCATATAATTCACCTGTTCCTTTCTCTCTTGATAAGCCGTAATGTTCAATATAATTTACGGTTTCAAGAAGGGTGGCACCCATTAGTGCGGCACCCATAAAATACAACATTATTGAAGTTCCAAAGAAATAATAAATCGCTACTACAAAAGCAATTTGTATTAGTTGAAACAAAAACATTTCATTGAATAAATAAGGAAGTGGATTATTTTTCTTTTTTGCTTCTTCCACTGCGATATGCCAAGCGCTTAAATAAGTGCCAACAAAAGTTTGAATCCAAAAAGCATATACAGTTTGTTTGTATTTAGCAGTGCTTGGATCATGTGGTGTTGCTACATGTTTATGATGCCCCTTATTATGTTCAATAAAAAAGTGCATGTATAAGCTAGTAAGCAATAATAGCTTTGCTAAAAATTGTTCAAATACATTGGTTCTATGCCCTAATTCATGTGCTGCATTAATGCCAAATGCGCCACATAATAATCCCATTGCTACAATACGTCCTGCAATATCTACTCCTGATAATTCTTGTTTAAACCCAATTAAGAAAATAAATAAAAGTAAATATTGTAACGGCACCGTGAGCCAAATGATAAAGTCATAAAACTTGTTTGACTTTGCCAATTGCTCTTCCACTTCATCTAAATTTTTTGGATCTGGCGCGATGAATAATTCTAAAATGGGTATAAAGAAGAATACATATAAAAGAGGCACCCAACACAAAATACCTGTGTTATTAAAAGCCAGATAGCTTAATAAATACAATACAAATGGTGTAGTGTATTTGAACGACTTTGTAAATGCAATCATAGTTAAATGTAAGAATTTTACATTTAATAATTCGCAGGTGTTTAAAAAACTATTCCACGGTAATAAAAGGTTCTACAAACATACCACAAGATAAAGGATATTCATTACACCTATCAGTTCAGGTTGTATCTTCTAACTTATGGGTTCCACCATACACTAACTACCAACAGGAGTTGTTTGATATAATCTCCAAGTTCCACGAGGAGGATGGATGGAACTTCAAGATGATAAGTGATTGGTTGGTGGAGAACAAATACCTTACCCCAAGAGGAACCATCTTCAATCAACCCAAGTGTTGGTCAATCTACAAGAAGAAGAAAAGGAGTGTTAATAGATTTACCCGTTCGTTCAATCACACCATTACAGGTATGAGTATTGATGTAGTTGATTATGTCCCAAACACTATCAATTAAACCCTCCCTTCGGTCGGGTCATCCTGACGGGTATTATCCGACATCCACTCCGTTCCTGTCGGTTCTATTTGATTACGGGTCTCACTCCGTTCAACCCTTCATCCCGTGATATGGATGGGTAATAAGGTAGTCAAGATATAGGGTATTCTTATATCCATTATATCAACTAACCATAATAAGGTAGTCAAGATATAGGGTTTATTTAATTAGATTAACTAATACCTAATCTATCATACCATTCCTTCCTTTCATTTTCTTCATAGAAGAAATCAATACCTAATTTAATATTCTTTGTAAGGATATAGGTTTTACTATCACTCCATTCCTTATCATTCTTTATCCTAACCTTATTGAATATATCCTCTACCAATTCATCATCTATACTTGTCGGTTGGTGTAGTGGGTTTGATTTAATACCTACACTTTTACCCGTCAGTTCAGTTATTACATCGGTCATCACCCTATGAACGATTTGTAGGTTGGATTGAGTGGTTAGGATACTATCGTGGATGGTGTAGAATGGTATGTTAGGGTGTCGTAATTGGAGTTCCTTACAGACATTTAACATAAGGAACACCTCTGACCTTTGGAGTAGATAGGAGAACTCTGTGGAGGTGTAGTATTGGTTGAACCTATTTACATAATCACATAGTTCGGGGTATAGTAATTCCATCAACCATCCTATCCTTAAAAATCTCTAAAATATTCACTAAATTAGTTGAGGAGGTATTTGTTTTAGAGGAAAATGATTAAATTAGAGTTATGAAAAAGATACTATCTAATCAATATGGAAAGGATTTCATTAGAGTTGGTTTATTCTTTATTTTAATGATTTCAGTTAAATACCTATATAAACCATTAGATAATGGTTTTGTAAATGGGTGTATTCAAGGTTCTATTGTTGGTTTTATAGTATTATTGATTAGATGTATAATAAACAAACCAAAAATTCAAAAAAACGAAATATGAAAAATATTATTGAAAAATTAAAAACAAAGTGGGTAGTCGTGGTTTCACTTATAT
>DAIUEC010000039.1:0-20675 GCA_036845345.1 Sediminibacterium sp.
AACACTCTACTAATTTAGACTATATTTTGTCCACTTTATGCTGACGATTTACAATAAATATACTTAAAAAGTAAATCTTTACTAACTCCAAGAATATTAGAAAATTCTTCAACGTTTGCAGACTTACTCTTATAGTAAAAGTTTGTATAAAAATGAAAGTGAAAATCTGCTTCTTTGATATCTGCACTAAAATCATTTTTATTGAATAGAAAGCCAAAAGATAGTTTTGAACCATTTCTATTAATAAAACTAGGTCTATACAAGATAACCAATAATAATACTAGGCCGATTGCAATTGGAAAAAATGTTAGGAAATGATGTGGAATGGTTAAAAATATAGAAAAAAGAAGAATAATAAATAACTGCGATGCGATGATCGTGAAAAAACAAAATGTCCATATTTGTACTCTCTTGAAATAGATATTATTGTAGGAGAACTTAAATAGTATATTGTAGATATAATAAAGACAGAACAAATTAAATATCGTAAAATCTAACTCTACAAAGAATTTAAGGTAGATGGGCATGTTGTAGCTATTTTCTAAAATGCTAGCTTTTGTAAAAACCTGATCATAGCCTACTATTTGTACATAAAAAATTAAAAAGACATGAAAAACATATGAAGCAATAACATAAATATTTGCAATTTTTCGGTGCTGGATAAAATACAAATTGGTGAATATTTGCACCAATGAGGTCCCTAGAACTATTTTACAAAGCCTAATTACAAAAATATACTCGCTTGGACCGGATCTGATAAAGGACAAATAGGACACCACCAGAATGGAAAGCACAAAAGAAAGGAAGAAAATTTTTAGTTTAATGGGTGACTTGAAGCGAATCAGTACATCAAAAAAAACGATGATTGAAAATAGGAATAGGAAAAAGTAAGAAAAATGAATCAGTGTATCAGTAGTGAACTTCATGAATTAGTATTAAACTAAGTGATAATATATAATGACCTAGTAATAATCATTAATAAATGAAAGTATAGAAAATAATCTTGGGGTATGTCTTTACACCCAAAAACTTATTGTAATTAATTGTATTACACTAAAAATCAATCTTTTTAATATATTATTTTAATCATATATTAAAACAAATTAATTACATATTGGCCTCCATCACCGCATCCCATAACAAACTACGTACTTCCAATGACTTTATAGAAGCTGTGGTAGCCTCCTCCCATTTTTGGATATCAGTTCCACATAATTCAGCAACCATTTCAGTAGCTAATTGACTATGATGCCCCCCGTCCACTTCGATATGTCTTTCGATATAATATTTAAAGATGGAAACCTTTTGTGGATGCTCCGCATAAATCTCATTCAATAATTGGGTAAACATATCTGGAATTAAATCCTCACGACCAAAAGTGAACACCGCCGCTTTTACATGCAATGTCGCATTCATGGCGATATCAAAAGTAAAGGCTAAGAAGGATTTGATATTTTGAGGAATATTAGCAGATTCAATCGCATTAAATATGTTTTGTCCTTCAACCAAGGACTTTATTAAAGTATCAATCGCATCCGTAGAAGCACCCATTTGCTCCATAGCCTGTTTATACAATTCAAAATGACTAATTCTATTCCCTTGCTCATCCACATCCGACTCCTCTCCAGTTACAATTTCATTGATTAAATATCTTGTATTTGCTGATCCAACGGGTAACCATGGGAGTGCAACCGATGTTAAGCCTATTTGCAATGATTTTAATAAACTCATAAAATCCCAAACCGCGAATACATGAAAGCTTGCAAATTTTTGAAGGCCTTTCAAATCATTTATTTGATTATACACTTTATGTGATAATAACTGCTCACGAGCTGGTTGTATCGCCAGCTTTAATTTTGATATATTCGCACTCATATAAATTAGTTTGAACAATAAATGAATATCTATTGTTTTATAATGGTGCAAAGAAAAACAGAATTTCTTAGCCAAAAAAGAAGGAATGAAAAATGAATCATAATATTCCAAATATCATAAACCAAGATGGACTGGCTTTGTACTATCCGCAAGCCATTCCTGCTGAACAATTAAGCCATTATTACGATGAACTATTCAACAAAATAAGTTGGGAACAAGATCGTGTCATGATGTTTGGTAAAGAAATTGTCACAAAAAGAAAAGTTGCTTTTTATAGCGACGCACTCATCTCCTACACCTACTCGGGTAAATTAAAAATTGGTTTACCCTGGTCTCAAGAGCTTCTAGTCATAAAAGAAATTGTGGAATCCTTAACCAAGTCAAAATACAATGCCTGCTTATTAAACCTATACCACAATGGGGATGAAAGCATGGGCTGGCATAGTGATGACGAAAAGGAAATTATTGCTGAAAGCGCTATAGCCTCATTGAGTTTGGGTGCTGAAAGAAAATTCTCTTTCAAACATAAAGCCACCAAAGAAACAATTTCGGTACTTCTTGAAAATGGCTCCTTATTGGAAATGAAAGGGGCTATTCAAAAAAATTGGTGGCATGCTTTACCTAAATCAAAAAAGGTAATTGCACCAAGAATTAATTTAACTTTTAGACAAATGATAATAAAATAAGCTCCATTGAAAAATAGCAATAATAAAAATATCAAGAAAGGAGATTTGCCTTCAAAAATTTGTCTGCATTGCAATCGACCATTTAGTTGGCGTAAAAAATGGGAGCGCAGTTGGGAGGAAGTAAAGTATTGTAGTGATGCTTGTAAAAGTAAAAAGTATAAACCGGCTTAGAAGAATAAATCTGTTTAAAATACAAGTCTAAAAAAAATAGAGCTAAGTAAAGTTCTAAATAATCCAATCGATATTTTGTTAAATTAGCGTTTGCTAATTTTATTCATAGATATCGCCTTTTGTCTTGAACATTTAAAACGCTTGATATCATCACTTCGCTTAGCTAAATGTTTTTGACTCACCCCACTATTCACGCGTTTTCTCCATAAATTAAAACTGTTACGCTTTAGTTCAGAGCGCATTAATTTAATAGTCTCTGCTTCAGAAAGTCCAAACTGAATTGTGATTGCCTCAAAAGGAGTACGATCCTCCCAGGCCATTTCTATTACTCGGTCAATATCTATTCTTTCCATTCTACCGGGATTGAAATTTCATTGGTTCTTCCAACAAATTGATAAGGTGCATTGTATCCTAAGAAATTATATTCACCAACCATTTTAAGATTTCGCTCATTTAACAAAGACATTAATTTCTCTTTGTATTCATTTATTTTTTCGTCTGTTGCATAACCTCCAAAACTTATTACGGCAACATATTGTGCAACTGATTTATGAATTTGAATACTGCCATCCTTAGGTTTTGGCAATGTATTTTCATCATATTTTTCAGGCATTACAAAACTCATCGCTGATCCCTTTTCTGACATATTCATGCGCACAGGAGCAGTCATTGAAATCCCCGTATTTTCTTCATTGCCTCCAAATATGAATTTGGCTAATTTACGGAAGCCACTATTTGCCACACCTTTATAATTAGTTGCATTTGAATACACCGTTGCCAAAGTAGCTACTGGATAAAAACGAATCTCTAGCTGATTGTCCTTAAAAACAACACGATACTTTTGCTTCTCCGTTTTAACTGCATTCACGGCAATAAAGGATTGAAAAATAATAAACACGGCAACCAGTCCTAATATATAATACATTGCTTTCATTTTTGACTTTTAATAATAACAATAAGTACCTAAATAAGTTCAGCCAATAATGAAATTTAACAAGCCACTACCTTGCAACCGATCCTCCATCAATCACTAATTCAGCACCAGTCATAAAGGAGGACTCATCCGAAGCAAGGTATAAAGCACCAGTAGCAATTTCCATCGGATCGGCCATACGCCCCTGTGGTGACATTTGTTTGATCATTTCTTCCATAGCAGGTGCTTGCATTAACGCTTCGGTCATAGGTGTCAGAACGCCTCCTGGACAAATGGTGTTTACCCGAATTTTATCTTTCGCTAAAGTAACAGCTAGGTCCTTGCTAAACAATACCAAGCCTCCTTTGGAAGCCGAATATGCTGATCCATTCCCTCCCACAATTCCTGCAATTGATGCAACATTAATAATAGAGCCTCCCCCCGCTAATCGCAAATAAGGAATGCATTTTTTACATCCAATAAACGGGCCAGTTAAATTTATGGAAAGTACATTGCCCCATAATTCGATAGTCGTATCCTCGCAACTCACAAACCCCGGATAAATTCCAGCATTATTTACCAAAATATCTATTTTACCATAAAGCCCCATTGCCTTGTCAATCACTTTTTCCCAATCCGATTCACTGGTGACATTGTGCTTCATGTAATCAATAGCAAGACCTTCAGCCTTGGCAGCAACCACCCAACTTTTCAACTTTTCTTCATTGGAATCCGTTGCCAACACTTTAGCACCTTCTTTGGCAAATAATTTAGCTTCTGCAGCTCCCATACCACCAGCTGCACCTGTAATTATGGCGACCTTATCGGATAAACGTTTCATAAATTTTGATTTGATACAATTTAAGCATATTCATCTCGAAAAAATATGATTATTATCACGATAAATGATAATAGATAAACTGCTGCCCCTTTCAATTATTTACAATTCGCAGCAATGTATTGATCTACACCTGGATAATGCTTTTGTTTCGCCGTTTGCAAGTACCCACAGGCCTGGTCCTTTTTACCCGTGCTTATCAAACACATGGCTAAATAAAACTCAGACTTACCTGTATTGGCTGTCGCAATATGACTTGCTTTGTCAAAATAAGGAATTGCTTTGTCAAACAACTTCGCTGAATAATAGCAAATTCCAACATTTTCATAGTTGGTATAATTATTAGGATCTGCATCAGCAGCTTTTAAATAAAACTGAGCAGCTGCAGTATATTGTCCTTTTTGAAAAGCTTGCACTCCCTTAGTTAAATAATCATTGGATGCTGGTGCCACCGGTGCACCTGCATTTGCAAACAAGCTTCTAACTCTTGTAAAAGTAGTCGTGTCGTTAGGAAATAATTTTGCAGTGCTATCCAATAATTGTAAGGACAATTTATCTGCTGGTCCAATTAACTCAAGTCTTCCTAATAAATACTGGTTCCATCCTTCTGGTTCATTACGGTATTTGATATAGGTTTTAAATGCCTTATTAATTTCGGCAGTATCTTTTTTACGCGCTGCGGCAAAAATTACATTTTTATAATAACTAGTTGCTCTTGGCCAATTGTAAAAAGCACGTTTTGCATAAAAGGCAACGCTATCAAAGTTTTGTTGTGATGCAAAAACGGCAGTTTTAATAAAGTCGGTATAATATAAATATGGATTGTCCTTTTCACATGATCTTAAAAGCTTCAAGGACTCATCATACATTTTATCACGATAATAATACCTTGCCACCAATGCTTTGATAGGCAAAGTGGAAGTAGATAAATTAGGGAAATGAGGAAAAGCATCTTTTACATCATCTAATGCCATTTTAGGATCTGCGTCAATTTCACCCATCACATACTTTTGTACTTTCATGGATTGGTATACCTGATAATTGATAACAATAGAAGGGGTGATTAAAATAAAAGAGATTGCAATAAATAATAGTGGAATATTTTTGTTTGTCAATAGAGCTCCAACAGCACTTCCACTTCCACTTCCACTTTCTTCCTCTTTTTTAAGCAACAAAGGGAAGGGTGCAAATACCAATGCTGCAGAAAGCGCTAACATAGTTTGCATAGAAGTTCGCTCTGTTGGGAAATTCAAAAATGCATCTACAAAATAACATGTGATAGCCATAAAAGAAATGGTTGCCACTAAATGCAAATGCTTATATTTTTCATTTCTCCAAATGCGAATGGAAAACAATAAAACTAACAAGAATAAAAATGCGTACAATCCTCCTCCAATAATGCCTAGGTCAGCAAAGGTTTCTAAAAAGTCATTGTGCGAATGATAAGGCACAAATAAATCGTTGGTATATTCTTTTTCATAAGGAATGGAAGCTAATTTCCAATTACCATAACCGTCTCCAATAATTGGATGTTTAATCGAATAGTCAATAGCTGCTTTCCATAAATGAATACGATCGCTTCCTTTTTCAATAGAGATATCTGCTAAACGTTTTGTTACCGTACCATAACCACCCTGGGAATCCTGCATTTTGATAGCATTGCTCAATACCATGTTCGCTGCAAAAAATGCAATCACCACTGGCACTATAAAATAAGCCAATTGGGTAATAATAGATTTAGCACCCAAATTCTTTTTAAAGAAAATAGTAGTAATCGTAAAAATGGAGAGGATTAAAATTAAACCCACAAATGTGGATCTTGTATTGAGTATAAACAAAGCAAATACACCCACGAATAAACTTACAATTCCAATTATTTTACCGGCTGATTTACTTTTTAAAATATAATACAATGCAAAAGGGAATTTTATTAGCAAGCTTGCTGCCATAACGTTTTTATTACCATTATTTCCCATTAAGCTCAATACCAAAGCATCCAAACTCATATCCCCTACTTTTTGGGAAAAACCAATCACTACTTTAATGGCGTCTACAAACAATACAATAGAAACAAATAATGCAATTGTTTTAAAATACGTTTGAATATCCTCTTTGTACAACAAGATGGACAGATTCATGAAAATCAAAAACGTACTCACTAGTCGAGCTAAACAAACCAGGGCCTCCGTGCCATTGATGGCATAAAAATAGGAAGCAAGTGCCCAAATTAAAAAAGCAGTATAGGCTAATGCAAAAGGAACTTTAAAGATGCCTGCAATCGCTTCTTTGTATTGCTTATAATTGAATGCAATAAATAAGGTAGCAATAATGTCCACCATGCTGGTGTAAAACCATTGGGATCCCATTACATCGGCACCATCAAAATCGGGTACAAAATGGACGATTAAATATAGTGCAGCAAAAAAATATAAGGCAATATTAGACGACTTTTTCATGGGGTAAATTTAATAAAAATGCGCCAATTAAAGCCCCCGAACCTATTGCATCACGAAAGTCTCATGCATTTCGGGCACGATCACTTCTTTGAACCCTTTTTTGCGTAATCTTTCTGCAAAATGGTCCTGCACATCGGCCTCACCATGAACTACAAAAATTTGTTTTACGGTTAAAGGATTTTGACAAGCTAAAAATTGCATTAAATCTTCATAATCCCCGTGGGCACTCATACTACGAATAGAGCCCACTTTTGCTTTTACAGGATAGGTTTCACTGTAAATGCGCACTTCTTTTTGACCATTCATTAATCTTCCGCCTAAAGAATGGGGCTCACAATAACCCACTAATAAGATAGCAGACTTTGGATTTTCAATATTGTTTTTGATATGGTGTTTTACCCTACCCGCATCAGCCATTCCTGAAGCTGAAATGATCACCTTAGGATGTAAGTCTTCATTTAAGGCCTTACTTTCATCTACTGTTTTGATATAACGCAATCCCTCAAAATCAAATGGATCATCATCTACTTCTAAAATATGTTGAATCGTTTTATTAAAATATTTTGGGTAAGCTTTAACCACTTCGGTTGCTTCAATACTCAATGGGCTATCTACATAAATAGGGATATGTGGCAATCTTTTTTCAATAGACAATTGATTCAACTCGTATAAAATTTCTTGGGTACGCCCTACACTAAATGCAGGTATGATTAGGTTCCCTTTATTCTCCACGCATGTAGTTTGAATCCAATTCAGTAAATCGTCAGGTGTGGTATGAATTAAATCATGCAATTTATCTCCATAAGTACTTTCAATAATTACAAAATCGGCTGGAGGGAAAACGGCAGGTGATCTTAAAATCATATCGCGATATCTTCCTACGTCCCCGCTAAATGTCAATGTTTTTACTTCGCCCCCTTCTTTAATTTTTAAACTCACCGCCGCACTTCCAATAATATGTCCAGCGTCCGTGTACAACAATTCAATACTATCTGTTATTTTAGTTGGCTTATCATATTCAATCACAGTTAACAAAGGAATAGTAAGCGCTACATCATCAATATCGTATAAGGGATCAATGGGAGGCAAGCCCTGCTTAGCTCTGCGCTTGTTTCCAAATTTTGCATCATCGCGTTGAATCATTGCAGAATCTTTTAATAAAATTTCTGTCAATGACTTAGTTGCTGGTGTACAATAAATATTTCCTTTAAAACCTTCCTTCACTAATTTTGGCAAAAGACCAGTATGATCGATATGAGCATGTGATAGAATTACATAGTCTACTTTGGTTGCATCAAAACCAAAACTTGCATTTAAGCCCTCTGTATCTCGCCCCATTCCTTGGAACATTCCGCAATCCAATAAAAAACTTTCTCCATTATCCAATTGCACCAAATGTTTAGAGCCCGTAACAGTTCGTGCAGCTCCATGAAAACTTATCTTCATACTCAATATTTAATACGCCTAAGTTACCGAATAAGGAGTAGATAAAATCAAGAAGATTGAATTATAATGTTATAATGCAATTGTCGCCACTAAATAATCGGCAATTAAAATAAGAATACAACTTACCACCACCGACTGTGTTCCGGCTTTTCCAATTTCTAAAGCACCGCCTTTTACATAATAACCAAAATAAGCAGGAACGGTACTTATAATAAATGCAAAAATAAAAGACTTGTAAAAAGCAATAGTTATGTATCCAGTATTAAGGTCCTTTCGAATACCTGTAATATATAATTCATTCGGAACAGATCCTGTCCAACCTCCTACTAAATAACCACCCCAAATACCTATGACTGCAGAAATTCCCACCAACATAGGCACTACCGTAAATGCACCCAAAATTTTTGGAAGTATGAGGTAATTTTTTGAATTGATGCCAATAATTTCTAAGGCATCAATTTGTTCTGTGGTACGCATGTTTCCCAATTCACTGGCAATTTTGCTACCCACCACACCCGCTAATACAATACACAAAAAAGTAGGCGCAAATTCTAAAATCATTCCATCACGTACGATAATACCAATGGTAGATAATGGAATCAATGGATTCACTAACTGCGCCGCTGTTTGCACCGTCATTACGGCACCTAAAAAAAAGGAGATGATTACTACAATGGGTAAGGATCCAATGCCAATATCATAGCACTGTTTCATGTACTCTTTCCAAAACATTTTTTTATTGTCTGTTTTGGTAAACATGCCCCAAAGCATTAATAGATACTTTCCAAATTGAGTAAGAAAATTCATGACTCAAAGGTAATGAATTTCTATTTCTTTCGCTTTTTCATGCGTTTCCACCAACTAGTTCTTTGTACCTCAGCATCCGTATCAATTCTAGTTTTCAATTGTGCATCTACCACCGAAACAGTAGCCATATTGATAATATTACGCACATCCGAACCTAATTGTAATACGTTAACCGGCTTTTTTAGTCCTAATAAAATAGGTCCAATAATATCCACTCCACCCACTTCTTTCAATAAATGATAGGAAATATTACCAGCTGCTAAATTGGGGAATATTAATACGTTAACATCCGCATCCACTAAGTCACTAAATGGATAATTTTCTTTTAATATTTCTTTATTAAATGCCAACATGCCTTGCATCTCGCCATCCACAATTAAGTTTGGATTTTTTTGCTTTACAATTCTCGTTGCTTCTGCCATTTTTTTAGCATCAGGCGTATCACTACTTCCAAAATTTGAATAGCTTAACATGGCTACTCTTGGTACCATATTAAAATTGCGTACTTCTTTTGCAACTAGTAAAGTAATATCAGCAATCTCCTCAGCTGTTGGATCAATATTCACTGTTGTATCTGCTAAAAATAACGGACCTTTTTTAGTAAGCAATAAGTACATACCGGCAATCTTACTTCCATTTTCTTCCACACCAATCGTTTGTAATGCAGGTTTAATTCCATCGGCATAATTACGTGTTAAGCCCGACAACATTGCGTCTGCCTCTCCCGTTTCCACCATCATGGCACCAAAATAATTTTGGGTACGCATTAATTTTAAACTCTCATATTTATTAACACCCTTGCGTTGTCTTTTTTGAAATAATAAGGAACCGAAAAATTCACGCTTTGTTTCCATTGCATCACTACGCACATCAATAATTGGCAAGTCAGTGATATCAATATTATTTGCCTCTGCAATATTTTTTATGCGCGTTTCATTACCCAATAAAATTGGATAAGCAATGCCGTCATCATATACAATACTTGCTGCTTTTAAGATTTTGGTATTCTCGGCATCTGCAAATACTAAACGCTTTGGATCTCTTCTTGCTTTGTTACTTAATATACGCATTAACTGGTTGTCTAACCCTAAGCGCTTATTTAATTGTAACACATAATTATCCCAATTGGTAATTGTTTGTTGTGCCACACCTGAATCCATTGCTGCTTTTGCAACTGCAGGAGCGAGTGTACTTAACAATCTTGGATCCAACGGTTTTGGAATAATATATTCGTTTCCAAAACATAAATTTTGTTGATTGTATGCCATGTTAACAATATCCGGCACCGCAGTTTTTGCTAGTTCAGCCAATGCTTTCACAGCAGCCAATTTCATGGCTTCATTAATTTGTTTTGCTCTTACATCCAATGCACCACGGAATATGTATGGGAATCCCAACACATTATTTACTTGGTTAGGATAATCCGAACGGCCTGTAGCCATAATAATATCCTTACGCACACTAGCTGCTGTTTCATATGCAATTTCAGGATCGGGATTTGCGAGTGCAAAAACGATTGGATTTTTAGGCATACTCCCTACCATCTCTGCAGTCACCACATTCCCAACACTTAATCCTAAAAATACATCGGCTGTTTTAAAAGCCTGCTGTATGGTAATGTCTTTTGACTTTACTGCAAATGGAATACGATCTTCCCCTAAATCAGTACGACCAATATGTAATACTCCATCCTTATCAAACAAAGTAAAATTTTCATATTTCGCTCCCAATGCAACATATAATTTAATACAAGCCATAGCAGCAGCTCCAGCCCCACTCACTACAAATTTTGCTTTATCAATTTTCTTTTTTTGTAATTCCAATGCATTCAACAAAGCAGCACTACTAATAATCGCCGTTCCGTGTTGATCATCATGCATCACGGGAATATTCATCTGCTCCTTTAATTTTTGTTCAATGTAAAAACATTCAGGTGCTTTAATGTCTTCTAAATTAATTCCACCAAAAGTGGGTTCTAATGATTTTACAATTTGTACAAATTTATCAGGATCGGTTTCGTTTATTTCAATATCAAAAACGTCAATATCCGCAAAAATTTTAAATAGAACGGCCTTCCCTTCCATCACCGGCTTACTTGCTTCGGGTCCAATATTTCCCAATCCTAGTACTGCTGTTCCGTTGGTAATTACGCCCACTAAATTTCCTTTAGCAGTGTACTTATAAACATCCGATGGATTGTTTTTAATTTCAGTACAAGGAATTGCTACACCAGGACTATAAGCAAGCGATAAATCTTTTTGAGTTTTAGTTTCCTTGGTTGGAACCACTTCAATTTTTCCAGGACGACCATTTGCATGATATTCAAGTGCTTGGTCTTTACGAAGGTTCTCTTTATTGGACATGTAATAAAATTTATAACGAATGTTAGTTTACAAGTAATACAAAGCTAATGAATTAATTGAAAAACATGGCTTTTGTCTCATAATAGATTGATTATGAATACAATAAAAAGAAGCTTTTATGCAAATAAGCTTACTCCTAACCAAGCCATCATACCTACACCATGTGCGATTGCATCTTCATCTACTTTAAAAACAGGAGTATGTACATTATGTATGGCATCCTTGGATTCATTGCGAACGCCTAAACGGAAAAAGCAACCAGGAATTACTTGAGAATAGTAACCAAAATCTTCGGCGCCCATTCTTAATTCTGTTTCTTCTACATTTTCAGCACCCATATATTGATCTGCTAATTTCCAAGCAGCTTCGGTGATAGCAGGTTCATTGTCAACGGTTGGATATCCAACATCAACGCTGAAATCAATTTCAGCACCCGTAGCAATGGCTAAACCTTTAGCTTGTTGCATCATTAATTCATGTGCTTTAAATCGCCATACTTCATCCATAGCTCTGAATGTTCCCATTAATTTTACTTCACTAGGAATTACATTGGTTGTGTTGCCTCCATGAATAGAACAGATAGATAATACAGATGGATTTTGCGGATTTCTATTACGAGAAATAATGGTTTGTAAACTCGTAATTAATTGTGCTGCTACTAAAACCGTATCTACTGTTTGATGCGGTGTTGCTGCATGACCACCACTTGATTTAATACTTACATATAATTCATCGGCACTTGCCATTACACGGCCTTTTCTAAAACTTAATTTACCAAATGGCAAACCTGGATGCACGTGTAACCCAATGATACCTTGTGGTGTAGGGTTTTGCAATGCACCGTCCCGAATCATATAACTTGCTCCACCAGGATTTTTTTCTTCGCCTGGTTGAAATAATAATTTAATAGTGCCTTCAAATTCATCACGTAAACTCCATAATATTTTTGCAGCGCCTAGTAAGATAGTGGTATGCACATCATGACCACATGCATGCATCACACCTTCGTTCTTAGATTTATAATCCACTTCATTCTCTTCAATAATAGGTAAGGCATCCATGTCAGCTCTTAATGCTATTACACGCTTTTTTGGATTTTTTCCTTCTATAATACCTAACACACCAGTGGTTGCAATCACAGTAAAAGGGATTCCAATTTTTGTTAATTGTGCTTGTACAAATTTGCAGGTTTCAAATTCCTGATAACTTAATTCAGGATTTGCATGCAAATGTCTGCGGATCGCAATATTTTCATCCTGCCCTTGAGCAGCTAAAGTTTTAATTTTTTCTAATAACATAGTATTGGCCTATTAGGTAACTTAATAAAGTTACAAATTAATAGTTGCTTTTTAAATTTTCCGTATTCGCTCCTGTTACAATCGCAACACCAGCACTACAACCAATTCGCGTAGCGCCAGCTTCGATCATTTGTTTTGCCGTTGCAAAATCTCTGATGCCCCCTGATGCTTTAATATGCACTGCGTCAGGTAAATGTTTTCTAAATAATTGTACCGCTTCCACACTAGCTCCTTTTTCTGCATAGCCAGTGGATGTTTTTAAAAAGTCAATGCCGGCAATTCCGTAAATATCACAACACTTTATAATTTCATCGTCGGTTAACACACCTGATTCTATGATAATTTTTACAGCCTTTCCTTTGGATCGAATAATGGGCATGATATGATTAATCTCGTCGGCAATAGCTGCCCAATCTCCATTTTTAATAGCAGATATATTGGCTACCACGTCCAATTCGTCGGCACCATCCACCATCGCTAAAATTATTTCTGCAATCTTTGCTTCTGTTGCTGAATATCCAAAAGGAAATCCAATAACAGTGGCTACTTTAACATCCGATCCTGCAACTTGTTCCTTTGCTAATTTTACAAAATTAGGAGGCACACATACTGCAGCAAAATCATACTGCTTTGCTTCGGCACATAATTTTTCAATATCTGCAACTAAGCAAGTAGGTTTTAAAATTGTGTGATCGATGTATTTATTGAGCGGCATCTTTTCCATGACAAGCTTTATATTTTTTTCCACTTCCACAAGGACATGGATCATTACGACCAATTTTTGGACCTACCGTAATAGGGGCTTGCTTTTGTTCACTTGGATCAAGGTATTGTTTTTCGCCTACCCCTTCCTCAGTTCTTCCTGCATTCAATTTAGATAGATCTGTTTTTTGTTGACGACCTTCTCTTACTCCTTGTTCAATAGGTAAATGAACATGACATAAAAATTGAACCAATTTATGATTGATTTCAATATCCATTTTACGGAACAATTCAAAAGCTTCCATCTTATAAATAACCAATGGATCTTTTTGTTCGTAGGTAGCAGTTTGTACAGATTGTTTTAAATCATCCATTGCACGCAAATGTTCTTTCCATGCATCATCAATTAAGCTTAATGAAATTGATTTTTCTGCTTGCGTTGCTAATGTTTGACCATTGCTGCTCACATTCTTATCTAAGTTCACTAATACATTATAAGCAATCTTGCCATCACCTACCGGCACAATCACATTCTCAACATGACTACCTTGTTCTAATCTGATTTTCTTAAACACAGGAATACTTTCCTGCATAATGTCTTTTTTCTTGTACTCATAATGCGCAATCGCTTCTTGATATACAAGCTCTACTAAATCATTTTCTTTAGTTGCACTAAATTCTTCAGCAGAAATTTTTGTATCAAATCCACCGCTTACAATTAATGCTAATTTAAAATCTTCGTATGTATTAGTTGTTTTGTGAGACAATACAATATTTTCAATCACTTGATAAAAAGCATTGTCTATATCTAAAGCCAAACGCTCTCCAAACAAAGCATGACTACGTTTTTTGTAAATCACCGCTCTTTGCTTGTTCATCACATCATCATATTCTAACAAACGCTTTCTGATACCAAAGTTATTTTCCTCTACTTTCTTTTGTGCACGTTCAATAGATTTGGTAATCATGCTGTGCTGAATTACTTCACCTTCCTTATAGCCAGCAAAGTCCATCACTTTTGCAATACGTTCACTTCCGAACATGCGCATTAAATCATCTTCTAAGGAAACAAAGAATTGAGAAGAACCTGGATCACCTTGACGTCCAGCACGACCTCTTAACTGTCTGTCTACACGACGTGACTCGTGACGTTCTGTTCCCAAAATTGCCAAACCGCCTGCCGCTTTTACTTCCGGACTTAATTTAATATCCGTACCACGACCAGCCATGTTGGTAGCAATAGTTACCGCGCCAGTTAAACCAGCTTCAGCAACTACCTGTGCTTCACGCGCATGTTGTTTCGCGTTCAATACATTGTGTGGAATATTTTTTTGACGAAGCATTCTGGATAACAATTCACTTACTTCAACACTTGTTGTACCTACTAAAACTGGTTTTCCTTTTTCTCTTAAATTTTCGATTGCATCAATAACTGCTCCGAATTTTTCACGCTTGGTTTTAAATACCATATCCTGCTCGTCAATACGCACTGCAGGAATATTGGTAGGAATAGAAACCACGTCTAATTTATAAATACTCCAAAACTCTGATGCTTCCGTTTCGGCAGTACCTGTCATACCACCTAACTTGTGGTACATTCTGAAAAAGTTCTGCAAGGTAATGGTAGCATAGGTTTGCGTAGCTGCTTCAATCTTCACATTTTCTTTTGCTTCAATCGCTTGGTGCAAACCATCAGAGTAACGACGGCCATCCATGATACGACCTGTTTGCTCGTCTACAATTTTTACTTGACCATCAATTACAACATACTCTACATCCTTATCAAATAAAGTATAGGCTTTTAATAATTGATTCACCGTATGAATACGATCCGCTTTAATACTGTAATCAGCAATGATTACTTCTTTTTGCTGTAATTTTTCATCAGCAGATAAAGCAGCATTAATATCAATTGCATTTAAAGCAACACTGATATCTGGTAACAAGAAAAAGTTTGGATCCTCTCCTGCACCTGTAATTAAATGAAGTCCTTTTTCGGTAAGTTCTACGGAATTATTTTTTTCATCAATGTGGAAATACAAATCCGCGTCCACATGATGCATTTCTCTTTGTTGATCGGCCAAATAATAATTTTCTGCTTTTTGCATTTTAACTCTTACCCCTGGCTCACTTAAATATTTAATTGTGGCGCTGCTCTTTGGCAAACCTCTAAATGCACGGTATAAAGCTAATCCGCCATCTTTAGGATCATCATTACCATCAGCGATTTTCTTTTTTGCTTCAATCAAAGATTGGCTTACAATTTTCTTTTGTGCCTCTACTAATTTTTCAATTCTTGGTTTTAAATCAAAAAATTGTTGCTCCCCTGTTTGATGTCCAATTGGACCAGAAATAATTAATGGAGTTCTTGCATCGTCAATTAAAACGCTATCCACCTCATCCACCATCGCATAATGGTGTTTGCGCTGAACCATTTCCTCTGGTGAATGCACCATATTATCTCTCAAGTAATCAAAACCAAATTCATTATTTGTTCCGTAAGTAATATCTGCACGATAAGCGTTACGACGCTCCTCGGAGTTAGGCTGATGCTTGTCAATACAATCCACCGTTAAACCCAACCACTCAAATAAAGTACCATTCCACTCACTATCTCTTTTTGCTAAGTAATCATTCACGGTAACAATATGTACACCCTCTCCCGCCAAAGCGTTCAAGTAAGCTGGCAAAGTGGAAACCAAGGTTTTACCCTCACCGGTGCTCATCTCTGCAATTTTACCCTGATGCAAAACGATACCACCAATTAACTGCACATCATAATGTACCATGTTCCAGGTAACAGGTGTGCCGGCAGCCTTCCAAGTAGTTTGAAACACCGCTTGGTCGCCTTTAATTTCAACATATTCCTTTTTTACCGACAATTCACGGTCTAAATCCGTTGCAGTCGCCACCAATTCTTCCTCCTCTGTAAATCGACGAGCCGCTTCTTTAACCACAGCAAACGCTTCTGGCAAAATGTCCCATAAAGCCTTCTCTATTTCCTGATCGCGGTCTTTTTTGATTTTGTCTATATTTTCATAGATGGCGTCACGTCCCATTAAGTCACTCAATTCCAATGCCTCGGCCTTGTTTTGCTCCTGCTCAATCAAAGCGTCTAATGCACTTGTTTGGGCTTTAATGCTAGCCTTTAATTCGGTGGTTTTAGCCCTTAAATCGTCGTTTGACAAGGATTTATACCCTTGAAAGTGGCCATTGATAACGCCTACTAAGTGCTGAATTTTCTTTACATCTTTCTCGCTTTTTGACCCTCCAAAAAGCTTACTTATAATTTGCAACATATGCCTAGTAAATAATTGTGTTAATATCCCTATGTCAATATGCGTGCCAAACTTTTTTTTGACGGCATACAAGGGGCTCAAAGGTAAGGATTTGCCATCAGTTGGCCATTTTATAGGCTTCTCAATATAAAAATTAACTTGAAGGCCCCGAAAAGTGCAAAATGGGCAAAAAATTGATACCTTTGCTCGCTCAAAAGAAAGGAAAATATAAAGCTATGGCAGGTCAATTAAAAGAAGTAAGAAATAGGATCAAGAGTACTCAAAGTACACAGCAAATTACGAAGGCCATGAAAATGGTTAGTGCTGCAAAATTACGTCGTGCGCAAGATGCAATCACCCAAATGAGACCTTACGCGCTCAAGCTACAAGATATGCTAAGTAATATCATTGGAAGCTTAGAAGGTGGCATGAATTTGGCTTTAGCAGAAACAAGAACAGTGAATAATGTTTTGTTGATTGTGATTACTTCTGACAGAGGATTGTGTGGTGGTTACAATGCCAATGTGGTAAAATTAGCAAAAGCAACCATTGCTGAAAAATACCCTTCCCAAAAAATTACTATTTGGAATATTGGTAAAAAAGGTTTTGAGAGTTTATCAAAATCAGGATTCAATACCAATGCGGATTACAAAGATATTTTCTTAAATCTTACATTTGGCAATGTACAAACTGCGGCAAAAGCGGCAATGGATGCATTCGCTAATAAAGAATTTGACGCAATTGAAATTATTTATAGTGAATTTAAAAATGCTGCTACACAAGAATTTAAAGCAGAACCATTTTTGCCAATTCCTAAAATTGCTGGAACAGCAAGTAAAAAGAAAACAGATTTTATTTACGAGCCACAAAAAGAAACTTTGGTTGCTGAGTTAATGCCAAAGATTTTAAATACACAATTATTTAAAGCAGTATTGGATGCCAATGCAAGTGAACATGGAGCGAGAATGACAGCCATGGATAAGGCAAGTGAAAACGCAAACGAATTATTAAAATCTTTGAAAATATCTTATAACCGTGCAAGACAAGCTGCAATTACTACCGAATTAACAGAAATTGTTAGTGGTGCTGCTGCATTAAATGGTTAAGAACTACTATTATGGAAATAAGTCAAATTATACCTCATATTGAAGCGTTGATTTTCGCAAGTGACAAAGCTTTAAGTGTAAACGATATAACTGAATTAATCAACAATACATTTGGTTTTTTAGAAGAGCGCATTACGGTTGATCAAGTGGAGAGTGCATTAAACGGTATTCAAGAAAAATATGCTACAGAGTTTTATCCTTTCGAATTAAAACAAAGTGGCGGTGGCTGGCAGTTTTTAACGAAGCCTGATTTCCATAAAACAATTGCTCAATTAAATGGCGACAAATTCTTAAAGCGTCTTTCTAATGCTGCTTTAGAGTCTTTAGCAATTATTGCTTACAAACAACCTATTACAAAAGGGGAAGTGGAAGCAATCAGAGGTGTGAACAGCGATTATTCTATTCAAAAATTATTGGAAAAAGAATTGATCGTAATTAGTGGCCGTAACGAATTATTACCTGGAAAGCCATTGGTATACTCTACTTCAAAAACATTCATGGATTATTTTGGTATTAACTCAACCGATGATTTACCAAAAATCAAGGAAGTATTAGCGGATCAAATTGTTGAAGCTACTGTTATTAAGCCTGAGGACTTTACTGACAACAGCGTTTACGAGCAAGTTGCTGAAGCTGCTGCTGAAGAGCGCGCGTCAGAAGAAACTCCAAATTTACCGGAAGAAGACGCTAACGCGTCTGATGTTGATGGAGACTTAAATGATACAGAATCTACTGAGGAAGAAGCATAAATTTGTATCTTCGTAGCATGAAGTCAAGTTTATCCTATGAGCAATTAAATGCTGTTGCAAATGAATATGGCACACCATTGTATGTGTACCATGCTGAAAAAATTGCAAGTCAATATCAAAATTTACTTTCGCATTTTTCTGAAAAAAATACACGCTTCTTTTATGCGTGTAAAGCCTTAACCAATATTCATATTTTAGATGTGGTTAAGCGTGCGGGTTGCAATGTAGATTGTAGCTCTATTAACGAAGCCAAATTAGCTTTGCATGTAGGATTTGCTCCTCAAAATGTTTTATATACAAGTAACAGCGTAAGCTTTGAAGAAATTTGTGAAGCAGTTAGTTTAGGGATTAATGTAAACATTGATAGTTTATCTAATTTAGAAAAGTTTGGTGCGAAATTTGGAAACGCCTACCCTGTTGGCGTACGCGTGAGACCTAATATTATGGCGGGTGGTAATTTAAAAATTTCAACGGGTCACGATAAGAGCAAATTTGGAATTCCTGTTACGCAATTGTCCGAATTAAAAGCGATACAAGCACAATACAATATCAATATTGCTACACTGCATATTCATACGGGTAGTGAAATTAAAGACGTAAGCGTTTTTATTCAATCAGCCGATGTATTTGATACTTTATTAGATCAATTTCCTACTGTGAATGTATTGGATTTTGGAGGTGGATTTAAAGTGCCTTACAAACCTGATGAAAAAGGAACGGACATTGCATTGTTAGGGGCCGAAGTGAATAAAGCGATGGAGCGTTTATCGGCAAAATATGGTCGCAATTTAACAGCTTGGTTTGAACCAGGTAAATATATGGTGAGTGAATGTGGTTATTTTATTGCAACCGTGAATGTGATGAAAAAATCAGGCGAAATTGAATTTGCCGGAATCGATACTGGATTGAATCATTTAATTCGTCCAATGTTTTACGATGCTTATCACCATATTGATAATATTAGCAATCCAAACGGCGCGCATAAGCAATATGCGGTTGTAGGAAACATTTGTGAGACAGATACTTTTGCTTGGGATAGAACCATTCCTGAAATTAAAGAAGGTGACTTTTTAGTATTCTTTAACGCGGGCGCATATGGATACGAAATGGCCAGCAACTACAATGCTCGTTACAAACCAGCACAGGTTTTATTTGAAAATGGAGTTGCTAAATTGATAAGCAGAAGAGATACCTTTGAAGACTTACTTTCTCTTCAGGTTCCTTTAAATAAATAACCATGATTGAAATAAAACATATCAGTAAACAATTCAATGACAGGGTTATCCTACAAGATATCTCTGCGCAGTTTAAGCCTGGTATGTGTAATTTAATTATTGGCGCTAGTGGTAGCGGTAAAACCGTTTTAACAAAATGTATTGTTGATTTATTTCAAGCAGACGAGGGCCATATTTATTTTGATGGCATTGAGTTGGGTAAGATGAATAAGGAACAACGAAAAGAATTACGCAATAGCATTGGAATGCTTTTTCAGGGTAATGCTTTATTTGACTCCATGACTGTAGAAGAAAATGTAAAGTTTCCTTTGGATATGTTTTCGGATTTGAGTGAAGTAGAAAAACTTGAGAAAGTAAACAAAATTTTAGCAAGAGTTAATTTAGAAGGAGTCAACCAAAAATTTCCCGCTGAAATTAGTGGAGGTATGAAAAAGAGAGTGGGCATTGCACGCGCCTTGGTTTTAAATCCAAAATATCTTTTTTGTGATGAACCTAACTCTGGACTTGACCCACAAACATCCATGGTAATAGATAAGTTAATCCATGAATTAACAATCGAAAACAATATCACTACCATTGTGGTTACACATGACATGAACTCCGTAATGGAAATTGGAGATTATATATTGTATTTGCATCAGGGGCATAAAGAATGGGAAGGAAGCAAACAAGATATCATTTATTGCAAGAATGAATTATTAAACAATTTCATTTTTGCATCTGATTTTTTACAAGATGCAAAAACTCAGCGA
>DAIUEC010000040.1:0-3793 GCA_036845345.1 Sediminibacterium sp.
GTAATGGATAAATAAAATATACAACTAATAAGGTAAGTGCAAGTACCACCAATAGAGCCGGGAAGATGCGTAAAATTCTTTTTGTAAGATAGTCTGCAACGGAGTGGCTACGCTCTAAACTTTGAAAAATCAAATATCCACTAATAATAAAGAATCCTTTTACGCCAATAAAGGAAAAAATCATGTATCCGTTTGTTAATTTGGCCAAAGGGTCAAATGGGCCATCTCCATTTAATACATAACTATGGGATAGGATCACAAACCAAGCGAATAAGATTCTAATGATATCAAAATTATTCGCAATTCTTGTTTCTTTGGTCTTGATCATTAATAAAGCTTGTTCTTGTTTCACAAATATATCTTTTTTTATCTTTATCTTCAAGCCTGAAAATGTATCCAGATAAGATGCGCCTATCCATCATCATTGTAAATTTTAAATCAATATCCTATATTTTGGATTGTTTGGCTTCGGCTGAACCTTCTTTAATTAATGATGCTGCAATAGAATGGATAGTGGTTGATAATGAGCAAAATGTAGATTGTAAAAATGCATTGTCTGCAAAATTTCCTTTTGTTCAATGTATTCAAATGGGATACAATGCTGGATTTGCAAGAGCCAATAATGCAGGGATTAAAATAGCTAGGGGTGAAAACATTTTATTATTAAATCCCGATACGATTTTGATTCCTGGCAGTATCCAATCCTGTTTAAGTCGTTTAGAAAATTCAAATCATATCGCCTGCGGGGTTCAATTAGTTTATCCAAATCATGAGCCGCAATTTTCGGGTAGTAATTTTGTAAAAGGAGGGATGAATCATTTATTAGAATTGCCTTATTGGGGCAGTACCGTTAAATATGTTGCTTCCTTTTTAAAAACAAACAAGCCATCCATCATTAAGGCTGAAAAAGAACAAAAGGTAGATTGGGTGAGTGGTGCTTTTTTGATGGTGAAAAGAATTGCCATTGATAAAGCTGGATTCATGGACGAGGATTTCTTTTTATACGCAGAGGAAGTAGAGTGGTGCAGTCGATTAATTAAACAAGGATCTATTTGCATATATGGGGATATTGAAATCATACATTTAATTGGCACTTCTATTCAATCAGCAACGGAATCCATTGACAATAGCTATACCAATTTGTCTGATAAAAAAGGGTTTCAATTGATGATGTCCAATCATGTTCGTATTAGAAAGCAATATGGAATATTTTGGTTCTTTTGTTTGTTGTTGAATTATACTTGGGCAATTCCATTCGCATTTATTGCATGCTTTTTTACAAAGCTATTAAGCTTTAAAAATGTTGTTCCTGAATTTAAATATTTGTTGGGCTTTACAAAAAATGTATTCAAGTTATGGGCGCTGGCCCCCATAATTCTAATTGGCAAACCTCATTTTTATAAATGTATCTAGTAGCCCAATAATCCTTTTAAGGCGTCGATTCTAAATTGAATAACGGGCATGGTTTTGGCAGGAGTTCCAACTAAAGCATACTTAATCCCTAATACAATCGCTGCGCCTAATTTCAATAAGTACTCAAACATTTTTTTAAAGTAATTAATTGAACTGATTGCTTTTGTCCTTGACCTTTCACCACGACCAATTCCACTGGCTACTCGGTATAAATATTCGGGCGTTAACTTACTTACTTCAACTACATGATGCACCATAATATTGGGTTCATAATAAATAGTATGATCCAATGCCATTATTTTATAAAACAATTCTTTGCCTTCTCCACCAATTCTTAGGGTACCTACCACGCCGGGGATAGCTTCATTAAATCCACCCACCTGATCGAATACTTTTTTGGCAACGATCATATTGGACTCCAAAGGATATTTGCCATTTTCAAAAGCACATGCTGTTGGTGCATAATCAAAGTTGCCAACTAAGCTTGAAACATAGTAGCTCATCCATTTTGGTTCGGCAGGGATATATTTTGGAATAATTTTTCCTCCAAATCCAACAATAAATGGTTGGTCTTGGGTATGCTTAATTACATTTTCAACATAATGGGGGCTTGCAATTGCATCATCATCAATAAAACATAACCAAGGGGTGCTGGCTAATTTTGCACCTGTATTTCTTGCAAAGGAAGCACCTTGTTTAGTTTCGGTACTGTATTCAAATTTTCCATCAGGGTGCTCGCTACGCCATTGTTGAAATACATTGGGCGTATTATCTGTCGAATTATTATCAATTATGAAAACCTCAAATTGATCCAATGATGCAGTTTGGTGATACAATGCAGTAAGTGCTTCTCCAATATAATTGGCGCGATTATAACTGCATATGATTATACTTAACTGCATCTACATTAATTTGAATTAAACTGTTGCTCCTTTGTTTTTCTTGAACCAATAAAATCCAGCATATCCTAATAATGCCCAAATAAAGAAGGAAGCAAAACTGGATGCTTGTTTTGAATTAGCAATACTAGTTGGTTTTAATTCTAATTTAATTTTATGATCTCCAGCTGGGACCACCACTCCTCTTAACACATAGTTTACTTTAACGATTGGAGTTTCTTTATCGTCGATATATGCTTTCCATCCAAGTGGGTAGTAAATTTCACTAAATACTGCTAATTGATCTTTTTTAGTGCTTGCTGTATAAGCAACTTCATCATTGTTATTTTGAACAAGTTTAATATGCGCAGCTGAATCAACGCTTAGGTTGGATAGGCTAGCAATCTTATCTTTTTCTTCTACAATAGCAGTGTCCTTTGGATTGAAATTATCTAAAGCATGCATTACACTTGCAGCATCTTTTTCATATCTAATTCCTTTCACAAACCATACATTGCCACAAGCCTGATTATTAGGTAGGGTATCCGTAGCCATATTGCCAGATATCACATACTTAGTATTAAGCATGTTAACAGTTGGCATACAATTAGGGAACTTATACCACTGATTCTCGATTAAATCTTGATAGATACTCAATTTAGCTGGGTTGTATCCTCCAACCGTTTTATGATGATAAGCAATTAAAGCACCTCCATTAAATGCAGCTGAAATTCCATTTCTAACATCTAAAACACGATAGTCAGAAGTATCTTTATTTAATGCATTGTCTAATGGGGTTAGTGTAAAAGCATTTTCATTTTCAGATTGCTCTACAAAATGATCTGGCTTTAAATATTTTACATCTAGTTGGAATAAATCAAATACAGCTACGATACCAATAGCAATATAAACTAGGGTATGATTGATGATTTTTTTGAAAGACAAGAATAATAAAACTGCAATGACAACTAAGAAGATAATTGCTTTAAATAAATCGCCTTCCAACATGGTTTTACGATCGGTTGCAACTGCATTCACTAAATCGTTGGCTGGTGTAATATATTGAGCAGCAGCTGCAGGATCTTTAATTTGAGCACTTACGATATTACTCCATTGAACTAGTTTCTGGTTGTCGTCTTTGCTCTTGAAATCACTGGTCGCATAAATGTAAAATACTGAAACAAATAAAACTAATAATACTGCAAAACTTACTTTGTATTTACCGAATACTTCCTTCCAACTAGTTTCTTTTACTAATGCATCCATACCATATAAGGCCATCACACCTATTAATAAGGTTGGGATAACAATAATCATGCTTGGTGCTCTAAACTTATTGTAGAATGGCAAGTGCTCCAGCATAAAGCTATTGAAAGACAATAAGTAAGAACCCGATGCCAACAAAATTGAAAAAATGATTGCAGCCGAAATCCAATAACGATGTTCGTTTTTTTGAACACTCAAGCCAATGATTGCGAAAAAGCAAATCACGATACCAACAT
>DAIUEC010000040.1:3803-20361 GCA_036845345.1 Sediminibacterium sp.
ACATAGGGAGGACCTGAAGTTCCACCGATTCCGCCCCAATAAAAGTTTAAAAAAGATTGAACTTGCTGAGCAATTTGAGGTTGCATTTGTTGTAAGGTTTCAATTCCTTTTGAAGTTGTAGGATCAACATTATTTGGATCACTAGAACCTCCATATAAATTAGGGAACATCATTACCAACGGTTCAGATAAATACATGCTATAACTTAATGCATAATCTGTATTTAAGCCCGTTGCTGTTGTTTTGCTATCCTTTGTAATTAAAGCGCTTCCGCCACGAATAGATTGTTTGCCATATTCATAAGTACTCACTAACATTGGCGCATTCACTGCAAGGCCTAATGCACCCGCAACTAATCCCAATCCTAAAGTTTTTCCAATATGTGCGAAGTCTTTTTCTTTAATCCATTTAATTAAATAGAATACGGATAAAAAGAAAACGATAATGATACCGTAATAAGTGATTTGTAAGTGATTGGCTTGAACAAATAAAGCAGTGGAGACGGCCACCATTAAAGTGCCCAATAAATATCTCTTTTTAAATAATAAGATAACAGACCCAATGAATAAAGGCAGATAACCAATGGCATGCATTTTAGTCATATGACCTACGGTAACAATAATAGGGTTGTAGGTTGCATAGCTATAGGCAAGTCCTCCAATAACACTTAAGATACTATTGAATCCTAAAATTTGAGCAAGTATATAAAAACAAATACTAGCTAAGAAAAATAAACCAATCGGCTCTGGTAATCTTAATGTAAATAATAAGTCCAATGTTCCAATGGTGAATGCATTTGCTGGAATACCTGTAATTTGATAAGTAGGCATTCCTCCAAACATGCTCTTGGTCCAAAGTGGAGTCGTACCATATTTTGCTTTATACTCTAACGCGTCTTGCGCCATTCCCTTCCATTGGGTAACATCACTCTGTTGTAATACTTTGCCTTCCAATGCAGGTTGACAATAAATAATAGCTACAATTGCGAATACAGCTACGGCAATAATATGGGGAACTGCCGACTTTAAAATGGACTTAAACATAGTCATAAATTATAGTCACAAACCTACGACTAAAAAGGCTTTTTGCGTAATTTTCTTATCTTGTAGCTCAATTCTAAATATGAACAATATTTTCAACAAAGCGTTTTTCGCTTTTATGGCTAGACTGGCGATAATTTGCAATGTTTTCTTTGTGCTTTCAGTCATGCACATGCTTTACAAATGGTTTAAATTGCCTGATTTTTTAGCCAATTTTAATGCAGTTTTAGGCTTAGTAATGGCACCAGTTGCCAATATTTGTTTTATCATTTGGCTAATAGGCATCAAATTGACAAAATCTTCTGTGGAGATCCCCAAGTGGCAAACAATTTTGATTGTATTTATGTTATTTGTTCAAATTTGTGCTGCATTCTTTTAATTTGATTAACCCAACCACCCCATGATTAACGCTATTCTTAAGGATAAACCCACCAAGCTTTTTTTAGGCATCACTGCTTTTTTTGTGGCGAATGCATTAATCGCTGAGTGTATTGGAGGTAAGATTTTTTCATTAGAAGGGGTGCTGGGAATTAAGCCTGCAAATTTTACCATTTTAGGGCAGTCGGGTTTGTCATTTAATTTGACCTGTGGTGTTTTATTATGGCCCTTAGAATTTGTAATTACAGATATTGTAAATGAATATTATGGACCTAAAGCAGTAAGAAGAATCAGTATTACCGCAGTGAGTTTAATTGCCTATGCTTTTGTAATGTTTTATTTAGCAATGCGCATTGCGCCTGCTGATTTTTGGGTAGGATCAAAAGTGGCCAATGGAGTTCCTAGCATGCAAAATGCATTTGAAGCTATTTTTGGACAAGGCATGTGGATTATATTGGGTAGTCTAGTTGCCTTTTTGGTGAGTCAGTTTATTGATGTGATTGTGTTTCATAAAATAAAGAAAATAACAGGGGAGAAGATGCCTTGGCTAAGAGCAACAGGCTCAACCGTGGTGTCACAATTGGTAGATAGTTTTGTCGTATTGGTAATTGCCTTTAAGTTTGGCAACAACTGGACTTGGAGTTTTGTAATTGCAGTTTGCATAGTTAATTACATGTATAAATTTACGATGGCTATTATCTTAACGCCTGCAATTACTTTTATAGAAGCGAGGATTGAAAAATATTTAGGACATGCAACAGCTACTAAAATGAAATTAGCTGCAATGGGGATAGAGAATGAAGTGTAGGGTAGGGTGAAGTGAAGTGAAGAGAAAATGTCCTTTAGAATCTATGTTTATCCAATAACATCTTAACGGCTACTTTATCAATAGGAAGTGTCATGCATTCCTCGTTTAATGCGGACAAAGGTATCCATCTTAAATGTTCTGCAGTGCCCGTAATATCTGCAACCTGTTCAGGTAAAAAATCAAATGCTTTTGTTTTTGCATTGATGGTATCTGTTTTGTCAGAGTGCACTAAATAATAAATAGAAATAATTTGATCCTTATTGTTGAAAGCAGAAATTTGAAAAAAGTCGGTGGTGTAAAAGTGTTCTCCTACAATCACTTCTAAATTAGCTTCTTCCATAAATTCTCTTGCTAATCCATCTCGCGTTCCCTCTCCAATTTCAAGCCCACCTCCTGGTAATTTGGTAATATAATTCCCTCTAATGAATTCGTCACTTACCAATAATCTGTTTTGACTATCAATTAAAATTCCATAAACGCGCACATTGAATAATGCCATGGTATAAAAATTAAAGGATGTTATTTTAAGTGGATGCTAGCTTTGTAAACAAATGTGCCAGGACCTTTTAGCCAAATATGATTAAAGTGACCACCGCCTTGATTATTAAAACTTACAGCTAGATTTCCACCAATTGTTTTTATTTTAATATCATGTTCGCCCTCTTTGTGTAAACAAGATGTGATCGCTGCGGCAGTAACGCCTGTTCCACAACTATAGGTTTCATTTTCAACACCTCTTTCATAAGTGCGCACAAATAAATGATCCTGTTGATGCTCAACAAAATTTACATTGATACCTTCTTTTGCAAATCGATCATTATATCTGATACTTTTTCCTTCCTTGAAAACATCCAATTGTTCTATCTCCTTTACTAATTTAATATAATGAGGAGATCCGGTATTGGTCACAAAAAAGTCTCCACCTACTTCTACTGAATTTACATCCGACATTTTCAAATGCACCCATCCATTATTATGAATGCTCGCTTCGTGCGGGCCGTCAATAGCGATAAATTTATAATGCTCTTTCACGATACCATTGTCATGTGCAAATTGCACCAAACACCTGCCTCCATTGCCACACATGGTACCTTCGGTTCCGTCAGCATTGTAATACGTCATTTTAAAATCATAGCCAGCCTCGGTTCCTAATAACATTAATCCATCTGCACCAACACCAAATCGGCGATCACATAAAAAAGCAATCTGTTGATTAGACAATGAAACATTGCTGTCTCTATTATCAATGATTACGAAATCATTTCCAGTACCTTGGTATTTTGAAAATTGAATATTCATTGTATGCTTTTTAATATTATTAGATGTCAGCAATGATACCTAATGTTTTTTGAATCATATGGTCAACTGCTGCGCCCATATTTTTACTGTATTCTTTTTTGACTCTATTGGCTATAATTACATTCACGCTTAAACATTGATGGCCCAATAATTTACATAGTCCGTAAATCGCACTGGTCTCCATTTCAAAATTAGCAATATGATGATTACCATGCTTAAAGCTAGTCATATTATCTACCAAATTAGGCATGTTCAATGGAAGTCTTAAAATGCGTCCTTGTGGTCCATAAAAACCAGGACAGGTAACAGTTATACCTTTACTGTAACCTTCATTAAAATGTTTTATTAAATCATTACTTGCACTTGCAATATAGGGTTTAACATTTGTCTTATTTATTTGAGTATGCTCCTCAAATGCTGCAAGAATTGATTTTTCTTCTTCATTATTTTCCAACTGATAAAAGTGCAATAAATTATCAATACCTAGTCCATGTGTACCAGCTACCAATTGATCCACACCTACTTCGCCTTGTAAAGAACCGCAGGTACCCATTCTGATGACAGAAACGGATTTATGATTTTCATTGATTGTTCTAGTATTAAAATCAATATTCACCAGCGCGTCTACTTCGTTTAAGGCAATGTCAATATTATCAGGTCCAATACCAGTACTTAAAACAGATATTCTTTTATTACCGATATAGCCTGTATGGGTAACAAACTCCCTATGCTCACATTTGAATTCAATGCTGTCAAAGTATTTGCTCACATTGGGGACGCGTTCAGGGTCACCAACGGTTATTACCGTATCTGCAATTTCTTCGGGTCTCACATTTAAGTGGTAAACCGCTCCGCGGTCATTAATAATAAGTTCCGAAGCTCCAATTGCTGCCATATCTCTAGTTTTAAGGTACAAATGTCGTTTAATTCGTAATAGTTGGAAAATTCTTTTATAATTAACTTCTTTGTGTTATTTTCGCGTCCCGAAAAGGTCCTGTGGCCGAGTGGCTAGGCAGAGCTCTGCAAAAGCTTCTACAGCGGTTCGAATCCGCTCGGGACCTCTCAATAACCCCTGAAACATAATATTATCAGGGGTTTTGTTTTTAAGGGGACAACATAGGGGACAACAAAATTGTTCTTTATCGTCTTATTTATATCATCTAACTATAATAAGGTAGTCAAGATATAGGGTTTATTTAATTAGAATATCCAATATCTCTTTTATCATACCATTCCTTATTTTTCTTTCCTTTATAGAAGAAATCAATACCTAATATAATATTCTTTGTAAGGGTATAGGTTTTAATATCACTCCATTCCTTATCATTCTTTATCCTAACCTTATTGAATATATCCTCTACCAATTCTTTATCTATACTTGTCGGTTGGTGTAATGGTTTGGATTTAACACCTACACTCTTACCCGTCAGTTTAGTTATCACATCGGTCATTACCTCCTGAACGATTGGTAGGTTGGATTGAGTGGTTAGGACACTATCGTGGATGGTGTAGAATGGTATGTTAGGGTGTTTTGATTGGAGTTCCTTACAGATATTTAACATTAGGAATACCTCTGACCTTTGTAGTAGATAGGAGAACTACGTAGAGGTGTAGTATTGGTTGAACCTGATTACATAATCACATAATTGAGGGTAAAGTAATTCCATCAACCATATTATCCTTAAAATTTCTAAAATATTCACTAAATTTGTTGATAAGGTATTAGTTTTAGAAGAAAAAGACTAAATTAGATGTATTATACTTTTTTAAATTAAAAACAATTTTATCGTGATGAAATTTGTAGTACTTTTTACAATAATAAAATTAGTATCATTTGTAGTTCTAATTATTTTATTAATAAAATGGAGGAATAAAAAAATTAATTCATAATAAATTAAAAAGATACTATCTAATCCATATGGAAGGGATTTCATTAGAGTTGGTTTATTCCTTATTTTAATGATTTCTCTTAATTACCTATATAAACCATTAGACAATAGTTTTGTAAATTGTTGGGACAAAGTTTCTATTGATTGGTTAAAATGGTTAAATAATTAAATCATGTTTAATTCCCAATCTTTTTGTTTTAATGATTGTTTTATTAGAACAATCAACAATTTTACAAATATCTTTGATTGTTAATCCCTTTTTTAGGTTTTTAATTATCTCCTTTGTCTGTGGTTTTTCAAGGAAGTCCTTTTCTGTTTCTTTGGTTCCTTCGGGTCTTCCTAAACGACCTCCATTTAGAACATATACCTTACGACCTACCATAGTTCTCTCTTTAATATTCTCCAATTCCATCTCATAAAGGGAACTCATCACCGAACTAATCATTTTCCAAATAGGGTTCTTCTGTCCGTTAGGTCTTGATTGGAGACCTATATTTCTTACTACGACATTTACCTTCATTTCATCTAACCATTCAAGAGTTTTGATTACATCTCCCGTATTTCTACCTAACCTTGAAAACTCCTCCACCCATAATTCACTAATCTTACCCTGTTCCACCAATTTGGTAAGTTCCTGACCCTTTGGTCTTTCCTTAAAACTTACAGAACCCGAAACTCTATCCAACATAACAAGGTCATATTGGGTCTTATCGTCTGTTAAACGATTTCCTGTTTGACTTAAACTACTTAAACGATTGTATTTAACCTTCATAATTAGTGTATTTTAATTCACACACTAAAATTACACCTTTTATACTGAAAAACAACAAAAAAGGGAACATTTTTCAGTTCCCTTTATATTTTGATTTAATATTCACTCGTAAAATCACCCTCTATGACTTGGGATAGTAAAAAATTACAAAACCATCCCCAATCTTCATAAGTTCCTGTGATAGTAATTTCTTCTTCCTCGTCCATATGAAGGTCAATGAGGACTTTTCTAATTGTTTGGGGATTTACACATAATTTATGGTTGTGTTCCTTGAATACCTCTTTCAGGTCTATATAATGACTATTTATTTCCATTTCTATTTTTGTTTATGAGTATAAAGTTTTTTTTATTGTTTTTTTCATCTAATAACATGTTTTTTAAGTTTATTATTAAGGATTTTACCTGTTTTTCGGTCAATATATATTTCATTCTTTATGGGTTAAGTTTATATAAACCCCCAATAAATCGGGGTCTTTGGAATTGGTTATTAAAAATCTCTTCTATGGTCTCGTCTCCAAGTTTTTTCAATAAAGGATTCTTGTAATCCACCTCCGTTCTATAATCTATATTGGAACTTAATAGTTCGGGTGTGTATTTCCCAATATAGTTGATTGAAAAACTGATTTTCGGGTCAATCATCTTAATACGGAATGTTAGTGGTTTCAATAACCTAATGTCTAAATTGTCTATTTGACTATAAACCAAGTAGTTTAATGAAAAGGTGGGGTAATCATTATACTCTTCCTCAACCACACTTATAGTTCTAACCCCACCTGTAAAATTATTATTCCAAAACTTTCTGTTTGATATACTACCCAATGAACTCATCCCATTTGTTAATTTTCGTGATATGTCTTGTAGTTTCTCCATACTGAATGTATGGTAGTTTTCTCTTGTCGGGAGTATTTGTAGAGTAAGTGAGTAAAGGTATTTACCTTCAATTGTAGATTTCTGTTTCTCAAACCTATCTATTATTAAATCCCTGATATGGTGTTTATCAACCAAGTCGTAATCTGTATTTTCATTTCCTAATGAATAATACACCTCTATTTTTTCTAATGTTTCCATAATAATAAATATCAAGTAAAACACAAAAGGTTAGTATGTTAGTGAGTTAGTTTATATAATACCAACCTCCTTATTTCATTTAAGGAATGGTGTTTTTCTTTCAAAAACCTTGTAAAAGATTATTTAAGGACTAAAACATGTTTAATTGTTTAATTAGTGGGATTGTGAGGTAAGTTGTATTTAGGTGAGTGTAATGGACTAAAAACCTTTACAAACTAAATCTTTGGTATTGTAATGGGATATGGAGACCGGAGGGACCCTCTATATAAGGTAAGATACGAACAGGACCTCCCTACAGGGACTACCCCCGTTCAATTATATTCACCGATAAAGAACCAATTGTCTATCTTCTTCTGTTCGTTTGATTTGGACGAGGTGGGTTTCAATTCTTTTACACCATACCTAATTACTCTCTCTTTCTCTTCTTGGTTCTTGATAGGTCTTGATGTCTTTGATACTCCAATCAACCAACCACTTTCTAATATCAATTTTAGGTCTTGGTAGTTGGTCTTTGAGTTTAAGATTATATGTGTATGTATGTTTAGATTGTCTCCAATCTCAAAGAATACTAATGACCTATCAATTACATTCCTACTATAAAGAAATTGAATGTATCTTTCTGTGTATTCTTTTAATGATTGTATTGTGGTTCTTCGTTCTGTGAATTGTTTAAGTTCTATTTGTAGTTCTTGGTTTATCTTATCTACTTCTTTATTCATAACATCTAACTCGTCCTGTTCTAAATGGTTTAGGTTTATTGTCCCTGTAAAAAGGGTATTGAATCCATAGTTCATAAAGGAATTGACGATATCGTCTTGGTATTTCTTATTAAAGTTAATGGGTAGGGTGATGGTTTTAACATGTTTAATTAGTCTCTTCTTTATTCTACAATTCCTTTGGTTAGTTCTGTTCTGTTCTCGTCTTATGTTTATCCTATCTTCTTCATATAGGTATAATGGTGGTCGTCCAACTTTTCTCATTACTTAATGGGTTAATAATTATTGATGACACATTGGGTTATTCAACCCCGTCAAGTAATAAATAGTAGTAAGTAATAGGAAAGTTTAGTTTGAGTGTAATTATTTTTTTGTTGTTTTGTTTAACACCTTCTTTTTGGTCTCCTTTGTTTTTCTTTCAACCCAAATGTCAGTTGGGGATATTCGTTTCTTATTTTTTAAGAATTGTTTATTTACATCTTCAACATCTACTTTGTTGTATCTTAATAGAGAACGAATATCAGTATGACCTGTTGATTTCATTAATACCTCCATACTAATTCCGTCTTGAAGGGAATGTGTGATAAATGTTCTTCTACCTGTTACACTTGATATTATATCACATTTTTTATACTCAACTTTATTAGATTTCCTATTTCTCTTTTCTATAAGGAATACATGTTGATTTATACCTATTTTATCAAGAACTAATTTAATCTCTTCGTTAAATGTTTGGTTTGGAACTTTTGGGAATAATCTTGGATAATGAACCATATCAGGGTAATTCTTACTACTTAAATTAACTTTTTTTAGATTGTTAGATTTTATTTGGTCTAAATAACCCCATAAGAGTTTGACTTTTTGTTCTAATGTTCTTAAAGATATGTGAAAATGTTTAGATGATAAATCTAACTGAGGTATGTATATACTAATCTCTTTAATTAGTAGTTCAACTATATCTTCTGTTAAAGTAATTACTACTTTATTAATCATGTTCGTCTTCTGTCTTATGTAAATAAATGAAAGGGTAGTATCATTCTCTAAATCCTCGTTATTTTCTAAATCTTGATATGTTAGTTTATCAAAATCCACATAAGACATACCTGTTAATGATAGAAATAACATGATTCTCAAAATCAGTAATTCCCTTTTATTTAGTTTGATTTCAGTTTTATCAAACCAATCTTCTTGTTTTACATCAATAAGTCCAATATAATATTTTATCATTAATAGTTCAATCTTAGTAAAAACGACAAAGTCAGGTTTTTCTTTCATTACTACAAATGTTTCATATTGTTCGGGTCTAACAAGTTTGTATTTCTTGTGTGTATCTTTCAAGAAAGTTTTTAAGTTCTTAATATATTTCCCAATAGTTCCCTCTGTATTTCTTCCACCATCTAAATAAAAATCAACAAAATCGTTATAGAAGTCTTCATTAAATAAATCCCAAGTAGGGGTGATTTTATTAGTTGTGAAAAACTCTTTTAATCTATAACCTGTATTAAGATAAACTCGTTTTGTTCCATATGACAAGTTCTTCTTTTTAACATAATCTTCTACAAAATCATCATAATATACACTGATGGGTTTGGAGACACCATTTATACCTTTTTGAGATTTAAGTGTATTTTTTAATTCTTGAATTGAAGGGTATTTCTTATTATTGTTAAAGTAAAATTGATTTAATAAATCCCTAATCTTGTTTTTTTCGGTTTCTAATTTTGATATTATCACATCTCTATTAGAACATGTTTTTCTTGGTATATCTTCTTTTTTATTCCAATCCTTAGGTTTTATATTTTCTCCTATTGGGTGTCGGTATGATTTTCTATCAATCGTCACTCTAATTACAACAGGACATTCCCCGTTTGATTTGATTTTATCCTCTCTAATGTTGTTTTTTAATGAATATCCCATAATCTTTATTTTTGTAAAGATACAAGGGGACAACATAGGGGACAACAAATTAAGTATATTTCCTTACACATAATTTAATATATAAAGTATAAAAGTTTGATATACAATTATATAATATTTTTTATTCTATATGACCGAGACGGACAATAGTCCGCTCGGGACCTCGATACAAAGCCTCTTCACGAAAGTGAAGAGGCTTTTTTGTTTAGAGACTGCGTCACAAGCTTGCTTGTGTAAGCAGTCGAGAAGCAAAAAAGCCAAAGAATGCCATTTTAAAACGAACGCAGTGAGCTTAAAAATGACATTCTTTGAAAGGCTTTGGGTAAAGCGGGTTAGCCGAGCCGGATGCTAGCGAGCAAAGCGAAGCTAGCTATCCAAAGGCTTTGGGTAATACGAGTTAGCCGAGACGGATGCCAATGTGAAGCATTGGCAATCCGCCCTCATTCACCTATTTTTGCACCATGAAACATTCACAAACAATTGGAATTATACTTTGTATTTTATTAATGTTTTGTACCACACAGCCATTGGTCATTATTGATAGTAAAAACTTAGTAATCACTGGTTGGCAAACTGCAGGAACTTCATTCGGGAAACCAGGAATGTTTTTTGCTATTTTCGGCGCCCTCGCAACTTTATTTTTTGCATTGCCATTTATTTGGGCAAAGAGATTTAACCTAGCTTTTGCATCATTGTTATTAGCTTGGTCATTTAGAAATTTTATCGTGCTATCTACCTGTCAGATGGGGGATTGCCCAAGGGTGCAATGGCCATTATATGCTTGTATTGTAATATCATTCGGGATTCTAATAATGACATTCTTGCCTAAAATAAAGATTCCAAAATCTACTAACTAATACAATAAAAAAGCCTTGCAAAATTGCAAGGCTTTTTTATTGTAACATCTATCTATGAAAGTCTTTTTAAGGCTTCGCCAATAATACTTACCGCTTCTTTAATTTGAACTTCTGTGATTATTAGTGGTGGTGCAAAACGAATTTTATCGCCATGCGTTGGCTTTGCTAACAAGCCTAAATCTCTTAGGTGTAAACAAAGTTCCCAAGAAACCTCAGGGTCTTTATGATTGATTACGATTGCGTTTAATAAACCTCTTCCGCGCACTAATTTTATTAAAGGGGAGTTTAATTTTTCTAGTTCAGCTCTTAACAAGGCACCCATTGCTGCTGCATTTTCAGCCATCTTTTCAGTCTTTAAAACTTCCAAAGATTTCATTGCAACAGCGCATGCTAAAGGATTTCCACCATAGGTAGATCCATGCTCGCCTGGTTTAATTTGCATCATTACAATGTCATTTGCTAGTACTGCAGAAATAGGTAAGGTGCCGCCACTTAATGCTTTTCCTAAAATCAAAATATCAGGTCTTACTCCTTCATGATCACAAGCCAGCATTTTTCCTGTTCTTGCTAAACCTGTTTGAATTTCATCCGCAATAAATAACACATTGTATTTTGTACATAAATCTCTGACACCTTTTAAATATCCATCATCAGGTAATACTACGCCTGCTTCACCTTGAATGGGCTCCACCATAAATGCAGCAACATTTGCATCTTTTAATTCATGCTCTAAAGCGGTTAAATCATTGTAGGGTACTAATCCAAACCCTGGCATATAAGGGCCGAAACCTTTAAAACTACTTGGGTCGGTTGAGGAAGAGATTGCAGCTAATGTACGTCCCCAAAAATTGCCTTCTGCAAATATGATTCTTGCTTTATTTTCTTCAATGCCTTTAACATTATACCCCCATCTTCTTGCTAATTTAATAGCAGTCTCTCCTCCTTCAACGCCTGTATTCATTGGTAATACTTTATCATATCCAAAATACTTAGTGATATAAGCTTCGTATTCACCTAATAAATTATTGTGAAAAGCGCGAGAGGTTAATGTAAGTTTAGCTGCTTGCTCTTGCAATGTTTTTACAATGGCAGGATGGCAATGCCCTTGGTTAACGGCCGAATAGCCACTTAAGAAATCAAAATATCTTTTACCATCCACGTCATATAAAAATACCCCTTCGCCTTTTTCTAAGACAACAGGAATAGGGTGGTAATTGTGTGCTCCAAATTTATCTTCTAGTTCCAAATACTTTGCAGCATTGGCACTAACATCATGATTAGTGTGCATTGTGTAAAATTTTATAATTCAAAAAAGTAGTGAAAAATTACAATTCAATGAATGAAGTGTAATTAAAAAGAAACTGAAAAAGGGTGGTAAATTCAATTACCCCATGGGATGATTCAATAAATCTAGGTTCAATATTAGGATATGTTCCTTTTTCATGCCTCTAAGTTAAGTTTTTCTCTTTAAATTCCCATATTTTGGACTTACATTCGCAAAAACAAATCTGTTTGAAACCTTTTGTATCCATAGTAATCTTAAATTATAACGGTGTAAAATACTTACAACAGTTTTTGCCATCGGTATTGTCTACGCAGTATGAAAACTATGAAGTGGTAGTAGCTGATAATGGATCAACAGATGATTCAATTTCATTTTTACAAACAAATTTTCCCTCAGTTAAAATATTAACTTCTGCTACCAATGAAGGGTTTGCTGGCGGGTATAATTGGGCTTTAAAAAATATTCAAGCCGACTATTTTGTTTTATTAAATTCTGATGTTGAGGTAACGCCTAATTGGATTGCACCCATGGTTGATTTATTGTCGTCTGATAAAAATATTGCAGCATGTCAACCAAAACTATTGTCTCAAAAAGAGCCTGAGTTATTTGAATATGCAGGGGCTGCAGGAGGTTGGATTGATGGATTGGGGTATCCATTTTCAAGAGGTAGGGTATTTGATATTTGTGAAAAAGACCAAGCACAATATGATAATAATGAATTAATTTTTTGGGCTTCTGGCGCTGCCATGATGATTAGATCAAATGTGTTTCATGAATTAGATGGGTTTGATGCAAGTTTCTTTGCACACCAAGAAGAAATTGATCTTTGTTGGCGAATTCAATTAAAAGGCTATAAGATATATTGTTGCCCAGCTGCGATTGTTTATCATGTAGGGGCAGGGACCTTACCAAGAGGAGGTCGCAAAGTATTCCTAAATTTTAGGAATAACTTAATCATGTTATGTAAGAATTTGCCTTTGTCTGAGCTACTTTGGAAATTACCATTCCGACTTGCTTTGGATGCTATTTCGGCCTGGAAAGGGCTATTTAGTGGTGATACTTTCTTTTTCACTGCTATTGTTAAGGCTCATTTTGCCCTAATTGGCTATATTCTTTCCGGTAAAGTGAAAAGATCTACTGGAGCTAAACAGCTTAAAACATTGGGTGGCGTGTATAATGGATCCTTGGTTTTCCAATACTTTATAAAAAAGAAGCAATATTTTAATAAAATAGTTAGTTAAGTGGTTCTTTATTAAGAACTAGTTGCTATTTTTGCGTCCGTAATTAATAACTATGTCACAAGATTTAAATCAACCAGAAGTATCTAAGGATATTAATTCTAATTGGGTAACTTCCTCTAAATTCTTATTCTACGTTTCTATTTTTGCTATTTTATCATTGGTAGTTGGAAACTGTTCAAAGGTTTTCAGCAGTGGTTTTAAAAAGCCAAATCCAGAGGTGCAAACTAGCTCTCAGTACAAGCCAGAATATAAATAGAAAAAAATTTTGGTCGAGTGCTTTGAATCCTTATTTTTGCACTCCTAAAAATAGTTCTTGTACAAGCGAAAGTAGCTCATTTGGTAGAGCACGACCTTGCCAAGGTCGGGGTGGCCGGTTCGAGCCCGGTCTTTCGCTCAAAAATCCCGAATTTCGGTTCGGGTTTTTTTTTAAGTCTTTCAATAGACGCCTTGGTGGTGGAACTGGTAGACACGCAGGACTTAGACACTGTTCTTTAGGAGAACAAGAATTTGAGTGCGCTTCGAGAAATTGAAGATGTAGAACTCCGTAAATTCGGTGAACCCTTTAAAATGGGAATGCCGAGCGAAGCCCGAAAGGGAACGTGTAGAGACTAGACACGGAGCACCTAAATCGAAAGATATGGTGAAGGCATAGTCCAGACTACAAACCGGTGTAGGGTGGTGAAAACCATAGTAGTAAGAAAATCCTGTGGGCCGCAACGCCCGTGCGGGTTCGATTCCCGCCTGAGGCACAAAGCCTCTCACATTTGTGAGAGGCTTTTTTTATGCGATGACGTGAATCAAGCTTGCTTGAATGAACGGAAGCGCATAAAAAAAGTCAAACAGGAAACAAAGTTTTCTGTTTGAAAGGCTTTGGGTAAGATCGACTTGATTGGGAAGACGTTTTGAACGAAGTGAAAAACGACAGTCCCTTTCGGGAAACCGCAATCTATTTTCTATTTATTAATCCTAACTTAAATGGATGAAAACGAGTATCTCTCAAAAACGATTAATGGAAGTTTGTTTAGAAAGTACATCGATGTCAAAGGCTGCATCTATCTTAAATATTCATTTTAATACGCTTAAAAGATTAGCACTCTTATATAATTGCTATAAACCTAATCAAGGTCTCAAGGGTGGTAATAAAAATAGTCCAGTAAAAACTTTACTTCAAGATATTTTAGATGGGAAGCATCCCCATTTTCAAACTTATAAGCTAAAAAATAGGTTGATAAAAGGTGGTATTATAAAAGACACATGTTCAATTTGTGGAATTGAAATATGGAATAATAAAAAGATAAATTTAGAGCTAGATCATATAGATGGAAATAGGTTTAATCATATTCTAAGTAATCTAAGGCTTCTTTGTCCAAATTGCCATTCTCAAACTGACACATATAGGTCTAAGAATAGATTAAAGAAACTATAAAAGATTATAATTCTTATCTTAGCACTATGTCACATTTAAAAGAAAGAACTGAAAAGAACTGCCTAAACTGTGGAACACAAGTAGCTGGAAGATTTTGCCAACATTGTGGCCAGGAAAATGTCGTAGTGAAAGAAAGTTTTTGGCATTTATTAATGCATTTTTTTGAGGACTTAACGCATTTTGATGGTAAGCTTTGGAAGACAGTAAAACTTTTATTGTTTAAGCCAGCAAGCTTAACTAAGCATTATATGGATGGGAAACGCGCTACCTATTTACATCCCATAAGAATGTATTTATTTGTTTCAGCAGTTTTTTTCTTTTTCATTTTTAATGCTGCTCCCAATAATCCTATTCAAGTAAACAAGGGTTTGAATCCTAAAATTGCTGCTCAAATTCCAAAGACAAAAATGGATAGTATTTTAAAAAAGGAGGATGGGTTTAATTTACAAATTGGAAACGATACATTTAATTATAAAACGATTGAGGCTTATGAAGCAGCTCAAAAATCATTGCCTATAGCTAAAAGAGATAATTGGGTTGAATCAAAAATTGCAAAGCAATCTATTTATTTGAATCAAAAATATAAAGGGGATAAGTTTGAAGTGGGTAAGGCAATTATTGAACAGTTTGATCATTACTTCTCCCGCATACTTTATATATCATTACCCATATTTGCACTTTTTGTTTGGGTATTATATCGACACAACAAAGAGCATTATTTTGTAGACCATTTAATATTTAGTATTCATATTTATTGTGCATTTTTTATCATTTTATTTATAGTTAAAATGATAGATGAGTTGTATCACCTCATAACCCATAAATACTTGATGATATTAAATGCTTCGGTTGCATTTATATTATTCTTTTATCTGTATAAATCACTGCGTAATCACTTTCATCAATCTCGTTTAAAAACGATAATTAAGTTTTTAATTCTTAATTTCTTGACTACAATATTAATGGGATTATTGGTGGGTGCATTTCTATTACTTTCTCTATTTAATGTTTAAAAATGAATCAAGAATTAGTGTCGAAGCGTTTTTTGGAATTGGTAGAAATTATGGACACTTTACGTGAAAAATGTCCTTGGGATAAAAAGCAAACTATCCATAGTCTAAGGAGTAATACCATTGAAGAATTATATGAGTTGGTGGATGCTATTGTGGAAGAAGATTGGGATGGAATTAAAGAAGAGTTGGGAGACATTATGTTGCATGTATTATTTTATGCAAAAATTGGATCGGAGCAAGGGAAATTTACATTAGACGAAGTGATGGAAGCTATTGCTAAAAAATTAATACATAGACACCCGCATATTTATGGGGATGTGACAGTGGAAAATGATGATGATGTGAAACGCAACTGGGAGCAACTGAAATTAAAGGAAGGGAAAGGAACTAAGACAATACTAAGTGGAGTGCCCAATAGTTTACCATCCATGGTGAAAGCTTTAAGGATTCAAGAAAAAGTAAAACATGTAGGTTTTGAGTGGGAAAATAAAGAACAGGTTTGGGATAAGGTGGAAGAGGAAATAGGAGAATTAAAAGTGGAGATTGCTGCAAATGATCAAGAAAAAATGGAACAGGAATTTGGAGATGTTTTATTTAGCATGATTAACTATGCTAGATTCTTAAATATTGATCCTGAAACTGCACTTGAAAAGACGAATAAGAAGTTTAAGCATCGTTTTGAATTAATGGAAGCTTATGCGAATAAAAACGGGCTTGATTTAGCCCAGATGAGCTTAGCCGAAAAAGAAGCCATTTGGCAAAGTATGAAATAAATATAAAAAAGCCCTCGAATCTGGACTGAACCCCTAAAGTTGGACGAAGTTAATAATTAAGTTTTAAAGTGATGAG
>DAIUEC010000041.1:0-20055 GCA_036845345.1 Sediminibacterium sp.
ATATAGGTATGCTTTTCAACTTCTTTATCAAAGTTAATTACCAATAATCCCAATTCAGATTTAGCATAGTCGGTATATTTTCCTTTGATAGAAACATCTTTAATCGATGTTGGATCAAATGATACAGATTCTCCATGTTCTGAACGAATCATAGCACTTGAATGCAAATCATATTTTTGAGTAGTGATATAAAAGTAAATTGCTAATTTATTATCTGTGTAGGTAACAGTTGCATTACTGATAAATGATTTCTCTGTATATAAATCGTCCCCTAAATAATAATTGTAATGAATTGATTTATTAATGATTTGCTTAATTTTTTCCTGAAGCAAATTTGCCAATGCTTTATGCTTATCTGAACAGCTAACACTATTATCCTGGGCATAGGCCGAAAAGCCTATGATACATAGTATCAGTATAGCAAGCAATCCTTTTTTCATCAATCCTAAATATGACTTGCAAGTTCCTATATTTTATCGAATTAATAAATTTTATATTCGATTGATTATCAATTATTTAATGAATTAATGTGTATTTTTTACACTTTAAATGGGTGACTTATTCGTCTTTTTGGTATTAATGTATATGAAAGCAATTATATACAACCGATTCATCACTCATTTAAGAAATTCATTTTTAGTAAATTTCGGAGCAGAGATTCCAGTAAAATTGTGGAATAGAGGTCCTTTTTAGTAGCCTCGCCCAGGATCGAACTGGGATTTAGAACTTCGGAAATTCTTGTACTAACCATTGTACGACAAGGCCATGTTGCAAATTTAGCTAAACTAAATGAGCATTAAAATTATGACCGCCGTAATAATACTTTAATTGCTGCTGGTAAAAATATGCTAGTAGGCAAACTACGCATAATGCGTATATCCTCCATGAGTGTGCTGGTATTTGATAGAAATTTAAAGATGGTAGCCGCTTTGTTTTTTTCAAAAATTCTTTTAAATATCTCGCTACCCTCCATTAATTGATGATCCAATATATACAATAAAACTGCATCATAAAATTGATGTCTGGTATTATGTATTTCTGTTTTGATAGGATTATTTTGTACAAGATCCTTCACTATTTGCGTTACTTGCTCTTGAATAAAATGAAAAGCATAACCAGTACTTGACTTTACTGCATTTCCTAAAGTACCAATCACATATATTGGAGAGTCACTTTTTGCAAATGATTGCGTTGTCATTGGAATCGCACCTATTTCATTATGTAATATTTCATAAGCGTCATTAGCATAATGCTTTGTCAAATAGCTTGATAATTCAGCATCGTAGTCACTTGGCTTTAACAATGATTTTGAAAATAAAGTATATTCTACCAATGCTTTTTTATTATCCAATGGTAGCAGATACATAAAAGCAGTTGCTCCTTTTTGGTCCACATTAAAATCCATTAAAGTGGCGATATGGGCGTCAAAAACAGGTTGCTCAAATTCTACTAGTAGTCCTTTAAAATGTTGCCATAAAAAAGTTTTCGTATTGGTTGATTGACTAATGGTATATAAAGAATCTATAGGTAAAATACTTGAAAATACTTTTGTAGCTTTTGCTGAACCTCCCTCCCAATAAACAATAGCATTATAATCTATTGTTTCCATAGTAGTGATAGATGCTTCCTGCCAATAAATGTTTGGTAATTTTTTTGCCTCTTTAATTACATGATTATAAAAGTCCAAGCCCTGTATCATTTTATAAGTAAAGGGCGCTGTTGTTAATTGCTTTGAAAAATTATTTTTATGTACAGTTATTGCATCCCATTGCTTACAAACAATAGATTCGAATGGTCCGTTTTCTGTTTCCCAAAAACACCAGGTACGATCATTTGATTTTTCCAATGACTTGTCAATTACTAAAATACGTAAATGACTTAATTTGCTTTCTGTAATAAGGCCGTATAGTAAGGATAAGCCAGCGCAACCTGCGCCAGCAATAATGATATCAAAAAATGATTCCTGTTGAATGGTGTTATTCGTTTCCACAAGCTTTTATCCATTAGCTTGGATACGCTCGTCTTGACGAACCTTATCCCAATACTTTTTAGCAACAATAAGCATTCCAAAACTTTCTCCTTCCTCTTTTCCAATATGCTTATGGTGCATTTTGTGCGCCCAACGAATTGCTTTTATATATCTACTGTTTGATCTTGTAAACCATTTGATACGTTGATGTATAATTACCTCGTGTACAATAAAATAAGCAAAACCATACATGGCAATACCTGTTCCAATTCCAGCAACCCAAAGTGGTCCACCAAAATTGCCATAAAAAATACAAGCCATACTTGGAATAGCGAAGATTAAAAAGAAGGCATCATTTTTTTCAAAAAAATGTCCAGTTGGCTGATGATGATCTTCATGCAAATACCATAAAAAACCATGCATCACAAAACGGTGTGTCAACCAAGTAATTCCTTCCATCACGGCAAAAGTGCCCAACATTACAGCAATAAATAACAACATATATTTAGTTTTCTAATTAACAATATTCAACTCGTCATAAAGTAGTGCAAAGGTAATCACTAACTTTTAAATAATTAAAGGAAATGATACCAATGCAGGGCTTTTTCATCTTACTAACCTATACTTAATACAAATATTAAAATAAATTAAGCTGACTACGAATACTCGCATTCGCAAGAATTAATAATTTCTTATAATCTGGTATGCGAATACGCATTTTTAAAATAGAATCGTGTTCCGTTTTTTTAATCTTCTTAAACAGTGTATAGTAGTATTTAAATGCTACATATACCCCAAATCTAGCCTTCATGGGCAATGCTTTAATTCCATCTAATGCACCAGAAAAATCTGCTTGGATATCATCCTCAATTTGTCGCTTATCTTCTTCTTTAAAATTCGTAAAATCGCAATTTGGAAAATACATACGCTCCAAACCTTCGTAATCGGCTTTAATATCTCTCAAGAAATTTACTTTCTGAAAAGCAGAACCTAATTTTTGAGCAGCTGGTCTTAAACTTTCATAAGTTGCTTTATCTCCATTACAGAAAATATGCAAACACATTAATCCAACCACTTCAGCACTACCATAGATATAAGTTTGATAAGCTTGTGCATCATATGCTTGCTTGCTTAAATCCATTTCCATGCTTTTGAAAAACGCTTCCACTAAATCCAATTCAATATTATATTGTCTTACAGTTAATTGAAAACGGTGCAAAATTGGATTCAAACTCACTCCTTGTTCAATTGCTTCGTAAGTATCTTTTTTGAATTGACTAAGCAAAGCTGCTTTATCAAAATCATGAAAAGTGTCAACAATTTCATCTGCAAATCGAACCAATCCATATACATCATAAATAGGCTGACGCAAATCAGCATGCAACAACTTAATAGCCAAGGAAAAACTTGAACTATACATCAAAGTAGTTTTTTTGCTTGCTTCAGCAGTTACTTGATTATATAATTGAATCGAAGACATATCTATTACTTTTTATAATTTGTATTAACCAATTCAGCAACCACTTCACCACTAATTAAACTTGGTGGGACGCCTGGTCCTGGAACTGTTAATTGACCAGTGTAATATAAATTATTTATTTTTTTACTCCTACAAGATGGCTTTAAAATTGCCGTTTGCATTAAAGTATTTGCCAAACCGTATGCATTTCCTTTAAAAGAGTGGTATTCTGATACAAAATCAGACAATCCAAAGGATTTTTTAAACACAATGGCGTCTTTAATGGATTGTCCCCATCGCGCTTCTAGTCTTGTTACAATTTTATCAAAATACATATCACGCACTTCCTCCGTATCCCCTTTTAAACCGGCTGCAATAGGAATTAATAAAAACAAATTTTCATGCCCTTCTGGTGCAACGGTGGGATCCGTTACGGATGGAACACTTGCATAAAATAAAGGCTCTTTTGGCCAGGAAGGATCGGTATAAATTTCTTTTCCATGCACTCCAAAATCGGTATCAAAAAATAAATTATGATGGGAAACATTTTCAATTCTTTTATTCAATCCAACATAATATAAAATAGAACTCGGAGCCATCAATCTTTCATCCCAATACTTATCGGTATAAGATTGATACTTTGTATCTAATAATTTTGTTTCAATATGATGATAGTCTCCAGCACCAATTATTACATCAAAAAAATATTCTTTCTGTTCGTTTCCAATTTTCTTAATAGTTCTTGCAGATTTAGCCACACCATTGGCTACTTCAATATGTCTTACTTCTTCTCCAAAACAAAATTGAACACCCTGTTCTACTGCCAATTCGTACATTGCATTTACAATACTATACATTCCTTTTTCAGGATACCAAGTACCTCCTTTTATATCTGCATAATTCATTAAACTATACAAAGCAGGTGTATCCTGAGGCAGGGCTCCCAAAAATAAAACCGGGAACTCCATAATGGATTGAATATAAGGATGCTTAAAAAAATGTGCAACATGTTTTTTCATAGACTTAAAGATGTCTAATTTAAAAACACCTTTAATTACTTCCCAATCAATAAATTCAAAAATATATTGTCCTGGCTTATGTACTAATTTTCCTACACCTACATTATACTTGTATTCCGCTTCGGCCATAAACTGGTCCAAAGCATTGCCAGTACCGGATTCTACGCTTTCTAATAAATCTTTTAACTGATTATAATTAGCAGGCATATCCCAATGTGTTTCATCGAAATAAACTGTGTAAGAAGGATCTAATCTTTTTAAATTGTAATAGTCACTAACCTGCTTCCCAAATTTTGAAAAATATTTTTCAAACACATCTGGCATCCAGTACCAACTTGGACCCATGTCAAAAACAAATCCATCTGCTTCAAATTTTCTTGCTCTTCCACCTGGCATTTCGTGCTTTTCAACTACTGTTACTTGCCAACCTTTTTGAGCTAAAAAAGTCGCAGCAGAAAGTCCTGCAAAACCTGCACCAATTACGAGTACATTTTTATTAGAATCGGGCATACTATTTTTAATATCTTTCAATTTTTTGTTTCAATATTTTTCTTGCAAAGTGAATGCGACTTTTGATGGTTCCTAATGGTTCGCCCAACTCTTCGGCAATTTCATTGTACTTATAGCCTTCAAAGTACAAATTAAAAGGGATTCTAAATAATTCTGGTAGATCAAATATCATTTGATTCACTTCACGCATATTTAAATTGGTCATTCCTTGGTTTAAAACCTTGGTATGCGTTTGGTCAATTATATAATCGTTTGGAGTGCTGTCAAAAACAATAGATTGCTTTGAACGCTTGCGATAATCATTAATGAAAATATTACGCATAATCGTGTACAACCATGCCTTAATATTGGTACCTACATTATACTTGTCTTTGTTAGAAAAAGCACGGAAAAGTGTTTCCTGAAAAAGGTCTTTTGCAGACTCATGGTCTTTGGTAAGATTCACTGCAAATGGTCTTAAAAACTCTGCGTTTTCGGTAAGTAGTAAGCTAAATTCTGCGTTTGACATGTTATTTCGTTTAACTATTTTTCAATAATGTTAAACAAAACTAAGGCTAATATTCAATATTCTGTTTAATATTTTAATCTTTTTATTAAACAAAATGACAAAAATGCCTAAAATGTTGATTTTCTGATGGTTAGAGTCGACTATAAATTCGACAAAAGCTCCATAGTTTGAGAAAGTGAGCTCATAACCTTGATATGAGGCGCTACTGGACCTTTATATTCCTGCATCATTTGGCCAGTAAGTATGAGCGGAATGTTTGGATTCAATTGACTTATTTGCTCCATAAACTTGTTCAATTTAAAGCCTTTAATGGGCGATGTAATATGGGCGTATAAATAGTCTACCTTCTTTAATTCAGTCAAATATTTCAAATCGATAATAGGCACATTCGCACCTAAATAATCTACATGATATCCTCTCAATTTTAATAAATATTGAACAAATAACAAACCAATTTCATGGTATTCTCCTTCTGGCATAAATAATACAATCAACTTTGGAGCCGCCATATTTCTTGGCAATCTTTCAATACCCAATATGATTTTTTGTCTAATAATATTTGAAGCTAAATGCTCCTGAGCAGGGTTAATATGATTGGTAATCCACAATACACCAACACGCTCTAAGAATGAAAAGATAATATTGGTGATGGTTTTCTCAATCCCTTTCTGTGCAATGTAATTGTCTAATTGTCTTTCAAAAGATACCATGTCCAAGGATACCATGTCCTTGATTAATGCATTCACTACCCTTTCCTTTTCGGCATCCATTTGGTTCAAGCCAATGATCTTTTCTTCAATGTCGGCTTGACTCATTTTGTCAATATGCGAAATCTTGAACCCATATTTGTTCAGTAGGGAAACGTTCAGGATCACCTTTAATTCTTCGGCAGAATAAGATCTGATATTCGTTTCCGTTCGTTGAGGTTGCAAGAAATGATATCGTTGCTCCCAAATACGTATGGTATGGGCTTTAATCCCAGAAATTTGCTCTAAATCCTTAATGGTATAAGATGACATACAGCTAAAACAACAACAAACTAAAAAAGTTCAGTAAAATCTTATTTTTTTAGGTTTTTAAGGTATTCTCCATACCCGCTCTTGGCATATTTATCGGCTAAAACTAGTAATTGTGTCTTGTCAATAAAGCCCATTCTAAAGGCTACTTCCTCTATACAACCTATTTTTTGACTTTGTCTTTTCTCAATCACACGCACAAATTCACAAGCGTCGGCCAAAGATTCAAATGTACCTGTATCCAACCAAGCAGTTCCACGGTTCATGATACCCACTTGTAATTGCTTGCGTTCTAAGTACACTTTATTTACATCGGTAATTTCATATTCACCTCTTGGTGAAGCAGGAATGTTTTTTGCAATTTCTACTACTTGGTTATCGTAAAAATATAAACCAGGCACTGCGTAGTTTGACTTTGGCGTTTTTGGTTTTTCTTCCAATGACAATGCGTTGTTGTTTTCATCAAACTCTACTACACCATATCTTTCAGGATCATTTACTTCATAGGCAAATACCGCCGCTCCTTCCACATCATTAAAAGATTGCACCAACTTACTAAAGCCAGCACCATAAAAAATATTATCTCCCAACACTAAAGCCACTTTATCATTTCCAATAAAATCAGCACCAATCACAAATGCTTGTGCTAAACCATTAGGTACTGCTTGCACCGCATAAGTAAATTGACAACCTATCTCCGAACCATCTCCCAACAATCTTTTAAATTGATCATTGTCTTCGGGTGTAGTGATGATTAAAATTTCTTTGATACCCGCTAACATCAATACGGACATTGGGTAATAAATCATTGGCTTATCGTAAATAGGCATTAATTGCTTACTGATTCCTTTGGTAATTGGATACAATCTTGTACCTGAACCGCCTGCTAAAATAATTCCCTTCATTAGAAAGTTTTAATGTGTGTTTATTATACCTATAAAGAAGCTGCGTATTCTGCGAAGCTTCCTAATGTTTTATCTTTTTCAGAAAATATCAATTCGCTAACTGGCAACTTCCAGTCAATATTTAAATCTTTATCGTTGTACATAATGCCTACTTCATTGCCTGGCTCGTAAAATTTATCTACTTTATAAAAGAAAGTTGCCGTCTCACTTAATACAACAAAGCCATGCGCAAATCCTGCAGGTACAAAAAATTGTATGTGATTGTCCTCGGTTAATTCAATGGCATAATGTTGTCCAAAACTTGGTGAACCTTTTCTTAAATCCACGGCCACATCCAATACTGCACCTGCCAACACTCTTACTAATTTTGCTTGCGCCGAAGCACCACGCTGCATATGCAATCCTCTTAAAACACCTTTAGATGATTTTGATTGATTGTCTTGTACAAAAACAATATCTAATCCTGTAGCGGCATTAAAATCTCTTTGATTAAAAGTCTCAATAAAATATCCTCTTGCGTCTCCATTCACTTTTTCATGAACGATAAAACAATCTTTAAGGGGGGTCTGCTCAATTTTCATCTGCCGCTGTAATTATAGTTAGTTAGTTTTATCTGTTATTATACATATCATTATAATATGCTTGGTAGGCTCCACTTGTTACATTCTCTAACCAAGCTGTGTTTTGCAAATACCAATCAATGGTAGCTGCCAAGCCTTGTTCAAATGTTACAGAAGGGGTCCATCCTAATTCCTTATTTAATTTTGTCGCATCAATGGCATATCTACGATCATGACCTGGACGATCTTTCACGTAAGTAATTAAGGCTTCACTCTCTCCTTTTGTTCTTCCTAATTTTTCATCCATTTGAGTGCAAAGCAATTTCACTAAATCAATATTGGTCCATTCGTTGAAGCCACCAATATTATAAGTGTCTCCTTTTTTACCCTCATGGAATATTAAATCAATCGCGCGCGCATGATCAATTACATATAACCAGTCACGTGTGTACAACCCATCACCATACACTGGCAATGCTTTTTTATTGATAATATTATGAATGAATAATGGAATTAATTTTTCAGGAAAGTGATTAGGCCCATAGTTATTAGAGCAATTAGAAACTACAATCGGTAAATGATAAGTTTCACCATACGCTCTTACAAAATGATCACTCGCTGCTTTACTTGCAGAGTATGGTGAGTTTGGATCATAAGGAGTAGTCTCTTTAAACAAGCCTTCCTTGCCTAAGCTACCATACACTTCATCGGTAGAAATATGGTAAAATAAATGATCTCTTTTTTTATCCCAAGTTCCATCATGCGCGTTCTCATAACTTAAATCACCCTTCCAAAATTCTTTGGCAGTATTTAATAAGTTCACAGTGCCAATCACATTCGTGTACACAAAATCCAAAGGAGAAACAATGCTTCTATCCACATGCGACTCTGCAGCTAAATGGATTACGTCTGTGATTTGATGCTTTTGGAAAATTTCCTTCAAAGCATCTGCCTCCAAAATATTGGCCTTTACAAAATGATAGTTAGGTAATTTTTCAATATCCTTTAAATTCTCTAAGTTGCCCGCATAGGTCAAGGCATCTAAATTAAAGATTTGATAATCAGGATATTTGGTCACCATTAAACGCACCACATGGGATCCAATAAATCCTGCTCCGCCGGTAATTAATATATTTTTTTGCATCTGAATTTGTATCTTACAAAGATATTATTTTGACCATATATATAAGAAAGTAATTTATAATATTTAGCCCCTTTTAACACTATGAACCAACAAAGATATTATTCCCTTGATGTTTTTAGAGGTGCCACTGTTGCCCTCATGATTTTAGTGAACAATCCCGGCAGTTGGGGGCATATTTTTAGCCCTTTGGAACATGCCAGCTGGCATGGTTGCACCCCAACCGATTTAGTTTTTCCATTTTTCCTATTTGCAGTAGGAAATGCGATGAGTTTTGTGATGCCAAAGTTGGCCATGGGTACTGCAGCTGACTTTTGGAAAAAGGTAATTAAAAGAACCCTGCTGATTTTCGCAATAGGTCTTTTTTTAAACTGGAGCCCATTTGTAAAATGGTCTGACAATCATTTAATTTTTAAAGTTTGGGAGAATGTGCGCATACTTGGTGTGCTACAAAGAATTGCACTATGTTATTTTTTCGCTTCGGTAATTGTGTATTATGGTAAATCTAGAATGGCCTTATTTATGGGCATGATGATACTTGTTATTTATTGGGTATTGAATATAGTACTTGGTGCAACTGGACATCCATATAGTTTATCAGGTTATTTTGGCAATGCGATTGATCAAAGCATTTTAGGAATTTCTCATATTTATAAAGGCGAAGGAGTTCCATTCGATCCAGAAGGATTAGTAAGTATGTTCCCTGCAATTGTGCAAGTTATTTTAGGATTTTTAGTAGGCGAATACATACAAGCAAAAGGAAAGAATTTTGAAATGTTAGCCAATGTTTTATTGACTGGTGTGGTATTGGTTTTAGCAGGATGGATTTGGGATTTTAGTTTCCCCATTAATAAAAAAATATGGACAAGTAGTTATGTGCTATACACTACAGGCCTTGCTATGATTACACTTGGGATGTTTATCTTTTTATTAGAATTCAAAGAAGCCAAAGGAAAATGGAGTCACTTTTTTGATGTGTTTGGCAAGAATCCACTTTTCATTTTTGTATTGAGTGGCTTTTTACCAAGGGTATTGGCCTTATTAAGATGGGTAGATCATACCGATGAAAAAGGACAACCAGTGTATACTTCGGCATTCCCCTGGTTTTACGAACATGTTTGCAAAAACATCAATAGCGATTTAAGAATTGGATCTTTTGTATATGCGCTTTGCTTTATTGCATTTATGTTTTCACTTGCCTATATTTTAGACAAGAAAAAGATTTACATTAAAGTTTAAATTTAAAGAAGCACTAGGTAAGATTAAAAAATTGATCACTATTTAAAAATAGTAGCCGCTTTTTCTAAGCTCTCTGGTTTTCCTACATCTAATAAAATGCCATCACTATGGTCATAATAGTGAATTGCATAATGTTGTGCTAATTGCAAGTATGCATCTATTAATGAAAACTTCCCACGCAATTGAACTTCCTGTAAAAAGGCCGCATGCACAATTTGTATACCGCTAAAAGCCTTTGGTACTGCGGAATTCGGATCTCTTAATGGAAGTGCCCATTTTTCTTCACCCTTATTATTATTCTTCCAGCCACATAAAGTGCCGGATTGATTAAATATTAAATTTCTACTTGAACTTCGATCAGTCACCGCCAAGGTTGCAACTAAATCCCCTTCTGCTTTAATTGCATAAGCCTCATCTGCGGCAATCATTTTGTGTAAATCCAAATTGGTTAAAATGTCTGCATTCATTACCAACCAACGATCTTCAGACTCAAAATAATTGGCTGCTCTCAATAGTCCACCTCCCGTTTCCAATACCTCATCTGTTTCATCGGAGATGGTAATATTTGCACCCCAACCTTTATTTTCATTTACAGCATTAATAATTTGATCGGCAAAGTGATGCACGTTCACAATAATATCTGTAAAGCCAAAGGACAATAAATATTCAATATTTCTTTGCAATAAAGATTTTCCATTCACTACTGCCAAAGCCTTAGGGTGGTTATTGGTAAAGGGTTTTAGCCTAGTGCCTAATCCGGCAGCTAATATCATTGCTCGCATATAAAATTATTTTACCCAGTTCTCTTTATTGGTATGTTCTAAAACCACTTTCACTTTATACTTATTTCTTAAATGGCGTGCAGTTTGTTCTGCAGCAAATACACTACGGTGTTGCCCACCTGTGCATCCAAAATTAATTTGTAAGGACTCAAAGCCTCTTTCTAAATAATTTTCAACAGTGATATCAATTAAATCCCAAACACTATTTAAAAAGGTATTCATCTTTGTTCTTTGCTCTAAAAAATCTTGCACTGGTTTATGAATGCCTGCTAATTTTTTATATTCCTCAAATCTTCCCGGGTTTAATATTCCTCGCATATCAAAAATAAATCCACCTCCATTTTCAGTTTCATCTTTTGGCAATCCTTTTTTATAACTAAAGCTATTAATTGTAACTACCAATGGCGTTTGTTCATTTGCTACTGGCGGTGTAAATCGCTGAACCACTTCATCCGACACCATCCAGTTTAATATCCCCGCAAACACAGGCGTATCATTACTTATAGGAGAAACGGCTAAAAAGTTTTTTAAGTTATTTAAGCCCAAAGGAATACTTGTTAAAAAGTGCGCTTTCCTTTCAAACAAACCTCTAAATCCATAAGCACCTAATACTTGCAATAAACGCAATAATACAAATCCATTGTATTGCTTTCTAAACTTTGCTTCATGCATTTTTGAAGGCAATAATTTTTGCACTTCACTAATATAATAATCAACTAATTTTTCTTTCCACTCATTCGACAACTCTGCTTTTGCTTGCCATAATAAGGAAGCAACATCATAGGATAAACCTCCTTGCATCCCACCCTGAAAGTCAATAAAGTATACCTCATCATTGGATACAATAATATTTCTACTTTGAAAATCTCTAAATAAAAAATGATTTAAATCCTTACTCGCCAATTGATCACTTAACAATTCAAACTCATTAATCAAGGCTTGCTTATCATATGGATATTGCAATGCATCTAAAAAATAGTATTTGTAATATAATAAGTCCGTTAAAATAGCATGTTTCCCAAACTCTTTTGAAGTAAGGCAATAATTATAATCCAATCCAGCCCCTCCATGAACCTGTAATTTCGCCAAAGCACTTAAGCTTTTTTGAAACAATGAAAATACATGTTCTGTTTTCCCTTCTTTTTCTAAAACCTCTAATAAAGAAACACTTCCTAAATCGGATTGGATATATATAGACTTGTCCTCGCTTACTGCTAAAATTTGTGGTACCGGCAAACCTTTTGCATAAAAGTGATTGGCAAATTCTATAAAAGTTTCATTCTCTCTTAAATTCAAATTATAAGTGGCAATCCAAGATTGCTGCCCCTGAGTGATTCTAAAATATACACGATCACCACCACTTTGAGGAATCTTGCTGATCTCATCCCAATCAATATTATTAATGGTCTTATATAAATTATTTATATGTATTAAAATGTCTTCCATAGGGGTATATAATCAGCTTTAAATTAGCTTAAAAGTAACTAATAAAATGTTATGTTTAAAAAAAATGAGAAAAAGTGGTAAATTCATCGCACAATTTAACTACTATGCAAGTAATCTTTAAACGCTCAACAGCATTATTTTTCGGGATGCTGTTAACAATTTGTTCATTTGCGCAAACGCAAAAAGTATCTGGAAAAGTAACTGACAATAAAGGAACTCCATTAGAAGGTGTTACTGTAAAAGCAGCTGGAAAAACAGTTGTAACCACAGATAAAAGTGGAAATTTCGCTATCAATGCTCAAGTTGGTAGTGCTCTTGATTTTAGTTCGGTGGGTTACGAATCAAAAAAAGTAACCGCTACTAATAATGCATTGAATATTGTTTTAAATGCAACTACTACCGATTTACAAGATGTTATTTTAGTTGGTAGCCGTGGAGCAGGTCGTGTTAAAACTGAATCTCCAGTACCAGTGGACGTTATTAAATTATCCGACGTAGGTGTGAACACCGCAAGAATGGATTTAACTTCTACTTTAAATTTTGTAGCTCCTTCATTTAACTATAATAAACAATCAGGTGCGGATGGTGCTGACCATATTGATATTGGTACTTTAAGAGGTTTAGGCCCTGACCAAACATTGGTTTTGATTAATGGTAAACGCCAACACAGTACTGCATTTGTAGGCTTATTTGGAACAAGAGGTCGTGGAAATTCGGGAGTTGACTTAAACGGATTTCCTGAATCAGCAGTGGACAGAATTGAAATTTTAAGAGATGGTGCATCTGCGCAATATGGCTCTGATGCCATTGCAGGTGTTATGAATATTGTGTTAAAGAAAAACACTAACGAATGGAATGTAACTACTGGTTTAGCTGGTTACTATGATAAAAAATACAATACTTATTCAGTTAAAGACGAACATAATTATTTAACAAATGCCCCTATTGATGGTCTTACTCAAAACCTTTCTATTAACAGAGGATTTGATTTAGGAAAGCAAGGAGGGTTTATCAATGTTTCTTACGATTATACCAATCAAGGAAAAACATTTAGAGAAGCGCCTGCAGCAGATGGTTTACCTACCAATACTTGGAGACAAGGATTTGGCGATGGCTCAATGGCTTCACATGGCTTAATGTTTAATATGGAATTACCAATTGATGCAACTACTAAATTTTATTCTTTTGGCAGTTATAATACAAAGAATTCTGACGCTTATGCATACACAAGAAACTGGTCTGCAAAGCCTACTCGTTTCCCAGTAGATGCTAAAGGAAATTTAATTTATGTGCCTAGTATTATGTTTGCTTCAGGCTCAGGAGATACAAGTTACAATCCTCATATTCAAACTAATATCAAAGACTTCTCTTATGTTGGAGGATTCTCAGGTAAAACAGCTGGTGGATGGTATTGGGACATGAGCAATAGCATTGGTCAAAACATTTTCCACTATTATGGTGATGGCACATTTAATGCTTCTAATATTGGCAATATCGCTCAAACACATTTTGATGATGGTGGATTTAGCTTTTTACAAAACACTTCTAATTTAGATTTATCAAAACAATTTGGTAAAGTAAATGATGGTGGCGTTAAAGTTTCTTATGGTGGTGAATTAAGATTCGAAGAATACAAAATTTTTGAAGGTGAATTAGCATCTTACAATGCTTATCCAAATAGTTACGGATTACAACAAGCGCCGGGCTCTCAAGGTTTCCCTGGATTTAGTCCTGCAGATAAAGTGAACGCTCATCGTTGGGTAGGCGGTGCTTATGGTGATTTGGAATACACTCCTTCAAACAACTTATTATTAACTGGTGCTATTCGTTTAGAAAACTATTCTGACTTTGGTCAAGTAGCTACTTACAAAGCTTCTTTCAGATACAAAGCAACTGATAATTTTAATTTTAGAGGATCATTTAGCACAGGTTACCGTGCTCCTTCTCTACAACAAAAATATTTCAGCAATACTTTAACTTCTTTCTCTGGTGGACAATTGGTTCAATCTAGAATTGCCAACAACGATGACCCTATCACTAAATTAGCAGGTATCCCTTCCTTAAAACAAGAAACAAGTACCAATGCTAGTTTAGGATTTACATGGAAACCCGTACAAGGTTTAACATTTACGGTTGATGGTTACAGCATTCAAATGAAAGACCGTGTTGTATTGTCTGGTTTATTTAGTGCCTCTGATCCTTCACTTCCTGCTGCATTAACTGCTAAGCTTACTAATTTAGGTGTTGCAACTGCACAATTCTTTGCAAACGCTGTAAACACTACTAATACAGGTATCGACGTAGTAGCTGATTATCAAAAGAAAATTTCTAACAAAGAGCGTTTTAAAATATTATTTGTAGCCAACTTCCAAGGTATTACAATTGATGCAATTCATGTTCCTGCTGCATTGAATACAAATGAATACAACGCAAACACTTTCTTTAATGATCGTGAAAAATATTTCTTAAAAGCTTCTGCTCCTAAATCTAAATTTTCTACAAGCTTTGATTATACTAAAAACAAAGTTACGCTTGGTGCAAGAGTTACCTACTTTGGTAATGTAGCCTTAACAGGATTTGGAGTGAATGGTGATGGTATTAATCCTCAAGTGCCTGCTGATGCAGATCCTACAGGAAATACTTTGGTGCCAGAAATTTTCAACTACAAAGGAAAATTCACTACCGACTTGTATATGAATGTGCAAGTTGCTAAAAAGACTTCTATCATTTTTGGCGCGGACAATATCTTTAATGTACACCCTGATTACGCTATTAACCCGGCTGCCAAAGGATGGGCTGGCGATAATGAAACAGGAGGTCCATGGGATGGCGTTCAAATGGGCTACAATGGTTTAAGATTATTTACCAAATTAGCTTTCAAATTTTAATGAAAAAAATACTTTGTCTTCTCTGCGCAATAATGGTGCTGAACATTTCTTTAAATGCACAAAATGGAATTGTTGTTTTTCAAACTGATTTTGGTACCAAAGATGGTGCAGTTTCAGCAATGAAAGGCGTTGCAAGTGGCGTAGACCCAAACTTAAAATTATACGATTTAACACATGACATTCCTGCTTACAATATTTGGGAAGCAGCGTATCGATTAGACCAAACAGTACCTTTTTGGCCAGCGGGCACTGTGTTTGTTTCCGTGGTAGATCCTGGTGTAGGCACTAATAGAAAATCGGTTGTGGTAAAAACAAAAACAGGACATTATATTGTTACCCCCGATAATGGAACGCTTACCTTAATTGCACAATCATTAGGCATTGATTCAGTTAGAGAAATTGATGAAGCGGTGAATAGAAGAAAAAATTCTGGTGCATCTTACACATTTCATGGACGTGATGTATACGCTTATACTGCTGCAAGGCTCGCTTCACATACCATTCGTTATGAACAAGTAGGCAAAATAAGTAATGAGCCCATCACTGCATTAACTTATCAAAAAGCTAGTTTAGTCAACGGTATTTTAAAAGGAAATATTTCCATTTTAGATATTCAATATGGAAATCTGTGGACGAATATTGACCAAGACAATTGGAAAAAATTTACAGCCATTGCACATGCAAAAAATGAAATTGTTGTTCAAATATTCAACAAGCAAAAATTAGTTTACACAGGTAGTATGTCTTTTGAAAATACATTCGGTGGTGTTGGCGTTGGCAAACCACTTGCCTATTTAAATAGTTTAATGGATTTATCTTTTGCCTTAAATCAAGGCAGCTTTGCAGATAAATACCATATTCAAACCGGCAATGATTGGAATGTAATTGTACGTTGGGCTAAATAAACTATTGGCTTAAAAAACTTGCGAGCAAACTATGAAAATGATGTGTGCCTTGCTCACGCTGTGTTGCGTAGCGACCATGATGATAAAAGCGTGAACGAATTCCTTGCTGTACATACTGCACCACTTCTTCATCTTCCTGCTCTACCGTATCTAAACCACTTCCTGCACCTTGGCCTAATTTACTTGCATCAAATACAAAACTTAGGAAACTCACTTTTGTATTATTCACATCTATCGGCGTGACTACATTTAAGGATAATCCCCAAGGATAAAAGTTAAACATCATGTTTGGGAATACCCAAAAATAATAAGCGGCAATACGCTTGCCTGCATCAGGATGATCCGCAGGTATGTCAAAACAATGCTCATCTTCTTTTGCAATACCCAATTGTAAATTTGAATATTTAAAAATTTCGGTTGAATAATCTTTAAAATCCAAAAACGCACTCAATCCTGGATGCACAAATGGAATATGAAATCCTTCCAAATAATTTTCACAATACAAAGCCCAATTGGCTTTAATATAATAATCATTGGATCTTGACGCATCAAACACTAAGTCATTAATAGGTAACCATCCAATACGGGATTCCATTTCTCTAAAAAATAATTCTGGCCCCAATCCTTTTTTCAATTGTGTAAATAACAATGGACCCCATTGATACAATTGCAAATGATGCAAGTGATTATTTTCTGGAATAAAATTTTCAACGGCTGTAAACTCTGGCATGGAAATAAATTTTCCATCCAAATGAAATGCGCGACCATGGTATTTACAACGCAAATGCTTTTGCGCACTGCATGGCTCGTACACCATTAAGTTTCCGCGATGCGTACATACGTTTGACAAACAGTGAACATGCTCCTCGGCATCCTTTGTTAGGACCAAGGGTTCGTCAATATAATTTTCTAGGAATTTAATTGGATGTGCATCCCCTGCCTTAGCCACCATACCAGTATGGCCAATATACTGCCAGCTAGGCGCAAAAATTTGCTCCTTCGAAGCTTCTAACCATTTGGTTTCTAGGTAAAAACTAGTATCAATCGTTTTTGCTCTTGCAATATTCGGGTCAATATAAAACGGCTTATCCATAGCGCACAATTTGACTCCCAAGGTACAAAATGCCCGCTAGAAAATATTCATAAAAATACTAAATAATTTAGTTAATATTGCTAATAAATTTAGTTTTATGGAATATATAGACATGGACCCAAGCGAGGGAATCGCTACCCAACAGATTAATAAAAACTACCAAGCCAGCCAAGTAGTGCAAGCCAATGCCACTGGTTTTGGTGCCGCATCGGACGACTTTATGGAAAGAGGCATTGACCTAAATGAGCAACTGATTCACAATAAACCAGCTACTTTTTTCTTTAGGGTCAATAGCGATGCAATGCTGGGTGCCGGCATTCATATTGGAGATACTTTAATTGTGGACCGCAGTATTCCTCCCCGATCTGGAAAAGTAGTAGTGGCTATTTTGAATGGTGAATTTTTAGTGCGTCGTTTACAAATGCAAACACATAGCGTTACCCTACTCCCCGAAAATAAAAAGTATGGTGCTATCAACATTGAACACTTAGAGGACTATAAAACATGGGGTGTAGTGACTTATGTAATTCATGGTTTGTAACCAATTATTAACTGCGAATTAAATTTTAAAATTGTGCAAGCGATTATTGATTGTAATAGTTTTTACTGTTCCTGTGAGCGGCTTTTTGCACCCACTTTACAAAATGCACCCATTGTTGTTTTAAGTAATAATGATGGTTGTATCGTTTCTCGTTCCGATGAAGCAAAAAAATTAGGAATCGCCATGGCGGCACCTTATTTTCAGGAAGCAGAGCGCATTAAAAAATTTGGGATACACACTTTCTCCTCTAATTATCATTTATACGGGGACTTGAGTTGGCGTGTGATGGAAACCATGAGATCCTTGCTACCAAAGGATCAGGTAGAGGTATATTCGGTTGATGAAGCCTTTGTAGACTTACATCATATTGCAGATAAAGATGTGTATGATTTTTGTATTCATTTAAAAAATACGATTGAAACTTGGACAGGCATTTCGGTATCCATTGGTGCTGCGCCTAATAAAGTACTCAGTAAAGTTGCCAACAGGTTGGCGAAAAAAAATAAAATACAAACCAATTGTGTAGTGGTTTTAGATAGCGCACAAAAAATACAAAACGCTTTACAAAAAACACCTATCGAAGATGTTTGGGGCATTGGTTATAGCTATAGCGAAAAATTAAAAGTGTATGGTATTCATACCGCATTTGCATTAAGCATGAAAGACCTTAGTTGGGGTAAAAAAATTTTAGGCGGTATTACGGGCATTAAATTAATTAGAGAGCTCAAAGGATTACAAAGTCATAGTATGCAAGCACCGCGTACCGAAAAAAAAATGATCGCTACCACGCGCATGTTTGGTCGCAATGTAACCAGCTGGCAGGAAATTGAAGAAGCCCTCGCTACTTATGCTACGCGTTGCTGTGAAAAATTAAGAAGGCAACAGAGTGCGGCAAAATGTGTGCAGGTATTTTTACTGCGTAAAGTGGCCCCTCAACCCTACCACACACACTACCATCGGGGCAGCCAGGTAAATGGATATACTTTACTAGACAACCCAAGCAATGTGACCCCCGATATTATCAAGGCCGCAGTCGCTATTGGAAAAACCGTATTTGAGGAAGGCGAAGTGTATAAAAAAGCAGGGGTGATTGTAAGTGATTTTGTGCCCGATAGCGCTTTACAAACCAACCTCTTTGCTGCCCCGGCCGATGCGAGACGCAAAAAGCTAATGAATGTTATTGACAATATGAATGCGGCTTACCGCAATGACGTACTCAAATTTGGCACTTCCAGCACCCAGAAAAACTGGAAAATGCGTAGTGAAAAGCGCAGTAAACGCTATACCACCCGTTGGGACGAGCTCTGCCAAGTCCAATAAGTAAACTTGGTGGAAAACCCTTCCATAAAAATTCGTATAAATGCTTTTGCTGATGTATTTTTGCCCAATTTTATACATATGAGCAACAATCTGAACTCCAACGAATCCATCCCATCGAAAAAGAAGAAAATTATTGTATTAGGAAGTGGTCCTAATCGTATTGGGCAAGGTATTGAATTTGACTATTGTTGTGTACACGGTTTATTAGCGGTAAAAGAATCAGGTTACGAAGCCATCATGGTTAACTGTAATCCTGAAACCGTATCTACCGATTTTGATATGGCCGATAAATTATATTTCGAGCCTGTGTTTTGGGAACACCTTTGGGAAATTATTGAATTAGAACAACCAGAAGGTGTGATTGTACAATTAGGTGGACAGACTGCATTAAAATTAGCAAAGCGTTTAACAGAAAGAGGGATTAAAATTATAGGTACTTCATTTGATAGTTTAGATATCGCCGAAGACCGTGGTCGTTTTAGTGACTTGTTAAAAGAATTAAATATTCCTTACCCAAGTTATGGTACTGCTTATACTGCCGAAGAAGCTATTGAGGTAGCTAATCAAGTAGGTTACCCAGTGTTGGTAAGACCTAGCTATGTGATTGGTGGTCAAAGAATGCGTATTGTAATTAATGATGCCGAAGTAGAAACTGCAGTAGTAAGTATCTTAAAACATATCCCCGATAATAAAATTTTGATTGACCATTTCTTAGATCGTTGTCAAGAAGCCGAAGTGGATGCCATTTTTGATG
>DAIUEC010000042.1:0-19711 GCA_036845345.1 Sediminibacterium sp.
AGTATTAACTTAAAGCCTTTTGCGCGTATTCCAGTGAGTGATTTTACACAGGATTTTAATTTACAAGTAGGCGGAGCTATTAAATCTATTCAAGCTGCATTACCAGCTTTGAAAACCTCAGGAAAAAGTTCCATTATATTATTCTCAACTGTAGCCGTTCAATTAGGGTTGAATTTTCATTCACAAGTAGCAGCATCTAAAGGCGCTATCGAAGGCTTAACAAAAGCATTGTCAGCAGAATTAGCGCCAACAATTCGTGTAAATTGTATCGCACCATCTTTAACTGATACTCCATTAGCTGCTACATTATTAAATACAGAGCAAAAAGTAGAAGCAAACGCATTAAGGCATCCATTAAAAAGAGTGGGTCATGCAAATGATATCGCCTCCATGGCATGTTTTTTAATGAGTGAAAAAGCAAGTTGGATTACAGGACAAATTATGCATGTGGATGGTGGCATGAGTTCAATAAAGCAATAGTTTTACAATTGAATGAACAATGCAATTGAAATAATCCAAATTGACGCATCTAAAGCACAAGTTTTAAGTGATTTAGCGAAGAAAATTTATATTCCCCATTACCCTTATTTATGGGTAGAGGGTGGAGTTGATTGGTATATCAATGAGTATGCCTACCCTGTATCTAAAATAGAAGCCGAGTTAAAAGATCCGAATAACCTACATTTTATAGCGTATTTAAATAAGGAGGCGATTGGTTTTTTAAAAATCAATATTAATACAGCAGCAAAATCCTTTGATCCAATCATGACGCTAGAGTTAGAGCGCATATATATTGACATAACCTGTATTCAAAAAGGCGTGGGCTCACAACTCATGAATTTTGTTAAACAACTTGCTTTAAAATATAACAAAAAAGAGATTGTACTTAAAGCAATGGATAGCGCAGAGAAAGCGTTACAATTTTATAAGAAAAACGGATTTGAAATAAAGGGCAGTTTTAGATTGCCTGATGTGGTCTTTGCCTTAATAAAACCTGAATACAGAGGTATGTATATTTTGAGTTGCAAATTATAGCATAATTGCAATCTGCTTAATTCATATTTACATGGCTTTTTTATACAAATGGTAACGCAAATAATTTGACATTGTTTAGCTTTGCAGTTCAAAAATGATCAATGGTTAAATATTTAGTAAGTTTTTTATTAGTGGCTTTTAGTGTAAGTGCTTTTGCACAATCTGCTCCAGTTTTAAAAGGAAATGGTCAAATCAATGGTATTGTATTGGATACAGATACAAAATCACCCATTGAATATGCCACTGTTATTTTATATTCCAAAGGAGCAAAAAATGCAATAGGTGGAGCAACAGCAAATGAAAAAGGGATATTTAAAATTTCTGATTTGCCAAATGGCATTTATAAAATAGATATTGAGTTTGTAGGTTATAAAACTATTTCAGTTGACAATATTGAAATAGATAATGCACATTTGAATGTAAATATCAATACCATTGCTTTAGTGAAATCAAAAAGTACCTTAGCTGAAGTTACCGTTAAGAGTTCGGCTAAAACCATTGATAATAAGATTGATAAAATGGTTTTTAATGCCGAAAAAGATATTAGTTCTCAAAATGGTGTTGCTACTGATTTATTGAAAAAAATACCAATGGTTTCTGTGGATATTGATGGTAATGTTCAATTAGCTGGAACTTCAAGTATTCGTTTTTTGATCAATGGCAAACCTAGTGTTGCTTATGGTTCTAATATTAATGAGGTTTTACAATCTATCCCTGCAAGTGAAATTAAAACAGTAGAGGTTATTACCAATCCAGGTGCAAAATATGATGCAGATGGTTTAGGCGGTATTATTAATATTGTTTTAAAACAAAATAAAACAAAAGGATACAACGGAAATATTAGTACAAGTATTGGTACTAGAATTGAAAATGGCTCCATCAATTTAGCTGCCCGTAATAATAATTTTGGCGCTAGTTTATTTATTGCTTCCAATGCTCGACTTTTAGCGGCTACACCCTTGACTGCGTATAGAAAAACGGTAGATTCAATTAATAAAACGTATAATTATTTGCAACAGGATGGTAGTAGTGATGTTAAAAGACAAGGCATGCATTCTGGTTTGAATTTAGATTGGACTTATTTAAAAAAGAATAGTTTTAATGCTTCTTTTGGTTTAAATGGTTTTGGAACAGATGCAACGGGTGCTAATAATCAAACTTTAAGCAGTCAACCATTTGGAGGAGCAATAGTGCAAAATGCTTTATTGCATAATATTACGAATAGCTCTTTTTCTGAAAATTCAAATTATAATTTTGGGGCTAATTATAAACGCACATTTGATAAAGAAGGAAGAGAATTTGAATTAGCCTATTCGGCAAGTAATATTGGCAATGCCAAGTTTAACATTAATTCTGGAGCAACGCAATATGACGCGCTTACTCAAAAATTAATATATGGAAGCTCTAATTTAAATGGAACCAAGGAAACAGAATCAGAATTAAAATTTGATTATTCAGAACCTATTTCAGAAAATGTTAAATTGAATATTGGAAGTAAAATCACCAATTTGGGCATTAATAGTGTTACCAATGTTTTTTTACAATCCGGAACACAGGCTTTAAAACAAAACAATAGTTTATCAAACACATTGGATTATAAACAACATGTTGTTGCCTTTTATTCTGAACTTGAATTCCCTATTAAAGATTGGGTAGAAGTAAAATTAGGTGGACGTTTTGAGCAAACGAATGTAAATGCTGTATTTTCAAATGCAACACAATTGGTGAATCCTAACTATAATAATTTTGTTCCTTCTATATTCTTTAAAAGAAAATTAGGCGAAGACAATAGTATTAAGTTAAGTTATTCAAGAAGAATTAATCGACCTGGTGCCGAAGAATTGAATCCTTATATCAATACTACGGATCCTAAAAATATGTCGCAAGGAAATCCTTATTTATTACCTGAGTTAGGGGAGCGTATTGAACTTACTTATAGCCAAGAAATTAAGGAACTAGGTTCGCTTATGTTGACTGTTTTTCAAAGAAATTCGGATCAGGATATTCAACCCTATGTGACATATTATCCAAGTTTACAAGTTGGAGATAGTTTGTATTATAATGTGAATCTTAGCAGAAGTCAAAATATTGGATTAGAGAAAAATACAGGTGTGAATATATTTAGTGATTTTAAAATTTCGAATGCGTTAAGTGTTCGCTCTAATTTTTCTTATTACTACCGACAAATATTTAATACCATCGATCATTTTTATAATCCTAGCAGTCAAAACTATCGTGCAAATATTAATCTGACTTATGAGTTTTCTAAAACTTTAGTAACGGAGTGGTTTGGCAATTATAATTCTGCTCGTAATGAAGTGCAAGGAAAATATCCGGCAAATCTATCTTACAGTTTTGCTTTAAGAAAAAAGTTTTGGAATGGTAAAGGAAGCTTAGGAATTTTGGCAAATAATCCTTTTGCAGAATTTATTGAACAGCAAACTTTTATTACGGGTCCAAATTTTAATTCAAATAGCATCCGTTATGTTCCATCAAGATCTTTTGGAATTAGCTTTAACTGGCGTTTTGGAAAATTAGAGTTTAAAAAAGAAAGAAAGGACGAGGGTGGAATGGAAGAAAATGTGAATTAAATTATTTACTTTTAAGGTATAAATAACAAACTATGGGATTCGCAATTAATAAAAAAGTAGCTGATAAAAAAGCAGCTGCTACAACTAAAACTACACCTCAGGCTGGAGGTAGTTCAAAATTTATTGCCAAAGCAAACACCAAGTCAAGTGGTGGGGCCAATAAAAAACCAATTAAAACAGGCGGTTCAAGAGGAAGCTGATCCTTTACTAAAATTATAAAAACAACCATAACTCAAAAGGATATGGTTTTTTTATGCTTATAATTATATTATATATTTATTTTAATATATATAATTATTTGTTAGTGAATATTTTGTATAATTATTTGACTATTTTCTAATTTAATTGTTATAGAAATGTTAAAACAATGAGAATTTTTGTTAAATTGGCGTGCAATTCGATTTTTTTTAATCTAAATTCTGAGTATAAAAAACTCTTTTACACACTCGTTGTGTTAATTTTTTCTACCCTTGTGACGTTTGGTCAAGGTAGAACTGTGAAAGGGAAGGTTACAGATGTTAACGCGAAACCCTTAGAAGGCGTAACTGTAAGAGTCCAAGGAAAAGCTACTAAAGCTGTTCTTTCTGATTCAAAAGGTGAGTTTTCGATACAAGCTACAAATGCTGATGTACTTTTATTATCTTATGTTGGGATGGAATCTCAAAGAGTAAAAGTTGGTGCAGCACAAGTTATTAATGTTGTTTTAGCTGAGCAAGTAAACCAAATGGATGAAGTGGTTGTAACTGCCGGTGGTGTTAAAACAAAGCGTAAAGAAATCGGTACTGCTGGTACTGTAATTAAAAGCGATGCTTTGATTGCAGGTAAATCTACTAGCATCTCTGCTGACTTACAAGGTAAGGTTGCTGGATTACAAATTAGTAATACTGGTGGTGGTATCAACCCTAACTATCGTTTAATCTTAAGAGGTCAACGTTCACTAACCGGTAATAACGAAGCCTTAGTAGTATTAGATAACGTAATCGTTCCAACTTCAGTTTTGGGTAACTTAAACCCAGAAGACGTTGAGGATGTAGTTGTCTTAAATGGTGCTGGTGCGGCTGCCTTATATGGTTCTCAAGCATCAAATGGTGCCTTGATTATCACTACAAAAAAAGGTAAGAACGGATTTACACAAGTGGGAGTTTCTCAAACAACTTCATTTGAAAGTGTAGCTTTCTTCCCTAAAATTCAAACTAAGTTTGGTGCGGGTGGATCTGGCTATGGTGTAGACCAATTTGGACAAGGTAATTTTTCTTATTTAGAGAACCAATCTTATGGACCAGCTTTTGATGGTTCAAAAAGAGCTCTAGGACCTGCATTAGCTGATGGTTCACAAGATTCAACTTATTACAAATATTATCCTGGCCACAATGATTTCTGGCAAACTGGTATGATCCAACAAACAGATTTCAATGTATCAAGTGGTGATGCAAATTCATCTCAATATTTTTCAGGTCAATATATTAAACAATCTGGTACAACACCGGGTGATAATTACAACCGTGCGAATGTAAGATTGAATGGTACAAGAAGATATACAAAGAATTTGTTTATGACTTATTCTACATCTTATACTCAAAATAGATATGATATCACATCTCAGACAACTTCAATGTATGATCAAATGTTGAACATGCCTAGTAACGTTGATATTACAAGATATTGGGATTGGAAAAATAATAAGTTTGCAAATCCAAATGGTTATTATAACCCTTGGTATCCAAACCCTTATTTCACTGCAGCTAACAATAGATCAGCTGTAAGAAATGATTATTTAACTGCAAATATTGAATTTAAATATACACCAGTTCAAAATTTAGATATCGTTGCTCGTCAAGGTATTTCAACAAGAAATTTCTCAAATAAAGATTGGACAGGCGCTTTCCAATATACTGATTTTGCTAAGCATACTGATGGTAGTTCTAAATCAGATATCACAGGTACTGTTGCTGATGGCATGGGCTATACAACTGAATTATTAACTGATTTATTTGCTCAATATAATAAAACAATTAAGCAGGATTATTCAGTAAAATTAATTGCAGGCGGACAATGGCAACAAGACCAAGCTAAATATGTAAACGTAAGTGCAAGTGGATTAGTAATTCCTGACTTATATAACGTAAGTAATGGTGTTGGAACTCCAGGCGCTACTGAATCTAATTACTTAGCTCGTAAAATGGGTGCTTATGGTGATGCTCGTTTTGGGTATAAAAACTATTTATACTTACACGTAACTGGTCGTAATGACTGGGTTTCAACTTTAGCGCCTAATAATAGATCATTCTTCTACCCATCTGCCGATTTATCTTTCATTGCATCTGATGCGATTAAAGCAATTAAAAATAGCAACACAATTAGCTATTTAAAATTAAGAGGTGGTTGGTCTAAAGTAGGTCAAGTGAACTTAGGAGATGCGACTAATTATGGTGCTTACCAATTATTGCCAACTGTTTCTTCAGCAAATGGTTTCCCTTTTGGAAGTCAAGCGGGTTACACTATTGGAAATACATTGGTTTCTGCTAGTTTAAAACCAGAGATTACACAAGGTTATGAAGCTGGATTTGACTTGAATTTATTACATGATCGTATCACTTCAAGTGTTACTTATTATAAAACAAATACAAATAATCAAACAGTAAGCACTGGTGTTTCTAACTCAACAGGTTTCTCTAGTTTAAGAACAAACACTGGTGAAACTATGAGTGAAGGTATTGAGTCTACAATTCATTTTACTCCAATTAAAACAAAAGATTGGTCAGTAACAATTGGCGGTAACTATACTTACTTAAACAACCGTGTATTATCAATTAGCAATGACTTACCTAAATTAGCATTGGCTACTTATTCAAGTGGTGCTGGTTCATATGCTGTTGCAGGTGCTGTATTCCCAGTTATTATGGGATATGATTACAAGCGTGATGCTGCAGGACATGTTATTGTTGATGGAAGTACAGGTTTGCCAACTAAGTCTGATACTATTTCAGTGTTAGGTAATGCAACTGCAAAACACAAATTAGGATTAGATGGTACTATTAAATACAAACAATTCTCATTATCATTTGTGTTTGAATACCGTGGTGGATACCAAATCTTTAACAGCATTGGTCCTGAAATGGATTGGTCTGGTACAGGTTGGAGAACTGCTATTTATGATCGTCAACGTTTTGTATTCCCTAATTCAGTAATTGCTGATCCAGCAAATCCTGGAAAATACATTAAGAATACTAATGTTGAAATCGCAAATGGTAATGGTAACAATGGTTTCTGGACAGATGGTATCAACAGAGATGTGACTTCAAACTATGTTACATCTGCTGATTTCTGGAAATTGAGAGAATTGTCATTGTCTTATAATGTTCCTGCATCTTATTTAGCTAAAACTAAATTTATCAAAGGATGTACAGTGAGCGTTCAAGGACGTAACTTATTTGTATGGTTAGCAAAAGACAACTATTACACCGATCCTGAATATAGCAGTGGAGGTAATACAAGTAATGGTATAGGTTTGACTGGTTTACAAACACCACCATCAAGATACTATGGTGCAACTGTATCATTTAAATTTTAAATGATAAATAACCATCAAATTAACTTTTAGCATAAAATACTAAAGTGAAATGAACAAAAAGATAAATACTATGAAAAAAATAACAGCAATAATACTTTCAGGCGTGATGCTCCTAGCTTCATCCTGTACAAAGCAGTTGGATATTAACAATAATCCAAACTCTGCTACCTCTGCTACACCAGAGTTAATATTGCCTCAAGCTTTAAACTATACAGCCGGAGTATTGAATTCATTCAATACTTATGGCGCTCAAGTTGGCGGTTATGCAGCTAACGCGGGTGGATATGGTGGCTTTGGTACGGCATTTACTTACAATTTTGCATCGGGCGATTACGGAGGATTGTTTACAAGTTCTTATGACTTATTAGAGGACTACCAATCTATCATCAATCAATCTCAGGGCAATCCAGTTTACAACAATTACAATGCAATTGGAAAAATTATGAAAGCATTGCATTTTCAATTGTTAGTAGATACTTACAATGATGTTCCTTATTCTCAAGCATTAAAAGGAGCTACTACTTTAAGTCCTAAATATGATGCTGCTGCAGACATTTACAAAGACTTAGCAGTTCAATTGGATTCAGCTATTTCTTTAATTAATGCAGGAACTAGTGTTGTAGGAGTTATGACTCCAAGTTCAACTCAAGACGGATTATTTGGAGGCAATATGACAAACTGGAAAAAATTTGCAAACACTTTGAAATTAAGAATCATTGTAAGAGCTAATGGTAAAGCAACATTTGCAAATACTACATTTAGTACAGATGGTTTTCTTACTACTGATGCAATGATTAATCCAGGTTATACAAGAGACAATGGTAAACAAAATCCTCAATGGAATACTTGGGGTTGGAGTTATACTGGTGCTGCTGGTAATAAGGCTTGGATGCCTACTACTTATGCTTTAACTTTTTACAATGGTGTAAAAATTAATGACAATGGTAGAGGTAAAGCAACTTATTACTTATTCCCTTCTACACCTACTAACCAATTAGGTCAAGAAACAAATTCAACAGTAACTATTGCTTCTAGCCCAGAAGGAACTTTTTGGTATCCTAGTACCAATAGAACTGGTACTTCTGCAGGTAACTCAACTGGTACTTTAAAAGGGCCAAATGCAGGGTTGCCAGTAATTACTGCTGCTGAAAGTTATTTCTTACAAGCTGAAGCTGCATTAAAAGGAATTATTACAGGTAGCGATGCAACTTTGTTCAATAACGGAATCATAGCTTCTTATAAATATTTATATGCATTGCCTGATGGATCATATGGTTCAACCTTATCAAATCCAACAGCAGATGCGGCTACTTATTTAACTGCTAATACAACATCTCCATTGGTTAATTATTCATTGAATACAACTACTGCATCTAAATTAGAAGCAATCATTACACAAAAATGGGTTGCTTTGAACTTCGTGAACAGTGATCAATCTTGGAATGATTATAGAAGAACTGGCTATCCAAAAGTTGTTAGCACTGCAGGTGCAACTGGAGCACAAACATTCGCATCTAAATATTCTGAAAGTACAAGACCAGATCATTTGCCTACAAGAATTTTATATCCACCTAGTGAAGGTTCATATAATTCAAGTAATGTTCCAGCAGGCATTTCTCCTTTTACTTCTCTAATATTTTGGGCACAATAATTTTTAAAATATTTAGAAAATGAAAAATATGAAAATAAAAATTTTAGCTGTAGGTGCTTCAGTTTTCATGTTTGCTTCTTGTTTAAAAGAGGCAACCATGAATACCGACCCTTCACAAGCTACCAACGTAATTGAATTAAACAATTCAGGTGACAATATTGCACCATCAGGTATTGCAGGATACTATGAGGATTTAGGTGTACTTTCTGCTGGTGATAGTGCAAAATTCAATATTAACGTTCACTATACTGGTCCTGGAACAGCACCAACTGATATCACAGTAAGTTTAGCAACAGACGCAGCTTCATTAGCTACGTACAATGCAACAAATGGAACATCTTTAGAAGTACCGCCTGCATCAGTTGCTAGTTTTCCAACTTCAGTAATAATTAAAAAAGGAACTAGCCAAACTACGGTTAGTGCAACTGTTAAGTTAAGTACTGATTTTAATTTTAATAAAGCTTACGGTATCCCAGTGAAAATTACTACTGTGAGTAGTGGTTTAATTAGTGGTAATTATGCTGCATCTGTATATTCATTTGGTGTTAGAAATAAATATGATGGAGTATATACTTTAAAAGGATATCATACTCGTGTTCCATACAATTTCCCTTACAGTAATATTACAATGGAAATGAGAACTGTCGGTGCTACTGCAGTAGGATTTTATTGGCCAGCTGCAGGTAGTTGGGGTCATCCTATTGGAGTTGGCGTAGGTAGTGTTTCTTGGTATGGGTCAGCTATTGCGCCAGTGGTTGTATTTAATGCAACTACTAATTTGGTAACTAGTGTTTATAATCAAGGTGGAGCTACTCCAATTGACATTTATACAGGTGCTGGTTCTGGTCAAGGTAGACAAGCTGCGGACAAGACAATGTATATCTATTTTAGATATAATGCAAATGACGCAAGAGGCTTCTTAGATACATTAACATATGTAGGTCCAAGATAATCTAAAGCTAAATTATAGCTTAAAAGGCTGTCATGAAAATGACAGCCTTTTTTTATGCATTCCTTTTTGTATTTTTATAGTAAATAATAAAAGTCATGAAACTTAAATATTCCTTCCTTGTGATTTTGTTGATGAGTGTTGTTTGCGTTCGTGCTCAAACTACCAAATGGATTAAAGATAGAGTTTCAGTTAACCTGGTTCAAAATGCCGAACATATAAAAGTGGGTGGAAAGAAAATAAAGAATGGAGAGTCTTTTATTGTTGATTTAAACAATGCTGAATTGGCAAGAGGTAATTATAAAAATGGGGTTAAGGATAGTATCTGGAATTACTTTGGAAAAACAGGGGACTTAATACAGGTATACAATTACACCAATAAGAAATTGGTATACAATATTGTTGATCGTAAAACAATTGTTACAGAAGCTTATGTGGTAGATACTGCCAATTTACCCAATGCTAAAGTGGTTGCTCCTGTGAAATTAGGTGGTGTTAATTATGGGTTTAATTTATTGTACAACGAACGTAATTTACCCACTGCTGTAAAACAACAAACGGATAAAGTGTTAATGGAGTATGTATTTTCACTTTCAGAAACTGGTAAGGTTGAAAAATTGAGTTTGAATTATACTTCTACTTTTTATAATTCTGAAAATCCTCAATCAATCGATTCTGATATTCCAGATGCTTATGATTTTTTACCTGCTACCATTAATGGGAAGCCCGTAAAAAGTAAGTTTATTTATCAAATTATCTTGGAAGTAAGTCAGGCAAGAGATAAGGCTTTATATGCAATCCCAACGCAAGGGAACCATTAATCAGTTTTTAATATAGGTATGGGCAAAAAAAAGCCCATTGTAGAAACAACGGGCGTTTACGATTGCTTGCTATAGGTTAAAATCAAACCCACACTATAACAACACAAAATTACCACAGAAGGTTTAACTGCAAAATAATTTTGTGTTAATTCCTGCAAAAAAATGCCTAAAAAATGATGGATGGTATGCGTAATTATTACGCAATCGATTGTGTAAGCCCCTAGTGCTTTAATCTATAAGCAGTAAGCCCTGCTTCTAAACAATCCATTGCTTTATTAATTTCTTCTTCATTTAAAACATAGGCCAATCTAACTTCATCTTTGCCTAGTCCTGGTGTAGTGTAAAATCCACTTGCTGGAGCCAACATAATGGTTGCATTGTCTTTTCTAAAATCAGTTAATAGCCATCTGCAAAAATCATCGGTATCAGCAACGGGTAATTTTGCCATTGCATAAAATGCGCCATGTGGACTTTGGCAACTAACACCATCCATTTTAGAAAGTCTATTAATTAAAGTATCTCTTCGGTTTTTATATGCAGCCCTTGTTGCATCAAAGTAATCTGATGGCAAACTTAATGCTGCTTCTGCTGCAATTTGTTCAAGTGTTGGCGGACTTAATCTTGCTTGTGCAAATTTCATAACCGCTTCAATCACTTCTTTGTTTTTGGTAACCAATGCGCCAATACGCGCGCCACATGCTGAATATTTTTTCGAAAAGGTATCAATCATAATGACACGATCTTCGACACCCTCTAAAGTCAAAGTGCTTTTTACTTTTCCTTCATAGCTAAATTCGGTATATGCTTCGTCCGAAAATAAATACAAATTCTTTTCTTTAATCAAATCTCTAATTTGCAAAAGCTCTGATTCACTATAAACATATCCGGTTGGATTATTAGGATTGCAAATAAAAATACCTTTTGTCTTATTGGTAATTTTTGATTTGAATGATTCTATAGATGGTAGTGCAAAACCGGATTCAAATGTAGAAGTGATAGGTATGATTTTAATACCTGCAGCCATTGCAAAGCCAATATAATTTGCATAGAAAGGTTCTGGTACAATAATTTCATCACCTACATCTAAACAAGCCATAAATGCAAATAATATTCCTTCACTTCCTCCAATGGTTATTAATATATCGGAGTAATCAACATTAATATCTTTTGATTGATAATAGCCAGCTAATTTTTTTCTAAAACTTAAAATACCTGCACTGTCTGTATATTCTAATACTTTTAAATGTGCATTATTCACCGCTTCCATCATGATCGCGGGTGTTTCAATATCTGGTTGACCAATATTTAAATGATATACTTTAACGCCTTCTTTTTTTGCAGTATCTGCAAAAGCTGCCAACTTCCTAATGGGAGAGGAGGGCATGTTTTTTCCACGTTCGCTAATTGTTATCATTCGGGCAAAGATAAGTGCATGAGGTATAATAAAAAAGCGCCATGAGTAGATGACGCTTTTTTATTTTTAAATGTTAACTGATGTAAGTTAACATACAGGTTTTTTATGATTCCTATTTTATAACTTCTCCTTCAATGATAAGTTCGGTAACGTCTTTTTCACCAGCATATTTAACAGTCACTCTTTTTTTGAATTGACCTTCGCTTGGTGCAGTATAAGTTACTTTGATCGTTCCTTTTTGACCCTTTAAAACTGGGTTTTGATTGTAGTCTGGTTGGGTACATCCACACTCCGCATTGGCGAATTCAATCACTGCTGGTTTAGCACCTAAATTGGTAAAACTGAAAACAACTGACTTGTGCACTCCTTTTTTAATTTTACCAAAATTGTGGCTTAAGGCATCAAATTTTATCGTGTTTTGAGCATAACTGCCAATGGTCAATATTAAGGCAAATGCGAGTAGCTTTAATTTCATAGGATCGATTTAAATTTTATGGTGTTTCAACATTATTTTGAGCGTTTTTTGCATCAAAAAAGGCTGTTTTGCTAAGCTAAATTATTGAAAAATTAGTAAAAAAGGGTTTTTATCTATTTATTGATTTTTATTGCATTTTGACCCCTACTTTTGTGAAATGGAATCCCAAGCCCAAGTATTAACTAACCAAGAAGTGCTCTCTTTTGAAGCGTTTAGAGATTCGGTAATTGCCGACTATCGAGTTGCTTTAACTAGTAGAGAAGTTAGCTTATTGGGGCGTAGAGAAGTACTTACTGGTAAAGCTAAGTTTGGCATTTTTGGCGATGGGAAGGAAGTGGCACAGGTTGCTTTAGCAAAATTTTTCCAAAAAGGTGATTTTAGAAGTGGCTATTACCGTGACCAAACTTTTATGTTTGCTTTAGGGGTGGCAAATACCGAACATTATTTTTCTCAATTATACGCCGACGTTCATAACGACCCTTATAGTGGTGGTAAAAATATGAATGCCCATTTTGCGACTCCCTTTGTAAATGAAAAAGGGGAATGGAATGATTTAGTAAACAGGTATAATATTTCAGCAGACATTGCACCTACTGCCGGCCAAATGGTAAGAGGATTGGGTATGGCTTTTGCCTCTACACGTTTTAGATCTTCAAAGTATAAAGAACAACTTGCTCATTTAAGTGATAACGGAAATGAAGTGTGTTTTTGTACCATTGGAGATGCAAGTACTTCTGAAGGACATTTTTGGGAAGTGGTAAATGCAGCAGGTGTAATTCAATCTCCATTGGCCATTGTAGTTTTTGATGATGGATATGGAATTTCAGTACCTACCAAATTACAAACAACAAAAGGTTCCATCTCTGAAGCTTTGCGTGGATTTGAGAAAAAAGAAGGCACCAATGGAATTAAAATATTTACTGTAAAAGGATGGGATTATGCATCCTTGTGTGAAACATTTGAGGAAGGCATTGCATTTACACGTGCAACACATATTCCTGTTGTATTCCATGTGCAAGAATTAACGCAGCCACAAGGTCATTCAACGAGTGGAAGCCACGAAAGATATAAACCTGCTGAAAGATTAGAATGGGAGCGAGATTGGGATTGTAATAAAAAAATGCGCGAGTGGTTAATTGCAAATGAATTAACTACGGAAGAAGCCTTACAAAATTTAGAATCCGAAATAAAAAAAGAAGTTAGGGAAGCAAAAGAAATTGCTTGGGAAAAATATATTTCTCCAATTAAGGAAAAAATAAAAGAAGGAGTGGCCATTGCGGTTAAAGGTTTGGATGGCGAAGTGTTAAAGCAAACCAATCAATTGTTACAAGAGTTAGTGAGCATAAAAGAGCCTTTAAAGCGAAATATTTTTAGAAGTCTCAATACACTCATTGAACAAATGCCTGCACATCCAAATGCACAGGCAATAAAAAATTTCTTATCAGTTTATCATAAGGAACAGCAACCTTTTTATAGTAAACATTTATACAATCAAACTCAAAAAAGTACTTTAAATGTTTCTGTTGTAGATCCTGAGTTTAATGAGGAATCTAAAATTATCAATGGTTATGAGGTCCTTAATCATTACTTTGATAAATTAATTGAGACGAATCCATTGGTATATGCATTTGGAGAGGATCTTGGAAATATTGGTGATGTGAATCAAGGCTTTGCAGGTTTGCAAGCAAAGCATGGAGTGGATAGAATTTTTGATACTGGTATTCGCGAGCAATCTATAATGGGTCAGGCGCATGGAATGGCAATGCGTGGTTTAAGACCGATTGCTGAAATACAATATTTAGATTATTTATTATACGGATTACAAACTTTAAGTGATGATGTTGCAACCATTCATTATCGTAGCAATGGCATGCAAAGTAGCCCTGTGATTATTCGTACAAGAGGACATCGCTTAGAAGGTATATTCCATAGTGGTTCGCCAATGGGAATGATTATTAATTCTTTAAGAGGAATGTATGTTTGTGTGCCAAGAAATATGGTGCAAGCAGTAGGTATGTACAATACTTTATTAAAAGGAAATGATCCAGCATTACTTATTGAATGTTTAAACGGCTATCGTTTAAAAGAAACGATGCCTAATAATATTACAGAATTCACGGTTGCTTTAGGTAAGCCCGAAATTATTAGAGAGGGTGCAGACATTACCATTGTATCTTATGGTTCTACTTTAAGAATTATACAAGATGCAGCAGATCGTTTAAGTACCATGGGTATTGATTGTGAAATCATAGATGTACAAACCTTATTGCCTTTTGATATCAATCATATGATTGTTTCATCCTTGAAAAAAACAAATCGAATTGTATTTGTGGATGAGGATGTGCCAGGTGGGGCAAGTGCTTATATGTATCAGCAGGTGATTGAATTACAAGGTGGCTATAGATGGTTGGATGTTGCAGCAAGAACTATAAGTGCAAAGGATCATCGTCCTGCTTATGCAAGTGATGGAGATTATTTCTCTAAACCAAATACCGAAGATATTATTCAGGTAGTGAGTGAAATGCTTGCAGAGTAAGCTATTAATGAGCGCCAGGAAGTTTAGATAAATTATAACCTTCTAGCTTTTGTGTCTGTTCTAATGACCCCAATCTTACTTTTACTTGAACTTTAGTTTGCTTTTCTAAAGCACGTTCAGTGTTACAAAAAAATCCAGTTTTTGTCGTGTAGAAATTTGCAGGAACCTGTGTTTCATGTGTTACCGCATACATATTAAAAACAGGCCTAGTAGTGTCTTTTACTTTTGGTAAAAGACACCCCGCCAATAATATAGTGTTTAGTAATTGCAAATTATTTTTATTTCTAGATATACTAAGAGAAAGGATTTCGAAAAACCTACCCCATATTATGGAAAACCTTGTTCACATCCTCATCTTCCTCCAACCTATCAATTAATTTACTAATATCCTCCGCTTGCTCATCACTCACAGGCACTGTTGTTGTTGGGATCCACTCAAATTCCGCACTGATCACATTTAATTTTTTAGCCTCTAATTCTTTTTGCAAATTACCAAAGTCAGTGAATGCACATCTTAAAACTAAAATAGGATTTCCATTATCGTCTGTACTGTCTCCTAATTCATCTAAACCATGGTCAATTAATTCCAACTCTAAATCATCCATTACCAATCCTTCTGGATTTAATTTAAATACACCCATTTTCTTAAACTGAAAACTTACGCTACCGCTATTACCCATCGCCCCACCACCTTTGTTAAAGTGACTTTTTACATTGGCAACAGTTCTTACGTGGTTGTCAGTTGCTGTTTCTACTAACAATGCAACACCATGAGGCGCGTATCCTTCGTATAAAATTTCTTCGTAGTTACTTGTGTCTTTACCCATCGCGCGCTTGATAGCCGCTTCCACTCTGTCCTTAGGCATACCGGCACTACGCGCATTTTGATAACATCTTCTCAATGCCGGATTGGTATCTGGATCAGGTCCTGATGCTTTTACAGCAATGACAATTTCTTTTCCAATACGTGTAAACTGCTTAGCCATACGATCAAATCGCTTGAACATCGTGGCTTTTCTTACTTCAAAAATACGTCCCATAGTAATTATTTAAGGTCTGCAAAAATAAGGCAAAAAAAATAGCCAGACAATTCAGTCTGGCTATTCTATGGTTAATCTGAACAATTTTAGTTGTTCGTATTCAATTTACTTCTTTTACGGCTGTAAGCAAAGTATACTACAAGTCCTAAAGCCATCCAAGCGAATGCCACTTTAAGGGTTTGAGCATCCAATGCAAATATCATTGCCAAGCAAATAATAGCTCCTAAAATAGGAACCAATGGCACTAATGGAGTTTTAAATGGACGCTCCATATTTGGAGATTTCACACGTAAAATCCAGATACCAGCACTTACTAATACAAAGGCAAATAAGGTTCCAAATGATGTTAAATCACCTGCAACGCTACCTGGCACAAATGCAGCAAATGCACCTACAAATACAAATAAAATCATATTAGATTTATAAGGAGTTCTGTATTTAGGGTGTAAGTCAGAGAATGCTTTTGGTAATAATCCGTCATTCGCCATAGAGAAGAATACACGAGATTGACCCATTAACATTACCAAGATTACAGAAGAGAAACCTGCTAAGATCGCTACAGTTACTGCTTTTGCTAACCAGCCATAGCCAGTCATATAAGTAGAAATTGCATATGCAACTGAAGCTTCTTTACCTTTTGTTGGATCTACGAAATCAGTCCAAGGAGCAACACCTGTTAAAACGTGACCAAATAAAATGTATAAAATAGTACATACTACTAAAGAACCTAAAATACCAATTGGCATATCACGCTTAGGATTTTTAGCTTCTTGCGCAGCTGTTGAAACCGCATCAAAACCAATGAAGGCAAAGAATACAATTGCGGCACCACCTAATACGCCACCCCAGCCATGCTTAAATACACCAGAGTAGTCTGCAATTACTTTACCATGATCCATTACTGGTGGTTGGTTTGCAGGAATAAAATAGGGAGTATGGTTTGCAGGGTTAATGAACTGCCAACCTACAGCAATAAATATTAACACAATGGCCACTTTTACAAATACGATAATCGCATTTACAATTGCAGATTCTTGCGTTCCTTTAATTAACAATAATGTCAATAACAATAAAATAATTAAAGCAGGAGCGTTCATGATACCCGTGTGTAATACACCTGCAGCATCTGTTAAACTCTCAAAAGGGGAGTGGCACCATTCATAAGGTATGGCTCCTCCCAAAAGCTTGTTTAAATATTCACTCCATGCGATAGATACGGTAGCAGCACCTAATGCATATTCCATAATTAATGCCCATCCAATGATCCATGCAACTGTTTCTCCCATTGTTACATATGAATATGCGTATGCACTTCCCGAGATCGGGATCATGGCAGCAAATTCTGCGTAACATAAACCAGCAAAAGCACAACCAATTGCAGCAATTATAAATGAAAGGGTTACAGCTGGTCCAGCAGCTTGACCTGCAGCAGCGGCAGTTCTCACAAATAATCCAGCACCAATAATGGCACCTACTCCAAGAGCAATTAAGTTACCAGCACCTAATGTGCGCTTTAAACCTTTACCGCCATCTTCTGCTTGTGCTAACATGGCAGCTAGATCCTTTTTTCTAAATAAACTCATAGTTGTTTTTTTCAGTTAACAATAGGCTCAAATACTCGAGCTCGATTGGGGTTAATGAACAATGTCAATATAAGTTGAAAAATAGCACTTTTTTCTCAAAAAATCGTTCCTTTTTTATGAATAGTATCTCATTTTCGGGGCTATTTTTTTGTGACTTATGTCTTATATTGCAGTACTATCTATATATGAAAAAATCAAATAAACTTACCCAGTATATTGTTTTAGCAATGATTGCAGGAGCTGCTTTAGGCTATTATGTTCATGAAACCAGCACTCCGGCAACCATCGAGGTGTTTTCTAAAAATATAAAGCTGTTAACGACCATCTTTTTGAGATTAATTCAGATGATCATTGCCCCGTTGGTATTTACAACCTTGGTGGTGGGTATTGCCAAATTGGGGGATATTAAAACGGTAGGAAGAGTAGGTGGTAAGGCATTATTGTGGTTTATAACTGCTTCCTTGGTGAGTTTATTAATTGGCTTGGTATTAGTGAATGTTTTAAAACCAGGTGAGGGTATCGCTTTATCCAACGCTGATATTTCGGGCGCTAAAGATTTAATGGGTAAAACACAGGCTTTTAGTTTGGGTGGATTTATCGAGCACGTTTTTCCAAAAAGCATGTTTGAAGCATTGGCTAATAATGAAATTTTACAAATTGTAATATTTAGTATTTTCTTTGGTGTTGCAGCTGCTGCGATGGGTGAAAAAGCAAATGGATTAATTAAAGCCTTTGATAGTGCCGCACATATTATTTTAAAAATGGTAGGCTATGTGATGAACTTTGCACCCGTTGGCGTATTTGGTGCATTGGCTGCGGTGATTGCTACCAAAGGGTTAGCGGTATTTTTATTTTACGGAAAATATTTATTGTATTTCTTAATAGGCATTGGCGTGTTATGGATTTTCTTAATCGTAGTGGGATTTATAATTCTTGGAAAGAGAATACCATCATTAATTAAAATCATTTCAAGTCCATTAATCATTGCATTTAGTACTACTAGTAGTGAAGCGGTTTTCCCTAAATTAACCGAAGTATTGGAAAAATTTGGGTGCAAGGATAAAATCGTTTCTTTCATTTTGCCATTGGGATATTCTTTCAATTTAGATGGTAGCATGATGTATATGACATTTGCAAGTATGGCTATTGCGCAAGCTTATGGCATTCATTTAGATATTGGGACACAATTAACCATGTTAGTTGTTTTAATGCTTACTAGTAAAGGTATTGCAGGGGTACCTCGTGCATCTTTAGTGGTAGTAACTGCTACATGTGCTATGTTTAAAATTCCACCAGAAGGGATTGCTTTAATTTTACCTATTGATCATTTTTGCGATATGTTCCGAACAGCAACCAATGTGTTGGGAAATAGTTTAGCTACTACAGTGGTAAGTAAATGGGAGGGTGCATTAGAAGAACCAACACAAGATTAAAAAAACAGTAATGACATTATTATTAGATGCTTTTCATTGGAGTCAATTATTGCAACCCCAATACTATATTGAGAACGGAGGCTTATGGTTATTGCTATTGGTAGTATTTGCAGAAACAGGAATGTTTTTTGGATTCTTTTTACCTGGTGATAGTTTGCTATTTGTAGCTGGAATTTATAGCGCACCTTTGGCTGCTCAAATATTTCCTTCGCAAAATGAATGGCTTAATTTGTTCACCATTTTTTCTTTTATATCGATCGCAGGTATTCTTGGTAATTATGTAGGTTATAAAATTGGTCGCAATGTAGGACCTGCTATGTATGACTGGAAAGAAAATCTTTTTTTCAAGAGAAAATATTTAGTGCAAGCGCAAGAGTTTTATGAAAAGCATGGAGGGCGTGCTATTGTCATTGCGCGTTTCATTCCAATTGTTCGAACCTTTGCTCCAATAGTTGCTGGCATTGTTGGCATGGACAGAAAAAAATTCGGCTACTTTAATGTGGTAGGAAGTTTGGCATGGGTAGCAAGCATGCTTTGTGCTGGACATTTTTTACAATCATGGATTTTGAATCAATATCAGTTTGATTTAAAGAAACACCTTGAAGTGATTGT
>DAIUEC010000043.1:0-19452 GCA_036845345.1 Sediminibacterium sp.
TAGAGAAGTAAACACGCCCAGCTTTATAAGAGGAAATATTTTAGAATTTAACAATGAAGAAGAATTATTGTTTCCTGGAGGTAATGAATATAGATGGTTGGATTTGCAAAGTTTAAGTTTAAGATCCGATAGAGTAGCAGCCATTGAAAACAATTCAAAATTATCTACGATCATAGTAAAGCCAGATTTTTCAAGAACAGATATTTTGTACAATTCATTTCGCGATTTAAATGGTGGGTTCCTCATTATGAATACCGAGTCATTGCAAAGTGAAACACAAAACGACTATGCCTCGGTTATTTTTACCTATGTTACCAAGGATCGAAAACCTTTATTGGATAAAAAAGTTTATTTAACAGGAGCAGTCACCAATAATGTGTTGGATAAAAATGCTGAAATGCAATTTGATGTAAGGCTTGGAGTATATCAAAAGAAATTTTTATTAAAGCAAGGCTATTATAGCTATGCTTATATTTTTAGGGATCGCGAAGCGCCCAATTTTATGGATGATTTTGTAGAAACGGAGGGCAGTTATACCGAAACAGAGAATAATTATATAGTGTTGGTTTATTACCATGCTCCTGGTACAAGAAATGACCAAATTATTGGCTTTGCCAACCTGAGTACCAAGCAGAATTAGGCAAAAATGGGGTGTAAAACCCTTTTTTTAATCCCCTCATTTATAGTACATTTGCAGCGGCAGGTCTTACACGACCAGCTCCTGCAGAACCTCCCCAGGACAGGAATGTAGCAAGGATAAGCGGTTGAGCGGTGCGATGTGAGTAGCCTGCCACTTTTTTATATTTTAATATAGTAAAGTGGCATTTTAAATTTAATAGTTACAACATAAAACCTACCCATATGAAATTTTTTATCGACACAGGCAATTTAGCGCAAATCAAAGAAGCCAATGAACTAGGCATTTTAGACGGCGTAACTACCAATCCTTCTTTAATGGCCCAAGTGGGTGTTAAAGGGGAAGAAGCAATTGCTGCACATTACAAGGCAATTTGTGAAATTGTAAATGGTGACATTAGTGCCGAAGTTTTATCTACCGATTTTGCTACGATGGTAGAGGAAGGAAAAAAATTAGCTGCAATTCATCCAAATATCGTGGTAAAAGTACCAATGATTAAGGATGGTATTAAAGCAATTAAATGGTTTACCGATAATGGTATCCGTACCAATTGTACTTTAGTATTCTCTGCTGGTCAAGCAATTTTAGCTGCAAAAGCAGGTGCAACTTATGTATCACCATTTATTGGACGTATTGATGATAGCTCTTGGGATGGAATGGAATTAATTAGCCAAATCCGTCACATATATGATGTACAAGGTTTTCAAACACAAATCTTAGCTGCATCTATCAGAAACGCTTTGCATATTGTAAAAGCAGCTGAAGCAGGCGCTGACGTTTGTACTTGTCCTTTAGACTCTATCTTAGGTTTGTTAAAGCATCCTTTAACAGATATTGGATTAGCTAAGTTCTTAGAAGACGCTAAGAAAATGTAATATGAATACAATTTGAATTAACAATTGTTAATGAATATGGAAAGCCTCGATTTTGTCGGGGCTTTTTTTTATTTTAATTTTCTAATTATTAGGTGTTAATTTAGTGCCATGTATTCATATTTATTCTTTGGATTAGTCATGGTAGGGATCTTTTCAATTATTGAAAATTTGAAAGGTGGCCCAAGGTATTCTAGTGTAAAAATTAATATTATTCTATTAATCCTTTTAATTACCTCTAGTAGCTTGTTTGATTTTTTAAATGAATTTGGATATAGTTATAATTTAACTAGATCAATTATAGGGTTTACTGCTTTTCTGACTTTTACGAATCTTCTTTTTTTTATATCCATTCAAAAAATCCCTAAAGTAGTAATTATATTGGAAGTAGTATTATACACTTTCTTCTTAATAACCTATCTGTATGGATCACGCTCTGCAATTATAAACAATGGTGAATTCATTAATGAAGTTGGGGTATTAGAAAAAATTAAATTTTTAATAAAATCAGCTTTTTTCATCATCACAATGGTTTATAATTTATTTTTTATTTTCAAAAAGAATAATAATAACAATTTGTATCGTGTAAAAATTAAAAAGTGGGCTATTTTATTAATTCTATTTTTATTTTTTATTGTATTGGTCCAAGTATCAGGTGTTTTGCTGTACTATAAAAAAGTGTCAGCGCATCAATTTGACTCTAGATTTATTCTTATCATTATCAGATTAACTTTACTTTTATTTATTGCCTTTAGGCCAAAATATTTAGATGACAATGTGGCTAACTTAAAAATCAATGAATTATTAGTTAAGCCAAATGCTATTTCATTTGAGGATTTTGAATTTCTATTTTATAAAAATCAATATTTTTTAAATTTAGATGCAAACCTGGATGATTTTGCTTTAAAATTAAACCGCAGTAAAGAGGAGGTTTTAGTATTTTTTAAAACCCAATTAGATCAAAACTTTACTGAATTATTAAATCAAAATAGGGTAGAGTATTTAAAACAGTTATTAAGGTCAAAGAAATACGAGTCCTTTACGATTGAAGCTTTGTCTGAAATGTCTGGTTTTGGTACCCGAAGAAGCATGTATAATTATTTTAAGAAATATGTAGGCATGACGCCAAGTGATTTTATTAATACTATTAAGTAGTTGATTATCAATTGTGCATATAACCATTTCACAATGTAAACTTATAAAGTACACAGCCCCGATTTGGGGCTTTTTTTATAATTATACATATTGCACCCAAGTAGAATATTTTCTACATAGTTATTTTGATGAATTTTAAACCCTAACTTTTTTATGAACAAAGCATTTGAGAAATTCAAGCAATTTGTTTCTTCTTATGGATTTAACGAAACCGACTTAAATACATTAATTCAGTTCTGCGAATTTGTTACATTTCCAAAAAGTGCTGAAATCATGAAGGCGGGAGAAAAGCAAAACAATATATACTTCATTTCAAAGGGAATCATAAGAAATTATGTTATAAGTAATGATGGTCAAATAAGAACTTATGGGTTTAGGATGGAAAATATGTTGATAACAGGGTATGCTATTCATAATTTTAAAGATGATCACAGAGCGGTTGTAAATATCGAGTGTCTAGAAGATTGTGAAATGATTAAAATCCCTTTTTCTGCATTAAAATTTATGGAAAATCAAAGTAAAGATGCCCATAAAGTAGCTAGATATTTAGCGGAATCACATTCTATGGAACTGGTTGAATTTATAATTGATAATGATACAAAAACATTGATGGAAAGATATAATCTTTTAGAGTCCAACTTTCCTAATATTCATCAGCGCATACCTCAGCATATTATTGCTTCATATTTAAGAATTACACCAGTACATTTATCTAATGTTAAGAAGAATCGAAAATTAGTTTGATCTCATTAAACAAAACAGTTTACTACACGGCGAAATATTTCTATATATGGTATTAATAAATGATTTTATTAAACTAGTATAAGATTTATCATATTTATTTAAACGTTAAAATACTTTAACGTAGAATATTTTCTGCTTAACGTTCTTTGTGCATTAATCATCACAAAGGAATACAATGCAGATTCGAAAATCAATTTTTACAAAACATTTTCTTTTATTAATAGTAGCGATTGCTTTCATTAATGTTGCAACTGCTCAGACAAGTAAATTCAAAAGTCATTTAGATAATAACTTGTCTTTATTTGGGGCATTGACATTAAACAATCAGTCGGTGAATGATGCTGGTATTACTGCACCAATTAATTATTTATTTAACAGCGTAAACAATAATGTTTTTAAGCCTGGTTATAGTGGTGGTTTTAGATACGATGGTATTTACAATCAAAAACATTTTTATTCAGTAAGCTTTTCTGTGAACAGAGTAAGCGCAGGTACTTTGTACAAAAACAAATATACACAAGCACCTTTTGTAGATGATTTTACACATTTTAAAGCAGACAATCAGTTTACTACTTTAAGTGTTGCTGCACATTACAAAATGTTGTTGCCTGTAAACGAAATGCGTAAGTATAAATTTTACGCGGTGGCAGGTCCTAGCTTGGATTATAAAATATCAGCCATTAGTGCGGAACATTTAATTAATGGTGCAGGCAATAGAACGTATATCAATGGTGACCTTGGTGCTGAGTTTGATAATAAAGGCTACTATGTATTATATGCCCATTATAAGCTAGGTACTAATTTATTTAGTTCATCAGTTCCTACCACGCTTAATCGATTTGAATTAGGCATGTCTATCAAAGTAAAAGATTTATTCTAAAAATTAAGCTAATTAAACTTAAAGAAAGTAAGACTACAAAACATATACCATGAAACAACTTTATACATTATTAATCGCGGCTTTTACACTAACACTGGTTGCGTGTAATAAGGAGACTCCTACTACACAAACGGATGTGATGAATAACATGCTTACGAATAAAACATGGTATTTAGATTATAGCGTTACAGGTAGTACAACCAAGTCATATGTTGGTCAGTCTACTTATTTTGTAAGCTACCTAAAGGACGGAAGCGTTAAAGACTCTGATGGCTTAACAGGTACTTACACGGTTGAACTAATTAATAGTAAATCACAAATACATGTTCAAGTGAAAACCGCTAATGGCAATCCATTAGAAGTGTTTTATAATATTATATCAGTTGGGGATAGTAAAATGATACTTGCTAAACAAGTAACGAGTGGTGCAGCCACTCAAATGTATTTCACCAATAAATAAACCCAATAATTAATTAAATAATGAATATTAGGTTTAAAAAAACTAAAGCTTACTTGCTCATTGCAATAATAGCATTTTCCTTCCCCCAAAGTATAGAAGCGCAGGAGCTAAGTGGTTCTTTTATCATGAGCAGTATTGGATCTATCCAAAATATGTCTAACAATAGCATGGCAGTTACTTTTACAAGTACTGCTAATTGTTTAAATGTACAAAATGGAACAGCAGTTTTAACTGGTGAAAGAGGTACAGGTTTATTTGCTGTGAACTGTGAAGTAAGTACCCAATTTAATACACTCGGCATTAAACTATATCCAAATCCAGTGGCCGCTAATACAAAAGTGAAGTTCATTAATACGCCTCCTTTAAATGACAAGTTCTCCATAACAGTGTGGGGCAGTCAGGGTGAAAAATATATTACAACCACCGCTACGGGTTATGAAATATACCAAGGAAAGATAATGAACATGGGCTCGTTGATCTCAGGTAGCTATATTATCCAAATTGAATCCGATAAATACCAAGACGCTTTAAAGTTTATTAAAGCCAATTAAAAATGTATAATAATAAATACAGATCAAGAAATAAAGAACAAAAAATAAAAATAATTAAGACTTATAATTCCTACAATATGAAGCAATCCAATTTTACTAAATTAAGCACTTTACTACTTGCAATTGTATTGACAATTAGTGCCAATCAGTTATTTGCTCAAACTACGAACGGAATATTTTTCCAAGCGGTGGCTAGAGATAATTTTTCAAATCCTGCTAAGGACAGAAAAATATTTGTGCAAACAAGTATTATTCAAACTACTGTTACTGGCACCAAAGTTTTAACCGAAGAGCATCAAGCAAACACGGATGCTACTGGTGTGTTTAGTGTAAGTATTGGTAACGGAACTAGAGTAGGAGGAACAGCTGCTAACTTAAATGGAATAGATTGGTCAAAAGGACCTTTCTTTTTAAATTTAAAAGTTTCCATTACGCCAATTGGAAGTAGTGCAAGTTGGGATTATACAAAGGAATGGGTGGATATGGGAACGACCAGTTTTGGTGCAGTACCATTTTCATTTTTTGCCGCGAATGTAGCAGGCTTTGATACTAAAGTAAATGTATCGGACAGTGCTAAAATGTTGCTTCCTTATGCAAAAACAACTGCAGTAACTTCTTTATATACAAACGTAGATACTAAATTATCAACTAAGTTAAATGTAGCTGATAGTGCAAAATATGTAACACCAACGCAATTAGCAGCAAAGACATTTGATACTACAAGTTTATCTAATCGTATCAATTTAAAAGCAGTTGCCACTGAGGTTACTACTTCCTTAAATAATAAATTAAATATTGCTGATAGTACTAATGGTTACGTGACGCCAACACAATTAGCTGCTAAGACTTTTGACCAAACGCCCATTACGAATGCAATTGCTTCTAAATTAAATATTGCAGATAGTGCCACTAAATATGTCACACCTGCACAGTTGGCTAGTTATAATTTTTCAACTGGTGCTGTGACGATTGATACTAGTAATTTATCTAATCGTATTAACTTAAAAGCGGACGCAAGTGCAGTAACCATTTCGTTGAATTTGAAGGCAAATGCGAGTGATGTAACAAGTGCTTTAAATCTAAAAGCAAATGTTGCAGATTTAACAGCTGGCTTGGCATTAAAAGTGAACGCCTCTCAATTAGGTATTGCTAACGGTATTGCTACATTAAATTCTTCTGGTATTATACCTTCTAGTCAATTACCTCCAGTTACTTTATCATCAACTAGTGTAGTAGGATCTGATGCGGACATGATGGCTTTGTCAAGTGCAACAGTAGGAAGTATTGCTATTAGAACAGATTTAAATAAAAACTACGTATTAAGTGCAACCCCTGCGAGTACTTTAAGCAACTGGGTAGAATTATTGACTCCTGCTGCCCCTGTGCAAACAGTGAACGGATATACTGGTGCAGTAAATATTGCTAAGTCGGATATTGGGTTAGGCAATGTAGATAATACAAGTGACGTAACAAAGCCAGTTTCAAATCCTACACAAGCAGCTTTAAATTTAAAGTTAGATGCAAATAAAGTTGGTGTTGCAACTGGGGTAGCTAGTTTGAATGCATTAGGTAAAGTACCAACTGATCAAATTCCAGCAATCTCTTTTTCAAGTGTAAAAGTATTAAGTAGTCAAGCAGCAATGCTTTCGTTAAGTAGTGCAGTAATAGGAAGTGTTGTAATTAGAACGGACGTAAATAAGAATTATGTGTTAGCTGCAAATGATCCATCTGTTTTAGCAAATTGGATTGAACTTTTAACACCAGCGCCACCTGTGCAAACAGTAAATGGATATAGTGGCAATGTCACAATTGCTAAATCAGATATTGGTTTAGGCAATGTTGATAATACCACTGATGCGAGTAAGCCTGTTTCTACAGCTACACAATCCGCATTGGATTTAAAAGCGAATAGTGCAGATATAAATACTGCTTTAAATTTAAAAGCAAATTTAGCTTCACCTACATTTACAGGAATAGTTTCTACAAACGCAATTAATACAGGTGCTTTAAGTTCAACTAGTGTAACAGCACCTACCTATGCATCTACTCCAAAAACATTAACTTATACGGGTTCTACAATCAATTGGAATCCTGCACAAGGATTAAATGCAGCTATTACTTTGACACAAAATAGTGCGCTTAGTTTTACTTCTGCGCCACCAATTGGATCTTATGGAACAGTTGTTTTAACACAGGATGTTACAGGAGGAAGAACAATTACTTTGCCTTCATTTACAGGAATTACAAATAAGATTTTAGGATCTACCTCTACAACAACAGTTGCATTATCGGCAGCGGCAAATGCAAAAGATATCTTGAACTTTTATTATGATGGAACAATTTGTTATTGGAATATAGGGCAAGGGTATGGAGCAGCTGCAACTGCTTCTTCTGTAACTACAAATTTAGCTACAGGTGTTACTGGAACTTTGGCAATTACAAATGGTGGAACCGGAGCAACATCAGCTACGACTGCATTAACTAATTTAGGCGCAGCTCCATTAGCTTCTCCAACATTTACGGGTACGGTAACTACAGGTAGTATTAACACTGGTGCTTTAACTGCAACGAGTGTGAATACGCCAATTTATGCATCCACTCCACAAGCTTTAACAGATGGATCAACAATTTCATGGAATCCTGCTTTAGGATTAAATGCAAGTGTGACATTAAATGGAAATAGAACTTTAAGTTTTACATCAACGCCAACAGCTGGAGCTTATGGAACTTTAGTAGTTACACAAGGGACAGGAAATAATACATTAACATTACCAACAATTGTTGGAGTAACCAATAAAGTATTAGGTTCAACATCAACAAGTTCCATTGCTTTATCTTCCTCAGTGGGAGCAAAAGACATTATCAATTTTTACTTTGAAGGATCTAATATTTATTGGAATGTGGGTCAAGGATATGGTAATGCAGCTAGTTTTACAGCAACAAACATTGCTGGTGGTGCATCAGGATCTATTCCATATCAAACAGGATCGGGTGCTACAAGTTTATTAGCTAAAGGAACGGATGGTCAAATATTAACTTTAGCATCTGGATTGCCAATATGGACTGCGGCACCTGTAACTGGTGTGACTTCTGCATCGAGTCCATTAAGTATTTCAAGCAATGCCCTTTCATTAGGAACAGTTCCTGTTGCAAATGGTGGAACGGGTGTTACAACAACACCTAGTAATGGACAAATAGACATTGGTAATGGTACTGGTTTTTCAAGAACTACATTGACTGCAGGTACAGGTATTTCCATTACAAATACTTCTGGAGCTATTACAATTGCAAGTAGCGGAACTACAGGTGTTCCTTACACTGGGGCAAACCAAGCTGTTAATTTAGGGGCTTATGATTTAAAAGTAAATGGTTTGACAATTGGACTAGGAGCCGGATCAATGTCAAATACGGTGACAGGTATAGCTTCATTATCAAATAATACAACAGGTAATTATAATGTTGCGATTGGTAATAATACACTTTTAAATAATACATTAGGTTCAAATAGCACTGCTGTAGGTTATAATTCACAGTCGCAAAATACGTATGGAACAGATAATGGATCATTTGGTTATAATTCACTCATTTCAAATACTACAGGTTCATATAACAATGCATTTGGTGGAAGAGCTTTAAATGCTAACACAACAGGTTGGTTTAATACAGCTATTGGTAGAAGATCTTTATATACAAATTCAACTGGAAATCATAATACAGCAATTGGTAATTATGCAGGGGTAGCAGTTGGTAATCTAGAAAATGCAACAGCAATTGGGGACAGTGCTATCGTTTCAAACAGTAATACTATCCAATTGGGTAATACCTTAGTGACCAATGTAAATACAAGTGGAACCTTAACTGCAGGTACAGTAACTTATCCGAATACACATGCTGGAACATCAGGCCAAGTTTTAACTTCATTGGGAAGTGGTACATTATCATGGACAGCTTCAGCGGTTTCTAAACCTACTTCGGATCAATTTACTGCAACAGCTGGCCAAACAAGTTTCACTTTAACGCAAACTCCAATTACCAATACAACCGTATATCCTAATATAAAACCAAATGTTTGGATGTATATTAATGGAACAAGAACTAATAATAGTGCTTATTCAATAAGTGGAACAACAGTAACTTATACAGCTTCGGCAAATAATAGTTATACATTGGTTGTGGGAGATCGTATTCAATTTGACTATGCTTATTAATAAATATGAAAATTGAATTTTTTAAAATGAAACTTAAAAATGCATTAGTAATATTAGGATTATTGCTTTGTTCAAATTTTGTTAATGCTCAAAACACTTTAGATAATGTTGGGCTGACAAATACAACGCAAGCATCCGTTGCTTATTCATTGCGTTTATTAAGTTCTTCTTATACTGGACCTTTAGTTAGGATAAAAGTAGGTTCACTGTTTTATGATGTCTATCCAGATGCAAGTACTAAAAATTTCAGTTTAAGTTCAAAAATTTCTGCGTCTATAAGCACTTATAATGCTGCTATGGCAGCAGCAGGAGCAAATGCATTAAGTACAATTATAACCGGTGCTACTGATGCAACGGTAGCAATTTGGTACGATCAAAGTGGTAATGGAGTAAATGTTTTATCTAGCACCTCTACTGCAAAAATTATAACTGCTGGAGTTATTAATTTAATAAATGGGCAACCAACGGTATATTTTAATGGAAGTACTTCTTATTTAACTTCCTCTGTAACTGTTAATTATAGTGCACAAACTGCGGCTACAATAAATGCAGTGGTGCAAAATGTAGCTAGTATCGACTATATATCAGGAATTATTGCAACAGGTGATAATGGCGGTTGGGGCCTTTGTTATGATCCTACTTCTACTATTAAAGGATATTGGATAGATGCATCAGGAGGAAATGGAGCTACTACAAATGAGAATACAACTGATCTTAAAATTGTTACTGGATTAATAAGCAAAACTGCCAATTCGTATATTTATTTAAATGGAGTAGTAAAAGGAACTAAAGCTGCACAGAATACTTCAAATGGTACTGCAGATAAGATGTATATTGGCATGAGGGGAAATTTTGCAGCTAGACAATTTAATGGTAATATTTCGGAAGTCTTAATGTTTGCAAAAAATTTAACAACTACAGAGCAAACTACTTTAGAGGCTAGTCAATCTATATTCTTTCCTCCAACTGTTACTGTCACATCAAGTGCAGCTGGTGCTTTTTGTGCTGGAACCAATGTTATATTTACTGCTGTTACAAGTGGATTAACTTCTCCAACCTATCAGTGGTATAAAAATAGTGTTGCAATTAGTGGAGCAAATGCTTCGACTTATTCAGCCACTACTTTAAGTAATAATGATGTAATCAATGTTACTTGTTCAACTTCATCAAGTATTGTTAGTGATAACTCTTTATCATTATGGCTTGATGCAGGAAATGTAACTAGCTATTCGGGATCAGGATCTACATGGACAGATTTAAGTGGTAAAGGAAATCATGCAACTTTTAATTCCCATCAAACCTATAATTCAAGCAATGGAGGTTATTTTCAATTTGATGGAACAGCAAATCCAATGTTGATTAATAAAGTAACATCGGCAACAACCGAAGTAACAATGTCGGCATGGGTATATATTACACCTGGCACTACTCAAGGTTCTTTTATAAAAAATGGTGCAGGTAATGGATATACTTATGGTGCTGGAGGAGGTGGTGGATTTTGCGGATCTTCATTCCCAGGAATGTTATTGGCAGGCCAAAGTTGGTTAGGAAGTAATCCAGGTACCAGTAATTTTTTAACTGGGTGGCAATTATGTACGATGGTAATTACAGGAACTTCTCCAACCACTTATAAATATTATATAAATGGGACTTTAGCTAACATTGCAACTTTTAGCTCACCAGCTATTCCAAATGGTTCTTATACAGCGATTGGAGATAATTATGGAGATGGAGGCGCTTGTACACCATTTAATAGTAAAATGGGTGCCGCTTATTTTTATACCAAAGCATTAACATCAAGTGAGATAACTCAAAATTATAATGCAACTGCAACAAGATTTGGATTAAGCAGTTCAACAAGTATAACTTCAAATTCAATAACATCTACTGTCAATGCATTGCCTTCTGCAAATGTTACCGTGAATGGAGATGCATGCATTAATAAAACATCTTTAACTACGTCTTCTGGTTTAACTTCTTATGCATGGTATAAAGATAACGTAGTTATTTCAGGGGCTACTAGTAACACTTATACACCAAGTGCAAGTGGTGTTTATCTAGTGACTGTTTCAAATGGAACTTGTTCAAATACATCTTCAACTACAACTATTTATAATTGTGCCGTAGGTAGTGATGGGAAAATGAATACAACTTCAAATTCAAACTTAGCAATTAGTCCTGAAGGTGGCGCAAATTTTGGAACAGGTAGAGATTTTGCGGGGAAATTGTATAACATAACTGGATTAACCACTTCTTCGGGAGCCACTGGTGTTACTACTGCGGTACTTGGTGGGATAATTAGTGCAACAAATGCGATAACATCAAGTATTGGAGTTATTTATAGTACAGATTTTAATTTTGGAACTTATACAACAGCTACATTGCAATCAAATGTTTCTGCTGGAACTTATACAACAACAATAACTGGTCTGAGTTCATCAACTACCTATTATGCTAAGTCATTTATAGTTAATAAAGCTGGAACTAGTTATGGTAATGTAGTAAATTTTACTACTCAAGACCCCCCAAAAACACTAGGACAATTTTATGGAGGAGGAGTTATTTTTTATATTCTTAAACCAGGTGATGCAGGATATGATGTGAATGTTCAACATGGGTTGATAGTAGCACTTGTAGATCAAAGCTTAGGTATTAGATGGAATAATGGTACTAATATTTCAATAAGTACAGGTAGCAATATTGGAACAGGTAGTACAAATACAGATGCAATTATAGCTAGTCAAGGGGTTTCAAATAGTTATGCTGCTGGTTTGGCTAGAGCATATACAGGTGGAGGTTTTAATGATTGGTATTTACCTAGTGCTAGTGAACTGTTAAAACTTTCTGGTTCTTGGGATGGTCAAGCATATGGAAGTGGAATAGCACTATATATATATGCATATGGAGCAACTTCATTTCAGGCTTTTGGAGCTAATACCTATTGGACTTCTTCTCAAGCAGATATAAATTTAGCTATTCGACAGAATATTGGTTCTCCTTCACAATATTATGAACAGAAGGCAAGCACTTTCGCAGTCAGAGCAATTCGTTCATTCTAAATTTATTAAATGAAAAAGTTTCTTACCATATTATCTGTTCTCTGCTCGTTTGTAAATATTTTACAAGCACAAAATACATTAGATAAAATTGGATTAACAAATAGCACCAGCGCTTCCGTTGCTTATTCACTAAGACAATTGAGCACTAGTTATACTGGTCCTTTAGTGAGAATTAAAGTAGGTACTTCTTTTTATGATGTTTATCCTGATGTAAATTCGAAAAACTTTAGTTTAAGTTCAAAAATTTCAGCTGCAATAACGAATTATAATGATGAAGTAGCTGCATTTGGATCAAATATGTTAAGTTCAATCATAACGAGTTCTACCAATGCAACCGTTGCAGTTTGGTACGATCAAAGTGGCAATGCAATTCATGTTTTATCAAATAGCTCTACTGCAAATATTATTACAGCAGGAATTATAAATACATTTTACGGACAACCCACTATTTATTTCTCTGGAAGTACATCGTTGTTGACATCTTCAAATACTGTTGATTTTAGTGCACAGTCGGGTGCGACAGTAAACGCAGTAGTTCAAAATTTAAATACAACTGCCTCTGTTGGAGGGATTATTGGTACTGCAAATGGAATTCAATATCCTGGATACAATCTTTCATATGGCGCAAATGGGGTAGGCTATCAATCAGATGGGGCTGGTTGTCAACCTGGAACAAGCATAGTTTCAACAAATCCTCAAATAGTCAGTAATATATTTGTGAATAGTACTACAAATCTCTCAAATACTTATATAAATGGGGTGTTGAAGACTAATTCTGGTAGTACATGTGGACTTACTAATACGAGTGGATCTAAAATTTATATAGGTAGTGCTAGAGGATATGGGGCTTTTTCTTTTGTTGGAAATATTTCTGAAGCCATAATATTTCCAAAACAATTGGTTGATGCAGAGAGAAATCCATTAGAAGCTAATCAAACTGCAACTTATTTTTCCCCAGGGGTATCAATAACATCATCTGCTACAAATAATACAAGCTGTTCAGGGACTTCAGTAACATTCACTGCCAATTTTTATAATTTTACGAGTACTCCTACTTATCAATGGTATAAAAATAATGTTGCTATAACAGGAGCGAATTCTGCTACTTATTCAACAACTACATTAAATAATAACGATCAAATATATGTTTCCGCTGCACTCGATATTTCATCCGTTACTAAAGTTACAAGTAATCTAATTGCGAATTTGGATGCAGGTAATGCTAGTAGTTATAATGGAAGTGGAAATACATGGACCGATTTAACCGGGAATGGCAACAAAGTTACTTTATCTGGAACTGGATATTCAAATGTCAATGGGGGAGGTATTTCTTTTAATAGTTTAGGAACAGGTTACGGCACGCATACACTTTCATCTCCACCCTTTAATGGAGATTTTACTTGGTCAAGTATATTTAAAGCGCCAGATCAATCAACAAATGGATGGGATTTTTTATATGGGGTGGGTTCTTACAATGATTTTTGGATTGCTACTGTTAGTGGAAAGCCTGCCTTTAGCTGGGGTAGCTGGTTTAATTTCATAATTAATACGGATGCTGAATCACAAATGGTAACTGGAAACTATTACATGCTTACTTTGGTAAGATCCGGCAATAAACTTTCAAGTTATCTGCAAGCAGCACCCTATGGTGTAGGAGCTTCCATTTCTGGGACGATTGCAACTTCGCCTATTTCGGTTGGTAAGGGACCGAGTGGTGAACATTGGGAGAACGGAATAATGAATGTCATGTTGCTTTACAATAAAGCTTTGACTCAATCTGAAATTACACAAAATTATAATTCCTATGCCACTAGATTCGGATTAAGTGCAGCAGGTGTATTATCAAATAAAATAACAGTAACTATTAATCAATTGCCAGATGCAACTATTGTGGTGAATGGCGATGCATGTATCAATAAAACAACTTTAACTACGACTTCAGGCTTAACATCCTATGCTTGGTATAAAGACAATGTTGTTATTTCAGGTGCAACAAGTAATAGCTATACTCCAACAACTAGCGGATCTTATCTAGTGCAGGTATCTACAGGAACATGTTCAAATACCTCAACAGCTACAACTATTTATAATTGTGGGAGAACTGCAGATGGCCGAATGACCATAGTTGAAGGATCTACAACAATGGTTAGTACTGAGGGGGCAATAAATAATGGAAATGGTGTTGATGATAGAGGTTTGCTTTTATCAAAACCTTGGGTTTATGGTACAGTTACGACTGCAACTGGTAGAATATGGATTGACAGAAATCTTGGTGCGACAAGAGTAGCACAAAGTTCTACTGATGCATCTGCTTATGGAGATTACTATCAATGGGGTCGACCTGCAGATGGACACCAAGCAAAATATTTGACAAATAATAATAGTACTGGGTTTACAAATACAAAATCATCAACTAACATTCCATCAAATGGATTATGGATTGCGCCGATAGATGGTTCGAATGATTGGTTAATTACAGCAGATAATACATTATGGACTGGGGCTAATCCCACTAGCAATCCTTGTCCTGCAGGATTTAGAATCCCAACTTTAGCCGAATGGCAAGCTGAACAAGCAAACTTTACTTCTAATAACGCTAGTGGTGCATTTGGGTACAGTTTAAAACTTACAATGCCAGGTTGGCTAGAAAGTTTTAGCAGTAGTGGTGCTAGTTTTACTGCTAAAGGATCAGGGGGGTTTTATTTAACTCAAACTGCAAATACAAATGGTTCTGTTCAATACTTTGGAGTTAACGGAAGCAATGTTTGGACCGATACTAATTTATATAAAAGGCAGGGTCTTTCCTGTAGATGTATAAAAAATCAATTTTTATAATTACATGAAAAATCTTTTAATCATATTGTTTATTCTCTGCGCATTTGTCTCAAATGCTCAAAGAAACATGTTTGGTGGTCAAAATAATTATATTGCGCCTATTACAAGTAATGATATTAATGTTGTCACTGCGCCTACTAATGGCGGAAGCCTTGTTTTAAATTTGGATGCGCGTAATTCAAATTCCTTAGCACAGACTGGTAATCCAACTACTTGGTATGATTTGTCAGGTAATCATAATGATGCCACTTTATATGGGTCATTAGCTTATGGAACGGGTAATGGTGGGGCACTTAATTTTCCTGGAGGTAATGCAAACTATGCTCAAGCAAAAAATGGTGTTTATTTCAGCGGCTCATCATTTACGATCCAAAGTTGGGTATATCCTATCGAAGTATTAAACTGGAATAGAATTATTGACTTTGGAAATGGTGCGGGACAGTATAATATTTTACTTTCAAATACATACGGAACCTCAGGAGCACCTGGCTTGTATATTCAGGGTTCACAGTTTCAGGCTAACACGGTATTGACATTAAATGCTTGGCATTTTGTTTGTACAACTTATAATGTTAGTACAAAGGTTGCAACCATTTATGTAGATGGTCAACCAAGTGGAACAAGGAGTAATTATCCAATTCCAACAAATATTACGCGTACAAATTGTTATATAGGAAGATCTAATTGGGGATTCGGAGATCCAAATTTTCACGGAGGACTAGGTTCAGTTCAAATCTATAATGGATTTTTAACGGATGCTGAAATATTAAGCAATTTCAATACAACAAAAGCTTATTACGGTTTATAAAGTTTAAATGAAAAAATTCTTTACCATAATACTTATCCTTTCTGCATTTTTTTCTAATGCACAAAGAACTATGTTTGGTGATCAAAATAATTATGTTGCACCATTAGTCCCACCAAATATTACTACTAGCGGTTTAATTTTATATTTAGATGCCTCGAATCCTTTAAGCTATTCTGGAACAGCAACTGGAACTACATGGACTGATTTAAGTGGGAATAATAACAATGTCACTTTTGTAAATACTACTGCTTTTAGCTCGGCAAATCAGGGATCCATTATTTTTAGCGGCGCTAACTATGGTGTTATAAATAGCCCAACTTCTAATTTAATTTTCGGTAATTCAAATTTTACAATAAGTTTGTGGCAACTTGCATCAGCTAGCAATAATAATACTAGACTTTTTGGGAATTTATCTAATAATAGTTGGACCACAAATAATTGGGTGTTTGCACAAAATAACTCTGCAAATAAAGTTGATTTTTTTGTTAATAATAGTACAACAAATCCAATAGTAGGTGTAACAACCACTGCGCAAACTTGGCAAAATATTGTAATGACAAGGTCGGGGAATACTTGGACCATTTATCTTAATAATAATCAAGTGGCTACCACTACTAATACGGCATCAGTTGATGGAGGTATTCTAAGATCATTTTATATTGCCAGCTCAGGATGGCCTGCAGACGTTGCTCCTAAATGGATTGGAAGTATTGCTAATATTTTAATATATAATAAAGCGCTTACAACTTTAGAGATTAGTTCAAACTATAACGCCCTTAAAACCCGCTTTGGTTTATAAAAAATGAAAAAAATATTCACCATATTATTTTCTCTTTTTGTATTTGTAACAAATGCCCAAAGAACTTTGTTTGGTGGTCAAAACAATTATGTGGCTCCTTTTATAGTTACTAATATTATTGCAAATGGACTTATTCAAAATTTAGATGCCAATAATTCAACTTCTTTTCCAGGTGCTGGAAATATTTGGTATGACATTGTTGGTAGCAATAATGGAACTATATCAGGTGCAACTTTTACTAGTGATGCTAGGGTGTCATATTTTAATTTTACCACTAAGTCAGCTGCTAGTTATATAACAGCTCCTTTGGCAAAGACTAATTCTATGACGTTTAATGTTTGGGCAAAAGTGAGTTCGGTAAATCAATTAAGTTGTATGTTATTTAATGCCGGACCAGATGGTCGTGGCCCAGATATGTTTTTTTATAACAACGCTTGTTTTTGGAATATTTGGGATTCAGAGAACTCTCCATTTAAAAATTTAAGTAATACTAATCTGAATACATCATTAATGATATTAGATACGAATTGGCATAATTATACAGTAGTTGCAGATGCAACAGCTAATACATCCTCGTTTTATTTTGATGGAGTTTTAAAGGGTACTGCTGTGTATTGGTCGCCTATTAGAAATGATAATACGTCATTATATATAGGAGGTGCAGGTGCAAATGATTTTGGTTGGAGTTGGTTGGGAGGTATTGCTTCATTTCAATCATATAATCGTGCACTAACTTCTGCAGAAATAACTAATAATTTTAATTCACTTAAAACCCGTTTTGGTTTATAATAAATGCTTATGAAAAAAACATTTACAATATTATTTTTTCTTGCTGCAATCATTGCAAATGCACAAGAATCTTTTTTTAAGGGAAATAATAATTACGTTACACCTTCGACCCCATTTCAAGCTCCTAACATTGTTCAAACAGGATTGATATTAAATTTGGATGCAGCAAATCCTGCAAGTTATCCAGGGACAGGCGCTATTTGGACAAATTTAATAAGTGGGAATGCAGTTTCTAATTTTTCAATAAGTAGTGGTACTTACGTAAGTAATGATGGAGGTGTTATAAGATTTCCTAATACAGGTGGGAATGCATCTTCAACAACTGGGTTTGCTAATTTGACTTCTTTTACTGTTGAAATTTGGGTTAAAATGGCCGGAACAAAAGGAGATTATGATCCAACAGTTCCAGGAAACACAAATTATGCTCCATGTCTTTTCTCTGAAAAAGTTTCAGGTGGAACGGTGAATATGGCCTTGGCATATAATGCAAGAGCGTGGTCAGGAGCTGCTAATAATAGTTATCGGTATACTGCTGCTATGGGAGGCTGGGGTACATATGAAAATGCGACTAATTATGGGTCTGATTTAAATAATTGGGTTCAAATTATAGCTACTTATAATGGTAGTATTTTATCACTATACAGAAATGGTTCATTGTTGGGATCAAGCACAACAAATATTACATTAAGATCAACTTCACCTGGATATTATATTGCTCATAGATGGGATATGTCAGATGGGGTATATGGAGATTATTCAAGTGTAAATATGTATAATAGAGCATTGTCACTTTCTGAAATTACTACAAACTATAATGCATTTAAATTAAGATTCGGTTTATAAATTAATTAATAAATAACAATGAAAAAATATATAACAACAATTGCAACAATTATCTTTCTTGGTTCCTGCGTGCCTCCTGGTAAATTAAATGAGGCCTTGGATGCAAATTCTATGCTTGGTCACAAATACGATAGTTTACATAATAAACTAAATGATACGGTAGCTAATTTTACAACTAACATAAGCGTATTAAATAACAATGTAAATAATTTAAAAGACAGTGTTAGTTACTATCGAGCACTAGCCGATAAGCCTCCTGTGATTACAGAAGGTGAGGTATTTTTAAATCAAATGTTAGGGCTTTCACTATTGAGTAAGTCGGAACTAGCAGGAATTCAAACAACCAAGGGCAGTAACGGTGAAAGAAATTTATGGCTAGAAGGGTTTAAAGCAGATATGAAAAAATATACTGCATCTGATGCCGATGTTAAACTAAACAAAGGCTTTGTGTTTATTGAAATTTCAGATAAAATATTATTTAAGAGTGGTAGTAAGGGATTGTCAAAAAAATCAAATCAAATATTGGCAACCATTGCCGGTTTGTTACAAGCACAATCTGATTTAAGTTTTATGATTGAAGGTCATACTGATAATAAATCATTTAAGGGCAATAAAAATGATAACTGGAATTTGAGTGTGAATCGTGCTACTGCTGTTGCAAGAATATTACAAACAAAATACAAAATTAATCCTAAGCGTATCATTGCTGCTGGACGTAGTGAATTTATTCCAGTAGATGATAATAAAACCAAGGCAGGTCGTTTAAATAATAGACGTATTCGTATTGTGATTATGCCTAGCGTAACACAGGT
>DAIUEC010000044.1:0-19357 GCA_036845345.1 Sediminibacterium sp.
AGAGTGGTGGCCTGCGGATTATGGTCATTATGGACCTTTCTTTATTCGTATGGCTTGGCATAGTGCAGGTACTTATCGTACTACAGATGGTCGTGGTGGTGCAGGTGCTGGTATGCAACGTTTTGCACCATTAAATAGCTGGCCTGATAATACCAATTTAGATAAAGCAAGATTATTATTATGGCCTATCAAAAAGAAGTATGGTCAAAAATTATCTTGGGCCGATTTAATGATTTTAGCAGGTAACTGTGCTTTAGAATCAATGGGCTTTAAAACATTTGGTTTTGCTGGTGGACGTGAAGATGTATGGGAACCACAGGAAGATGTGTATTGGGGAAATGAGCGTGAATGGTTAGGTGATAAAAGATATAGTGGAGATAGAGATTTAGAAAATCCATTAGCTGCGGTGCAAATGGGATTGATCTATGTAAATCCAGAAGGGCCTAATGGTAATCCTGATCCAATTGCATCAGCGCGTGATATTCGTGAAACATTTGCGCGTATGGCAATGAATGATGAAGAAACAGTTGCGTTAATTGCAGGTGGTCATACATTTGGTAAAACACACGGAGCAGCTGATCCAGGTAAATATGTTGGTAAAGAACCTGCTGCTGCTTCGATTGAAGAGCAAGGTTTAGGTTGGAAAAACACATTGAATTCTGGTAATGGTGTGAATACAATTACTTCAGGTTTAGAAGGAGCATGGACAACTACACCAACACAATGGAGCAATAATTATTTCGAAAATCTATTTGGTTTCGATTGGGAATTAACTAAGAGTCCTGCAGGTGCACATCAGTGGAAACCTAAGGCTGGCGCAGGTGCTGGAACTGTACCTGATGCACATGATGCATCTATTACACATGCACCTACCATGTTAACTACAGACTTAGCTTTAAGATTTGATCCAGCATACGGACCTATTTCAAAACGTTTTTACGAAAATCCAGATCAGTTTGCGGATGCTTTTGCAAGAGCATGGTTTAAGTTAACACATCGTGATATGGGACCTCGTGCAAGATACGTGGGAACAGAAGTCCCTGCTGAAGAATTAGTATGGCAGGATCCTATTCCTGCTGTTACGCATGCATTAGTGGATGCAAATGATATCGCAGCATTAAAAACTAAAATATTAGCTTCAGGTTTAACTATTGCTGAATTAGTTTCAACTGCTTGGGCATCTGCTTCTACTTATCGTGGATCAGATAAAAGAGGTGGTGCAAATGGTGCAAGAATTCGATTAGCTCCTCAAAAGTTTTGGACTGTTAACAATCCTAGTCAACTTTCAAAAGTATTAGATACTTTGGAAAGCATTCAAAAAGAATTCAATGCTGCCAATTCAAGCAAACAAATTTCTTTAGCAGACTTAATAGTTTTAGCTGGAAATGCTGGAATTGAAAAAGCCGCTAAAGATGGTGGTCATACAGTAACGGTTCCATTTACACCTGGTCGTGCTGATGCAAGTGAAGCACAAACGGATGTTGCATCATTTAGCGTATTAGAACCATTTGCAGATGGATTCCGTAACTATGTAAAAAATCACAGCATTGTTTCTACGGAAGAAATGTTAATTGATAAAGCTCAATTACTTACTTTAACTGCACCAGAATTAACGGTATTAGTTGGAGGTATGCGTGTTTTAAATACCAACTTTGATGGATCTGCACATGGTGTATTTACTGATAAGCCAGGTGTTTTAAGCAATGACTTCTTTGTGAATTTAATTGACTTTGGAACTACATGGAAAGCAAGTTCAGCTTCTCAACAATTATTTGAAGGAGCGGATCGTGCAACTGGAAGAGTAAAATGGACAGGAACAAGAGTTGATTTAATATTTGGTTCCAATTCAGAATTAAGAGCACTTGCTGAAGTTTATGCATGTGATGATGCTAAAGCAAAATTTGTACATGATTTTGTTGCTGCATGGTCTAAAGTAATGAACCTAGATCGTTTTGATTTAGCATAGTCTTTTACAGTTATATTGAAGGGAGGTGGTCATTTGACCACCTTTTTTCGTTTAGATACCGATATGTTTAGAATAGTTTACCTTTGTAGTCATGAATTTTACAGATTTAAATTTAAATGCCTCTTTATTGAATGCTTTGGAGGATTTAAAATATACCAAACCAACCACCATTCAACATAGGGTTTTCCCAATTGTAATGTCAGGTCGTGACGTTTGCGGAATTGCACAAACAGGAACGGGTAAAACATTTGCCTATTTATTGCCTTGTTTAAGACAATGGAAATTTGATAAGAATAAAGCTCCTCAGGTTTTAATATTAGTGCCTACAAGAGAGTTGGTGGTGCAAGTAGTTGAAGCAACCAAAAAGTTGACAAAATATATGAATGTCACCACCGTTGGTGTATTCGGAGGAGTGAATATAAATACCCAAGCCATTGAGGTTGAAAATGGTGCTGATTTTATTGTTGCAACTCCTGGAAGACTTTTTGATTTAATCATGAATGGTTCCATTAAAACAAAGACTATAAAAAAATTAGTCATTGATGAAATGGATGAAATGTTGAATTTAGGATTTAGAAAACAAATCACTAACATTTTAGAATTGCTGCCTCAAAAGCGACAAAATTTATTATTCTCAGCGACCATCACGGATGAAGTAGAGCAATTAATGCAGGATTATTTTACAGCTCCAGAAAGGGTAGAAGCAGCACCTACAGGTACACCATTAGAGAATATCATTCAAATTGGTTACGAGGTTCCCAACTTTAATACCAAGGTAAATTTACTAGAATTGTTATTAACATCTGATGAAACGATGACGAAGGTGTTAATTTTTGCAGCCACTAAAAGTTTAGCGGATCAATTGTATGATCAATTAATTGAAAAATTCCCGGAAATCGTTGGTGTCATTCACTCTAATAAAGAACAGAATTATCGTTTTAATACAGTGAACCAATTTAAAGCTGGGGTATTTAAATATATTATTTCAACCGATGTAATGGCGCGTGGTATAGATGTGGCTGAAGTTACCCATGTTATTAATTTTGATACACCTGATGTACCTGAAAATTATATTCATAGAATTGGTCGAACAGGTAGAGCGGATAAAAAAGGTATTGCCATCACTTTTATAACACCAAAAGAAGTTAAAGAAAGAGAAGCCATTGAATCATTAATGAAACAAGCAATACCGGTTACAAGTTTGCCAGAAAATTTAGAAATTTCTGATATTTTAACGGAGGATGAAAAGCCAAAAGTGAGAATGAAAATAATTCAAATCAAAGTACCTAAAAAAGAAGAATCAGGGCCTGCTTTTCATGAGAAGTCATTAAAGAATCAAAAGGTAAATGTGCGCAAGAATCATAAAGACGCCATGAAGAAAAAATACGGCAAGCCTAAAAAACGTAAAGCAAAGAAATAGCATTATTAAAAAAGCCCTTAACAATTAGTAAGGGCTTTTTTATTTCGAGTAATTATTTAAGATTGAACTAAAATCGCTCGAAGTTGCTAAAGAAGAAGTTTCCCTCAATCGCAGCATTTTCATCACTATCACTTCCGTGAACAGCATTCTCTCCAATTGAACTTGCATATTTTTTACGGATTGTCCCTTCAGCAGCATCTTTAAAGTTGGTAGCGCCAATTAAAGTTCTAAAATCAGCTACTGCATTCTCCTTTTCTAAGATCGCTGCCACAATTGGGCTACTGCTCATAAATTCTACTAATTCACCATAAAAAGGTCTTTCTTTATGTACTTCATAAAATTGACCAGCTTGAGCAGGTGTTAAGTGGATCCATTTCATCGCTTTCACTGCAAATCCAGCCTGAATAATCTGGTCTAAAATTGCACCAGTATAGCCTTTTGACGTTGCATCTGGCTTAATCATCGTAAATGTTCTGTTGCTCATGTTTATTTTATTATAATGTTTCTAATTCTGGGCGCAAAATTACACAAAAACATTGGTTTTACACTAAATTTGTGCCCTTATGCAACCAATTGAACAGTTTTTCCCAAATCTAAATAAACCATTTAAGGCCGTTATTACATGTCACCAAAAACCAGATGGTGATGCAATGGGGTCTACTTTGTCTCTTTATCATTTCTTAAAATCCTTAGGACATGATGTTGTTGTAATTTCTCCAACCAATTGGGCTCAATTCTTAGATTGGATGCCTGGAGTAAATGAAGTAATTGATTTTGAAGCAAATAGAGAAAAATCTACAGATTTAGTAAATAATGCTGATTATGTGTTTTGTCTAGATTTTAATATTCTCCACAGAACAAAAAACCTAGAGCCCGTAATTGCTGCATCAAAGGCGCTTAAAATCTTAATTGATCATCACCAACAACCAGATACACCCAATTTCCATTTCGGGATTAGTGATGTGAAAATGAGTTCTACCTGCGAAATGATCTATGACTTTATCGTTCAATCAGGACATAGCAATTTGATAAACCTTGATATTGCTACCTGTTTATATACAGGCTTAATGACGGATACTGGGTCTTTTAGATTCCCATCTACCACCGCTTCGGTGCATAAGATTGTTGCACATTTGAAAGAGCTAGGTTTACAACATGCTAAAATTCATGAAAATATATACGATCAAGGAAGTGAGGCGCGTCTTAAGTTTATGGGAAATGCTTTCTTAAATAGAATGCAGGTTTTCCCTGAATTAAATACTGCTATCATGGCCATCCCTAAAACTGATATCTACCGCTTTGATTTAAAAACGGGGGATACCGAAGGGCTTGTTAATTATTTATTATCAATTAGAGGCATCCGATTGGCAGCCATCGTAATTGATAGAGAAGAGGAAAGAAAATGGAGCTTTAGGAGCAAAGGTAACTTTGATGTGAATATATTTGCAAGAACTCATTTTGAAGGTGGAGGACATGCAAATGCTGCAGGGGGAAGGTCTTCAAAATCGGTAGAAGAAACTGCAGAAGATTTCAAAAATATTATACAAGAATATAAAACACAATTAACACAATAAACAAAAAATGATAAAATCTACATTAAAGTTCGTCGCTGCTATTGTATTGTTTGCAAGCTGTAATCAATTCGAAAAAGCGCCATCAGGTATGCTTTACAAAATCACTCATGGAAGTGGTAATGAAAAACCATTAGCTCAAGGTCAATTTTTAAAATTAAATATTGAGTACAGACTAAAATCAAAAGATTCTTTATTGCAATCTAATGTTGGTCATATTCCTGCATATTTACCAATCGACACAAACAGATTAAAATCTTCTAAATATGAATTTTTAGAAGTGGTAATGAAGGCCAGAAAAGGCGATAAAATTGAATTCATTTTAAGTTTAGATACTTTGGTTAAAATGAATGCAATTCAGTTAAATAACATTTTTAAAGCAGGTGATGTTATTGTTGGTAAGGTTGAAATCTTAAACGTATTTAACCAAGAAAGTCAAGTTGCTGAGGATTATAAAAAAGAACAATTAGCTGAAACAAACAGAGAGATTAAAGCAATTGAAGACTACTTAGCTAAAAACAAAATCAAAGCTACTAAAACTCCAGAAGGTGTATTTGTTGTAGTTAAAGAGCCAGGTGATGCAGCAGCTAAAATTGACTCTACTAAAGAAGTAAGTGTATACTACAAAGGTTATACTTTAAAAGGGGAAGTATTTGATACCAATATTAAAGCGAGAGATTCTGTTTCTAAACCTTATGAAGTTAATTTGGGTACAGGTACTGTTATCCCAGGTTGGGAAATTGGGTTAACTTACTTCACAAAAGGTGCAAAAGGCTCTTTATATGTACCAGCGATGTTAGCGTATGGACCTCAAGCTAACGGCCCAATCAAAGCTTATGAAAACCTAGCTTTTGATATTGAAATCAAAGATGTGAATACTAAAAAGCCAGTTGCTCCAATGCCAAACTTAATGAATGGTGGTCAATATGGTGCTAGCCAACAAGGTACTAAAAAGTAAATTTTAATTAATTCTATACTTAATTCTCCTCAACATTAAATTGTTGGGGAGTTTTTTTTTGATACAAAAAAGAATAATATAGATTTAAGAAAGATAGGCTGCTAAATCAATTACTTCTTTAGCTTCCTTAACATCATGCACTCTTAAAATGGAAGCTCCATTTATAATGCCAGCCGTATTTAAAACGGTGGTACCATTTAAAGCTTCATCAGCAGTTATATTAAGTGTTTTATAAATAGAAGATTTACGGGAAACGCCTAATAAAATGGGCAGTTCAATGGATGAAAAATCTTTAAGATTTTTGACAATTTTAAAATTATCAGCTATGCTTTTCCCAAAACCAAAACCGGGGTCAATGATCCAATTGGTAATACCCAAATTGGCAAGTGTCTTTTTCTTTTCGTTGAAATAGGAAATTATTTCTTGGATAATATCAACTCTTTCAGGAACTACATGCAATGAATGTTGATCTCCAGTGATATGCATGCCAACATAGGCTGCCTGTAATTTTGCAACTACATGAAACATATTATCATCAAAGCTGCCACAACTTATATCATTTACCATATGTGCACCAGCTTTTAATGCACCCTCCGCCACAGCACTATGGAAAGTATCAATTGAAATAATAGTATTGGGGTAGTTTGCATGTACCGCCTCTATAATGGGTAGTATATTATTTAATTCCTTTTGAGCAGTTTGAATAGTGGCACCTGGTCTAGTACTTTGACCTCCAATATCTATTATTTGAGCACCTTCCTGAATGAATTTTCCTGCTTTTTCAATGGCCCAATCAACATTATTTACCCTGCTTCCTTCGTAAAAGGAATCCTGGGTAGCGTTCATAATTGCCATGATTTGTGGGATTTGAAATTCCCAAATTTGGTCTTTAGCAACAATTTTGAACATAGTTTTATTTTAAGGGCGTTATGCAGTATCTTGCAACTGTTCAAAGTTATTAACTAACCACGAAATTTGTACTTATTTCATGAGCCAAACTTCTTCACAATTTGATCAGGCAATTGCCTCTTGTAGTGATATTTTCATCAAAAAAACAAAAGATTACGGAACTGCCTGGAGAGTTTTGCGCATCATATCTGTCGTGGATCAAATATTTATTAAAGCTTTAAGGATTAGAACCATACAGGATTTAGGTACTCAGAAAGTTGGAGATGATATTAAAGATGAATTTAAAGGCATTATCAACTATTCTGTAATTGGCTTAATCCAATTAAAATTGAATGATCCAAAAGTAGAAGATTTGCCAGTAGATCAAGTACAAACTTTATACCATCAGTATGTTGATTTTGCAAAATCAACTATGTTGGATAAGAACCATGATTATGGTGAGGCATGGAGAGATATGAGTCAAGAAAGTTTTGCTGATTTAATTTTAGTTAAATTATTACGTATTCGTCAAATTTTAAACAATGATGGTAAAACTTTAATCAGTGAAGGTATTGATGCCAATTTTGTAGATATTTTAAATTATGCAGTTTTTGCATTAATACTGATTGAAGAAGGAAAGCATTAATCAATTGTTTTAAAACTTAAATTTATATGCAATCATTTTTAAAAATATTGCGTTGGAGTGTTGGATTATTATTTATTTTCTCAGGATTAATAAAAGCCAATGACCCATTAGGATTGAGTTATAAAATGCAAGAATTTTTCGACGTATGGGGTATGTCTTTTTTCTCCGATTACACACTTGGTTTTGCCTTTATCATGAACATTCTAGAAATTGTAACTGGTATTGCATTAATTATGAAGTTCCCTTATAAACAAACATTATGGTTGTTATTAGCCTTAATTATATTCTTCACTTTCCTTACTGGCTATACATTGTTTTCGGGTAAAATAAAAACCTGTGGCTGTTTTGGTGATTGTATTCCTTTGACCCCTAAAATGTCATTTATAAAAGATATAGTTTTACTTATTTCAATTATCATATTATTGTTTAATCAGAAAAAAGTAAAGACCAAAATGCACAAAGCATTAGGCATTTTTATTTTAATCATTGTGACAACTGGTGTGGGTTATTGTCAACAATATGTGTTGGCGCATTTGCCTATTATAGATTGCTTACCTTATAAAGTTGGGAATGATATAGTAGAGAAAATGAAAACGCCTGATGGTGCTGTACCTGATAGTATATCTATACAAATGGAGTTTGAAAAAAATGGTCAATCCTTTTTGTTTGATGCCAATCATTTTCCAGAAAATTTTGATTCCACCTACACCTATAAAAGCAGAAAAGAGGTAGTTGTTCAAAAAGGTAACGGATTAAAAGCAGCTATTGATGACTTTAGTCTAAATTCACTCATTACAAATGCCGATACAAGTAAAGCTTTATTTGCTACCTCAACTCCATATGTTTTAGTATTTGCAGGTAATATTAACCCTTCTATACCTTGGGATACTTTAATGTCCAGCTTACATAGTAAACATAAACAAGTATACATTGTAACTGCTGATAAATCAGGTGCTTCTAGTCTTTTAGCAAAGGAAAATATTCTAATAGGGGATATTACCATGATCAAAACTGCCGCAAGAGTTTGGCCATCTGTAGTAATCATGAATGGTTCAACCATAATGCAAAAGCAATCTTATTTAGACTACTTAAAAAAATAGAATTTTAATTTGAATTGATTTCTTTGTAACTTAGGTAACAACCATAAATAATTTATTATGTCTAAGATTAAAGAAATTCTACAAAAGAAAGGACCCGTATTTAATGTAGTAACTCCTGACACCAAAGTGGTTGAGGCCTTAAATATAATGAAGTCCGAAAACCTAAGTTATGTAGTTGTAATGCAGGATAGTAAGTACTTAGGTATTATGTCGGAGCGTGATTACACACATAAAATTAAACTTCAAAACAGACATTCTGAATCCACTACGGTCAAAGAAATTATGTCTTCGGATTATCCTGTAATTGGTTTTGACGAAGAACTACAAAGATGTATGGTATTGATGAATGTATACAAAACTAGGTACTTGCCCATATTTGAAGAAATGGAATTTCAAGGTGTCTTAACAATGCATGATTTAATGCGTGAAGTTATTGCTAAAGATGATAATTCAAAGCCTGGAAATGACAGTTTACATGAGTTGTAGTTATTTTATAATTACTTCATTAATCATATTTTCTCCCATCTTTTCATTGACTCTTTCTATAATTTGAACTTTCTGAAAACCAAGTTCATTTTTTAAAGGCCCTACATTGGTTTCGATAAATAATTTTTTGTCGAAAATGTAAATCTTATCTGTATACTTAGCAATAGTAGTGCCCATAATTTCAGCCCAAACTTCTTCAATTTGAGCAGCTCTTATTCCATTTTTTATTTTACTACTTTGAACGAACTGCTTTAACGCATCGCCAATTTTAAATAATGCCATAGGACTGTAATTTACGAATAATTAAAGTGCAATTTCAATTAATTGATAACTATCTAAATGTTTACCAAGTAAGTATCCAACACGTTCTTTATGCGTGTCCGTTATAAAAACCTGACCATCCGTTGAATGACTTACCCAGGAAAGTAATTGTATCATTCTTTGTTCATCCAACTTTTCAAAAATATCATCCATTAATAGGATGGGAGAGAAACCCTTGTTTAATTTTATCAATTCCCATTCTGCTAATCTAATCGCAAATAATAAACTTTTTCGCTGTCCCTGTGAGGCTTCTTGTTTAAAGGATTGTCCTTGAATAGTGATAACCAAATCGTCCTTATGTATACCTACATTGGTTCTTTGTAAAATTTTATCTTTTTGCAATGAATCGTCTAATAACAAATTGAATGAACCATTTTTTAATTGAGATTGATATTCAATATTGATTTGATCTTTTTGTCCAGCAATGTTTTCATATAGTTTCAAAATAGCAGGCAAATATGTACTAATTAATTCAGTTCTATATTTAAATATCATTTCACCATGTTGAACCAATTGACCATTTATAGTTTCTAATAATAAATCATCTAAAACACCTGATTCATTGGCTTGTTTTAATAAACTATTTCTTTGAACAAGTATTTTGTTATAAGCTATTAATTGTTTTAGATATTCAGGATACATTTGCGACAACAAACTATCCATCAACTTTCTTCTTTCCTCGCTTAACCCTGTAATAATTTGCACATCATCTGGGGCAATCATTACGCAGGGTATTTTACCAATATGCTGAGACAGTTTTGTATAGGGTTCTTGATCGTAGTAAAATTCTTTTTTTAAATTCTCTCTTAAAATACAAGTAATAGGAGTGAGGTCTCCATTTATTTCATACTTCCCTTCTACGCGCATTCCTTGAAAAGCATGATGCACATTTTGGGCGTCTGGTCTACTGAAATAACTTTTGGTAAAAGAAAGATAATATATGGCATCTAAGACATTCGTTTTCCCAGTGCCGTTAGGCCCTACAATACCCACAATCCTGTCTGTAAAAACAAATTGTTTTTGGATGTAGTTTCTAAATTGAACCAAAGAAAGTTGTTGAAGCCTTACCATGGGTGCAAAATACATAAGAAAAAGCTGTATTTTTATTCAAATTTTAAGGAATGACCCTAATAAGTGAGCAACAACTTCCTAGTATCGTAAAAAGGCTTGCCCATCAGATTTTAGAGACCTATCCTGGTTTACAAAATGCCGTAATTGTCGGGTTACAACCTAGAGGGGTATTTTTAAGTGACAGAATCGTGGCTGCTTTACAACAAGAGCTTTCTTCGGAGCAAGTTATTTATGGTAAATTGGATATTACTTTTTATCGTGATGATATTAGAAGAGAACTCCATGTACCTACCCAAACTGACCTTCCTTTTAGTATCGAAGGGAAAACGGTGATTTTAATTGATGATGTACTATTTACGGGTCGAACCATAAGAGCAGCTTTGGACGCTTTATTATCTTTTGGCCGACCTTCAAAAGTAGCTTTATGTGTATTAGTTGATCGAAAACCAAGCAGAGAATTACCCATTCAACCTGATTTTTCTGGCAAAGAAATGGATGCATTAACTACGCACAAAGTAAAGGTACGTTGGAAAGAAAATGACGGAGTGGATGACGTGATTTTGATAGGTGAATAATTTATATTAATTTTGTTTTTTAATGGCACTATCTACCAAACATCTTCTTGGTATCAAGGACCTCAATACTGAGGACATACAACTTATTTTATCTACTGCAGGTCAATTCAAAGAGGTTTTACAAAGACCCGTAAAAAAGGTTCCCAGTTTAAGGGATGTGAATATTGTTAACCTTTTCTATGAAAATTCAACCAGAACCAGAATTTCATTTGAATTAGCTGAAAAACGTTTGTCAGCAGACGTTGTAAACTTTACGGTTTCAAGTTCATCAGCAGCCAAAGGGGAAACCTTATTGGATACTGTAAATAACATATTAAGTATGAAAGTGGATATGGTGGTTATGAGGCATAGTGCTTCTGGAGCCCCTCACTTTTTAGCAAAACACATTGATGCAGCTATCATTAATGCAGGTGATGGCATTAATGAACATCCCACTCAAGCTTTATTAGATGCCTTCTCAATGGTAGAAAAATTTGGTTCTCTAAAAGGTTTAAAAGTGGCCATTTTAGGAGATATCATGCATAGCCGTGTTGCTTTGAGTAATATCTATTTATTGAAGAAAATGGGCGCTGAAGTAATGGTTTCTGGCCCACCTACTTTAATTCCAAAATATTTACAAGAGGCAATGGATATTAAAGTAGAATATAATATCGATAAAGCCTTGGCTTGGTGCGATGTTGCCAATGTGTTAAGAATTCAATTAGAGCGTCAAAATCAGCCTTTATTCTCTTCTTTAAGAGAATATAACTTAGCATATGGTATCACAACAGAACGCCTTAATAAGCTTAATAAGGAAATCGTAATTATGCACCCAGGCCCAATTAACCGTGGGGTCGAAATGGATAGTGATGTTGCAGACAGCAAACATTCCATCATTTTAGACCAAGTGGAAAATGGGGTAGCAGTAAGGATGGCTTGTTTGTATCTTTTAACAGGAAGATCTAATCCTGCCTAATACTTGTTTGTTTTAACAATTTTCATACTTTTAGTCCATGCAAAGAATCTGCTTATTCCCTGGCACATTTGATCCAGTAACACTTGGACATATTGATATCATCAATAGATCTCTTCCTTTATTTGATAAAGTGATTGTTGGTATTGGTATGAATGCCGCTAAGAATCCGATGTTTAGCGCAGATCAACGTCGTTTATGGTTTGAAGAAATTTATAATGATGAGCCAAAAGTAGAAGCTGCAATTTATGATGGGCTAACCATCAAATATTGTCAAGCAATTGGGGCTAAATTTATCTTAAGAGGTATTCGTTACGTAAGTGACTTTGAATATGAAAAAACCATTGCTGACGCGAATCGCACCATGGATAAACATATTGAAACCATCTTCCTAACGGGTGAACCAAAGTATACTTCTGTTGCATCCACCATTGTAAGAGATATCCTAAGAAACGGTGGTGACGCTTCACCATTTTTACCAGAAGCTGTGATTCAAAGTTTAAATAAATAGAGACTTTATTTTAATCAATATTTTGCTAGTCAAGCTGATTGATAAAAATCCTATATTTTTCAATTACTTCTAAAATAGTTGGATACGTATTATCAAGGCAGTGTCTTGCTTTGTCTAAAGAAACCCATTCAATTTTTTCAATATCCTCGGTGGTTTGAGGAATACCTTCTTGAAGGTTAGGTATTGTCATATGAAACCAATAAGAACGTTTTACAACTTCCTCATTTAAGTATTTATCAAAATAAGTATGATTGGTAAAACATAACATTTGATGTAATTGTATATTTTTTAAACCAGTTTCTTCCTCCACCTCACGTACCGCACAGGATTGAATGGTTTCACACTCGTCTAATTTCCCCTTCGGCAAATCCCAAAATCCACGTCTAAAAATCCATAAAATCTCACCCTTAGGATTGGTAACCAAGCCACCTGCTGCAATTATTTGTTTTGGCATAAAAATGTGTATAGTATTTAGTAACTCTTTGAGCAAAATTAGCATTTAGCCTTTAAATTCGTGCCAAGAATAAATAACTATCATGACCAACGAAAAAGCAGTAGCAGAAAAATTATTACAGGTAGGAGCAGTTAAATTAAGTCCAAACAACCCATTCACTTGGGCTAGTGGCTGGAAAAGCCCTATTTATTGTGATAACCGTAAAGTATTGTCATTCCCATATGTTCGCGATTTTATTAAAAGCGAAATGTGTAATGTAATTTTTGAAAAGTTCGAAGGTGCAGATATGTTAGCTGGTGTTGCCACCGCAGGTATTCCTTGGGGTGCAATGGCTGCAGATCAATTAAAGTTACCTTATATCTACGTGCGTCCAAAACCAAAAGAACATGGTTTAGGGAATCAAATTGAAGGGGCTTATGCAACTACCAATAAAATTTTAGTGATTGAAGATTTAATTTCAACTGGTAAGAGTAGTTTGCAAGTAGTTGATGTTTTAAGAAACGCAGGTTTAGAAGTAGTTGGTATGGTATCCATATTCAATTACGGATTTAATATAGCCGATGAAGCTTTTAAAGCAGCTGGAGTTCCTTTCCATTCCTTAACGAACTATGCTAGTTTAATTGACTTAGCTGTAGAAAAAGGAGATGTGGATGCTGCTACCCAAGATACCTTAATGCAATGGAGAGAAAGTCCTTCAACTTGGAATCAATAAAATAATTAATTCAATTGCTTTTGAATTGCATTCATTGCTTCACGCATTACTGATTCCTTCAAATTTAAGGTTTTAGTGGTGGTGAAATTTACAGGTATTGTTTTTGTAAAAAATCCCTTTGATAAAGTTGCGTTTCCTTGAATTGTAAACTTCAAGGGCTTATTAAACATTACATCAACACTATGCTTTAATAAATTCGCTAATTCAATTTCCATTTTTGCGGGTACTACAAAATTAGATGAAGCAGGAATTACCAATACCGTATCCAAAGCATAATGGGTTAACTTTTGATCGTTGACAAAAATGTCACAATCAATTTTCTTAAGTGATAGTTCAAAATTATTTGGATTGTAGTATTCAATTTGAGCATTTAGAATATTCTGCTTAAGACTTGCTTTTTCAATTTTAAAAGATTTAACGCCTTTGAATTCAAAAGATTTTGGAGTTCCACAACTAGCCAAAACAAAAGCAATTGCCAATATTTGAATAATACGAATTTTCATTTTTTAAAATTTTGCTCAAATTAATAGGTTATTGACTCTTGAAAAAATATATTTACACAAGTTTTTGTTAATCATGCTCATTGCCGAATTACCATATTTTGGAACTATTGATTTTGTAAAATCCATTACCAACCAAATGGATGTTTACTTTGACAATGAATGCCCTTTCTCGAAAATGAGTTTTAAAAACAGAATGGTTATTGCAACTGCTCAAGGAGCACTTCAATTAACTATTCCAGTAATTGGAGGTAGGGATCAAAAATTACCTATAAAAGATGTCAAAATAGCCTATGATAGTCCATGGCATCTTAAGCATTACAAAGCAATCACTTCAAGTTATCAAAGAGCTCCCTATTTTGAATATTACCAGGAAGATTTGAAATTAATTTATAATTCAAATCATGTGTTTCTAGTTGATTTTTTAATGGAGGGACATTACTGGATAAAGAAACAACTTAAAGGAAATTGGAACCTATCAGCAACTAAGCCCACCGAATTAACTGAGGAGCAACAAAAGTTTTACAAGGCGAATGATTTTTCGCTTCCCAAAAATTATCATCTATTACCAAATCCTATTGTTTATCAACAAGTATTTGAAGATAGAGTAGGGTTTTTAGCCAATTTAAGTATACTGGATTTACTATTTAATTGCGGAGGTAAGCAAGCAAAGCACTTATTGTCTTTGTAAGAATTCCTGCACCCATTTTTCATATTGTACCATCTCATTCCACTCTGTACTATTTAATAAATAATCCATTGCTTCATTTTTATTGGATGCATTTTTAGCAATATTTTTAACTTTCTCTTCAAAGATTGCTTTTTTCAATTGATATTTTTTAACAATGGAAAGAATCAATAACTTATTCGCTAAAACTTCTTCGGTTGAATCTTTAGTGTTAAATGAAGTGTTTTCATTATACCCAGTAAATAGTAATGGATCTTCGGGCGCTTTTATCCAATTTTTTGTTTGGGATACTAAATCACTATATGCCAACTCTTTTTCAATTTCAGGTTTATTGACATTATTTGATTCATTATTAGCAATTGACATTTTCGATACAAGCTTATTTGACTTAGTCGAATGAGTTAATATTGTTTTTGCAGCTGGTAATTTATGAATAACAATAGCATTTGAAGATGCTAATTTCACCTCATCAAAATTTACATGGTTAACGATTGTTGTATTGAATACATTAATAAACAAGAAAGTTGCAATCAATATAAAACCGGCCATCAAAGTGATTTTTATATTTGTTTCTTTATTTGTTATTTGATTTGTGTTTTTATGAATTCCATTGATAAGTTCAATGCGTGTTTTTAAATCAGTATTATTGGAATAAGCTGCCAAACTCAGCTGCTGATTTATTGCCTTTGAATTTTCAGCCACTGATAGTAAAGCTTTTGAATAGCTTATTGGATTACTTGTATTCTTTACTACATATTCATCACATGCAATTTCTCTCTGAAGATTCAATTCCTTTTTAAATAAATATACAAAAGGATTGAACCACAATAATATGCCAGCTGACTCAACCAATAGATTCAATAAAAAATCCTTTCTTATGATATGTGCGTACTCATGTAATAAAAGCATTTTTAATTCTTGTTGCGAGATTTGGTTGCATAAAGCAACGGGCAATAATACAATATGCTCTAGAATACCAAAAACAAGGGGAGAAGATATTTGATGGTGTAACCCAATTTTTACAATTTCTTTTATTTCGAAACCGCCAAGGCCTTTAAGTAATTCGAAATAATTATTATTTGAAAAATCACTGTTATTTTTCAAGCTCCTAAGCGATGTATATTGAACAGTAAATTTTCCAACCAAAATAAAAAGGGTAACTATATAAACAAGCGCAACAATTGAATTTACAATTGAAAAATAGACTGCACTGGTTATACTTGTAATTGACAAATCGAGTCCTTGAAAAATGCTGCTAGCACTGAAAAATTGTATTAAATGATATTGCTTGTCTGAAAAAAAATCAAACCAAAAATAGAAGGCCCCAATAGATAAAAATGATATGGCTAATAAAAATTTATTTTGTGCAGATAAATGAAACAACATTTTCAAAAGGTCATACACTAACCATAAAATTGAAAAAAGAATAATATTGTCAATTATGGAATAAGAAAGATTATTTATAAAAAATGAAAGCATTTCAATTCATTTAAAAATGAAAACTATTCTTATTTTTTATTTTCAATAGATTCAATTAATTGCTTTATTGCAGATAAATCTTCTTGATTAGCGTTATGATGACCTAGTGCTTGCATTACCAATTGAGAAGTACTACCACTAAATAGGGTTTTAATCATTTTGCCAACGTATTGTTCTTGTGCTTTTTCTTTTTCAAAACAAGGAATATAAATATGTGTTTTTGAAGACTCGTCTCTTGACACTAAACCTTTTTCATGCATTATTTGCATCAGTTTGAGCGTTGTAGTATAGCCAACTTCTTTTGTTTGTTGAATGACTTCATGCACTTCTCTTACAGTAGCACTATTTTTTTCCCAAAGAATACTTAGGATATCTAATTCACTTTCGGTAGGCTTAAAAGTCTTGCTCATTGTATTACGATTATATTCGTAAGCAATCTACTTTAAGCTTTTGAAAACACAAAAAAATCCCCCCGAAAATTCGGAGGGATCTTGTTAATATTTATTTAAAATAACCTACTTAGTTTTTAAGTAGCTAGCATATTTAGCATTTTGCTCATCAGTTAATGCTTTACCATTTACTGAGATTTTACCATTATTCACGTTGATATTTACATTATCCTTTGGTGCTAAACCATCCGCCTGTAAAGCTTGTAATAAAGTTTTTGCATCAGCAGAAACAGTTAATGTCTTGCTTTTATTACAACAAGAATCTCCCATTTTAGCACAAGTAGCTGAATCCATTTTAGCACATGAAGAATCACTCTTTATTACTGAAATTTCAACAGTTTGTTGCTTCACAGTAGCAGCTCCAGTTGGGTGCATTTTAGCTAATGTAGGTGCCAATACCAATGATACGATTGACATTAATTTAATCAAGATATTCATTGAAGGACCAGATGTATCTTTAAATGGATCACCCACCGTATCACCTGTTACAGATGCTTTATGTGGTTCAGATTTTTTATAGAACATCTCACCATTAATTTCAACACCTTTCTCGAAAGATTTTTTAGCGTTATCCCAAGCACCACCAGCATTGTTTTGGAAGATTCCCATTAACACACCACTCACTGTTGCACCGGCTAAGAAACCACCTAAAGCTTCTGGGCCTAATGTGAAACCAATTAAAATAGGAGAGATGATAGTGATGGCACCTGGTAACATCATTTTTTTCAAAGATGCTTCTGTTGAAATAGCCACACACTTATCGTACTCAGGCTTACCTGTACCTTCCATAATTCCAGGAATCGTACGAAACTGACGACGAACTTCTTCCACCATTGCCATTGCTGCTTCACCCACCGCACGAATTGCTAATGAAGAGAAGATGAATGGAATCATTCCACCTACAAATAATGCAGCTAATACATCCGCTTTGTAAATGTCAATATGTTGATTATTTGGCATCGCAACTCCTACAAAGGCAGCGAATAATGCTAATGAAGTTAATGCAGCAGAAGCAATGGCAAAACCTTTACCACTAGCAGCTGTTGTATTACCTACCGCATCCAAAATATCTGTTTTTTCACGAATCTCAGCTGGTAACTCACTCATTTCAGCGATACCACCTGCGTTATCAGCGATAGGACCAAATGCATCAATTGCTAATTGCATAGCAGTTGTTGCCATCATACCAGCTGCAGCAATTGCTACACCATATAAACCAGCACAAGCAAAAGAACCATAAATACCAGCAGCTAACACTAAAATTGGATAGAATGTAGATTCCATACCAATTGCTAAACCACCAATGATATTTGTTGCGTGGCCTGTGCTTGATTGTTTAATAATACTTAATACTGGACGCTTACCCATTGCAGTATAGAACTCAGTAATGATACTCATTAAAGTACCAACTACTAAACCTACAGCGATCGCACCAATAACACCATTTCTTGTAAATTCTAAACCACGTAATACCATTGTTTCTGGTAATACATTTGATACTAAAAAATAACAAGCAATTGCAGTTAAAATCATTGAACCATAGTTACCCATGTTTAATGCTCTTTGAACTGTTGCAGTATTTAAACCAGCAGTTTCACTAATTCTTACAAAGAAAGTACCAACGATAGATAATAAAATACCTACACCAGCAATTAACATTGGTAATAAAATAGGAGATAAACCACCAAAATTATCTACTAATTTTCCACCACCAACACCAGTAACTTCTTGACCCAAAACCATTGTAGCCAATACAGTTGCAACATAAGAACCGAATAAATCGGCACCCATACCAGCAACGTCACCTACGTTGTCACCCACGTTATCTGCAATAGTTGCAGGGTTACGAGGATCATCCTCTGGGATACCAGCTTCTACTTTACCTACTAAATCCGCTCCTACGTCTGCAGCCTTAGTGTAGATACCACCACCAACACGCGCAAATAATGCAATTGACTCAGCTCCTAAAGAGAATCCAGTTAAAATTTCTATCGTTCTTAACATACCTTCTGCATCACCATCTGGAGAGAAGAAATGTTTGATAATTAAAAACAATCCACCTAAACCTAATACCGCTAAACCAGATACACCTAAGCCCATTACAGAACCTCCTGTAAATGAAACTTTCAATGCGCGCGCTAAACTTGTTTTAGCTGCTTCTGCAGTTCTTACGTTTGCTTTGGTTGCAATTTTCATTCCTATGTAACCAGCAGTTGCACTAAATACAGCACCAATTACAAATGAAATAGCAATACTCCAGTGACTTGACTCATTTTTTGAAGCCATAAAGCCTAATAATAAGGCAACAATCACAACAAAATATCCTAATATTTTCCACTCAGCTTTTAAGAAAGCCATTGCACCTTCAGCAATATAATTACTGATTTCTTTCATACGAGCATTACCGGCATCTTGTTTAGATACCCAGTTGAATTTTAAAAGAGTATATAGTAAACCTACAATACCCATGGCCGGAACGGCATAAAATAGAAGATCTTTCATAAGATTTTACTTAATTCAGTTATTGGTTTATTTTTCAATTAAGGTTTGCAAAAATAGGGCTAAAAGGCCAAAAAACGGAAAAAAAGGGCAACTTTACTCCACTAAAGC
>DAIUEC010000045.1:0-15974 GCA_036845345.1 Sediminibacterium sp.
TATTTGCTGGAGGAATTTCTTGTTGTTCTAATTTAGCACGTCTTTGTTTTAATACAATAGCGCCTGCTAATGCAGCACATCCTGCGCTAATATGTACCACAGTACCGCCTGCAAAGTCTAAAGCGCCCATCTTTAATAGGAATCCATTTGGATGCCAAGACCAGTGTGCTAAAGGTGCGTATATTAAAGTGATAAATAAAACGATAAATAAAATGTAAGAAGTAAACTTGATACGCTCAGCAACAGCACCTACCACTAAACCTGGGGTAATAATCGCGAACATTAATTGAAACAATGCAAATAATAATAAAGGGATAGTCATTGCAGTGCCACCTTGTAAAGTTGGCGCGCCGTTTGCAACACCTTTAAAGAACAAATGGGTCATTGGATTTCCAATTAAACCATTAATGGATTCTCCAAAACTTAAGCTATATCCATAAGTAACCCAAATTACTGACACTAACCCTGCAGAAACAATACTTTTTATCATGGTAGATAAAATGTTTTTGCGGTGCACCATACCTCCATAAAAGAAGGCTAATCCAGGAGTCATAATAAATACTAATGCCGTAGCCACTAATATCCACGCAATGTCAGCTGTGCTATATGTATCAGCTTTTCCAACATAACTTGGAAGTTGTGGTACAAATAGGGCCACAATGGCAACGACTAACAATAAAATGAATGGGGTGTACTTTTGTACGGTTTGGTTTTTCATTACAATTAATTAAGCAGATCAATCAATATTATAAATAATTATATATATTATTTATATAGCAAATATACTATAATACTTAATATCATCGTAGAATTAAAACATATAGCATAAATAATGTATTTGTTTTTAAATATGATAAGTAATTCATTTGCAATATGTTATAGCATTATGGAGTAGTGTTTCCACCAAAATATTAGGGCATTTGTGGAAAAAAATAAGGAGCTCTTTGGGAGCCCCTTATTTTAATAAGAAATTAAATCCTATTTATAATGCGGATGTATTTATATCGTTAAGCATTAACAGTTGCGGCTAATAAACTTGCATCTTTTGATTCTAATAATGTAGATCCTGTTAAGAAAATGTCCACTTTACGCGCACATTCTCTTCCTTCACTAATTGCCCAAACAACTAATGATTGGCCACGGCGCATATCACCTGCGGTGAATACTTTTGCAATATTAGTTTGGAATCCAGATTCTGTTGCTTTTACATTTCCTCTTTCATCTAGCTCAACCCCTAATTCGTCTAACATCCCTGTTGGTTGCGGATGTAAGAATCCCATAGCAAGTAAAGCCAATTCACATGGAATTTCACGAAGGCTTCCTTCTTTCTCAGTGAATTTTGCAGGACGCCCATCTGCTGAACTTGTCCATTCTAAGTCTACAATTTGTAAGGCTTTTAAATTGCCATTTTCATCTCCGATAAATGCTTTGGTAGCAACTTCCCACACTCTTGAAACACCTTCCTCATGTGAAGTAGTTGTTTTCAATAACATAGGGTAGGTTGGCCAAGGCATATAAGTAGCTCTTGTTTCAGGAGGCTTTGGTAATAATTCAAATTGAGTAATTGATTTCGCTCCATGACGATTAGATGTTCCCACACAATCACTACCCGTATCACCACCACCAATCACCACTACATTTTTACCTTTAGCTAATAATTCAGCTTCTTCGATTGGTAAATTGCTTACTCTTTTATTTTGTTGCTTTAAAAATTCCATTGCATAGTGAACCCCTTTTAATTCACGACCTGGTATTGGTAAATCTCTTGGAATAGTAGATCCGCCTGCTAGTACCACTGCATTAAAATCACGCATAATATCGTTTACGCGTACATTCACTCCCACATTAGCATTGCACTTGAATACAATGCCTTCTTGTTCTAAAACATCTATTCTGCGTTCAACAACTGTTTTTTCTAATTTAAAATCAGGAATGCCAAAACGTAATAATCCACCTGGCTTTGGATCTCTTTCAAAAACAGTTACTTCATGACCAGCATAATTTAATTGAGCAGCAGCCGCTAAGCCTGAAGGCCCTGAACCAATAACCGCTACTTTAAATCCTGTGCGAACATTTGGTTTACGTGGTTTTACAAAACCTTTTTCAAATGCAATTTCAATAATATGCTTTTCAATTTCTTCAATCGTTACCGCGGGTTGATTGATACCTAATACACATGCGCTTTCGCAAGGAGCAGGGCAAATACGACCAGTGAATTCTGGAAAGTTATTAGTTGAAATTAAAATTTCATATGCATCCTTCCATTCTTTACGATATACCGCGTCATTGAATTCAGGAATAATATTTCCCAAAGGACATCCGCTATGACAAAATGGAACGCCGCAATTCATACAACGCGCTGATTGCTCATTTAGTTTTTCTTCAGGTAATAAAGAAACAAACTCTTTATAATTTTTCTTTCTATCTTCTACCGGCAATTTGCTTGGTAGTTCTCTAGTATATTCTTTAAATCCGGTTGGCTTTCCCATGGCTTATTCTTTCAATAATTATGTAGAATTAAAATCTATTTACTATGTTAATACTTTATTATTTATTATTTCCCAGCGTTCGCAGTTGCTTTACGTGTTTGTAAAACTTTCTTATAATCACGAGGGAATACTTTAATAAAATGTTTTAATTGATTGTCTAAGTCACTTAAAATAAATTTAGCAACTGAACTTCCTGTTTTATCAAAATGGGCTTGAATCATTTTTTGTAATTCAGGAATGTCATCTGTGCCCACAGGGTCAAGGTCTACCATTTCTTTATTACATAAACTATCAAAATCATTTTGAACATTGTAAACGTAGGCAATACCTCCGCTCATACCAGCAGCAAAGTTGCGTCCAGTAGGGCCAAGGATTACAGCAAGTCCACCAGTCATGTACTCACAACCATGGTCTCCAATACCTTCCACCACTACAGAAGCTCCTGAGTTTCTTACTGCAAATCTTTCGCCTGCTTTACCTCTAATATATGCAGTGCCACTTGTTGCTCCATAAAATGCAACGTTTCCAATTAAGATATTTTCTTCAGGAACGAAGGTTGCTTTTTTATCAGGGTATACAATTAATTGGGCGCCACTTAAACCTTTACCAAAATAGTCATTGGCATCTCCTTCTAATTCAAGTGTAACACCTGTTGTATTAAATGCGCCAAAACTTTGTCCAGCTGTTCCAGTAAATTTAAAGTGTATGGTGTCTTCAGGTAATCCTGCTGCCTTATGCACTTTAGTAATTTCGTTAGATACAATGGTACCTACCGTACGATCGGTATTCTTAATATCAAATGATGCACTTACTTTTTCTTTTTTCAAGATAGCAGGTTGTGCAGCAGCTAATAATTTCCAATCCAATACTTCGGCTAAGCCTTGGTCTTGTGCTTCAGTTTGGTATAAACTATCATTTGCATCAGCTGGTTCTTTATACAATACAGCACTTAAATCTAAGTTCTTATATTTCCAATGATTAATATTATCGCGCATTCTTAATGCATCCACTTGACCAATCATTTCGTTTACCGTTCTGAATCCTAGTTCAGCCATAATTTCACGTAATTCTTCGGTAATAAATTCAAAGAATTTAACAACGTGATCAGGATTGCCTTTAAAGCGTTTACGTAATTCAGGATCTTGAGTCGCAACACCAACAGGGCAGGTATTCATATGACACTTACGCATCATAATACAACCTTCTACTACTAATGCAGCAGTGGCAACACCCCATTCTTCCGCACCTAATAATGCAGCAATGGCAATGTCACGACCTGTTTTCATTTGACCATCGGCTTGTACAACCACTCTTGATCTTAATTTATTTTTCACCAAGGTTTGATGTGTTTCGGCCAAGCCTAATTCCCATGGTAAACCTGTATGTTTAATAGAACTTAAAGGAGAGGCGCCAGTTCCACCATCAAAGCCTGCAATTAAAACCACATCTGCTTTAGCTTTGGTAACACCGGCAGCAATGGTTCCAACTCCTGCTTTAGAAACTAATTTTACATTAATTCTTGCAGCACGGTTTGCATTCTTTAAATCAAAAATTAATTGTGATAAATCTTCGATAGAATAAATGTCGTGGTGTGGAGGAGGAGAAATTAATCCAACACCTGGAGTAGAGTGTCTTGTTCTTCCGATCCAGTCATCTACTTTGTCGCCTGGTAATTGTCCGCCTTCACCTGGTTTAGCACCCTGTGCCATTTTAATTTGTATCTCGTCCGCTTCGGTTAAGTATTGACTTGTTACACCAAAACGTGCACTTGCAACCTGCTTAATCGCACTGCGCATGGAATCACCATTTTCCATTTTTTCATAACGGATTGGATCTTCACCACCTTCACCTGTATTGCTTTTTCCACCTAAACGGTTCATCGCAATCGCAAGGGTAGTATGTGCTTCCCATGAAATAGATCCAAAGGACATAGCACCTGTAGCAAAGCGCTTGTAAATAGCACTTGCAGGTTCCACCTCATCAATTGAAATAGAAGGACGCGTTGGTTTAAATTCGAATAAGCTTCTTAATGTACAAGCCTTATCGCCTTGATCATTTACGAGCTTTGAATATTTTTTGAAACTTGCATAGTCTCCCATGCTTGTTGCATGTTGCAGTGCATGTATGGTTTGCGGATTAAATAAATGCGCTTCACCACGGCGTTTCCATTGGTAAATTCCACCTACTGGTAAACGATCGATCTCTGTAGTTTTCTTAGGGAAGGCGATATAGTGTTTTGCTAAAATTTCTTTTGCAATTTCATCCAAGCCCATGCCTTCAATTCTGGAAGTAGCACCTGTAAAATGTCTATCAACTACTTCTTTATTAATACCTATAATTTCAAATATTTGTGCCCCTTGATAAGATTGTAAAGTAGAGATTCCCATTTTAGAGAATACCTTATACAAACCTTCGTTCACTGCTTTTACATAATTTTTCTTCAAATATTTATCATCTAAATCCGTTTTGATATGACCACTCAATTTCATATCACGAATACTTGACATTGCTAAGTATGGATTAATTGCAGTTGCACCAAATCCAACTAAACATGCATAGTGGTGTACTTCCCAAACATCTCCTGCTTCTACAATAATGCCCACTTTTCCTCTTAATCCTTTTTTAATTAAGTGGTGATGAACTGTTGAGCAAGCTAATAGGGATGGGATCGCTGCGTGTTCAGAATCAATTGAACGATCCGTTAATACCAATACTTCAAATCCGTCATTTACTGCATCCACTGCATAACGACATAAACGATCTAAGCCATTTTTTAATGAACCCTCTTTTCCATCGGCTCTGAAATAACATTGTAAAGTTTTTGCTTGGAATACGCCTGTGTCGATACTTCTGATTTTCTCTAATTCATGATTAGATAAAATAGGATGTTTTAATGCAACACAATGACTCGCCATTGGATCCTCAATTAATAAACTTCCTTGGCTACCCACAAATGTTGCTAAAGACATAACCATTCTTTCACGAATTGGATCAATAGGAGGGTTGGTCACCTGCGCAAACAATTGCTTAAAGTAACTTGTGATATGTTGTGGTTGATCACTCAATACCGCCAATGGAGTATCAGTACCCATGGAACCAATTGGTTCTTTACCATCCAAGGCCATTGGGATAATAATTTGTTCTAAATCTTCTTTGCTATAACCAAAAGCTTTTTGGTATTTGAAGATTTGATCATGCTCCAAATGTGTAAACTGAATTCTTGGTTCAGGTAATTCTTCTAATCTAATTTTATATTTATTTAACCAATCGCCATAAGGTTGTTGGCTACAAATTTTTTCTTTTAATTCTGTGTCGCTAATGATACGACCCGCTTCCATATCCACTACGAACATTTTACCAGGTTGTAATCGGCCTTTTTCAATTACTGTGGATTGATCAACTGGTAAAGCACCTGTTTCAGATGCCATAATTACACGATCATCTTTAGTCACACAATATCTAGATGGTCTTAAACCGTTTCTATCTAAAGTGGCACCAATCATTTTTCCATTTGTGAAAGAGATAGATGCAGGACCATCCCATGGTTCCATGATAGCAGCGTGGTATTCGTAGAATGCTTTTTTAATTGGATCCATTAATTCATTACCATCCCATGCTTCAGGAATTAACATCATCATAACGTGTGGTAAACTACGTCCACTTAATGTCAACAATTCAATCACGTTGTCTAAACAAGCACTATCAGATTGTCCAGCAGTAACCACTGGTAAAATCATATCTAATTCTTCCTTACTAAAATAAGGAGATAAGAAACTAGATTCATTGGAACGTAACCAGTTTAAATTTCCTTGTAAGGTATTGATCTCTCCATTGTGAGCGATATATCTAAATGGTTGTGCTAATTTCCAAGAAGGGAAAGTATTTGTTGCAAAACGAGAATGCACCAAGCCAAAAGCAGACACCACTCTCTTATCACTTAAATCAGGGAAGTATTCACGTACTTGATGACTCGTTAATTGTCCTTTGTAAATAATTGTGTTTTGAGAAAGAGAAGTCATGTAAAAACCAATGGCATCTTTTTTAATGCTATTGTTGATGGTATGAGATGCGTAATTTTTTAAAATAAATAATTTACGCTCAAAATCTTCGGCATCTTTTACATGATCTGGCTTTTTTACAAATACCTGCTCCATGATAGGTTCTACTGATAATGCAGTTGGTCCAATGGTAGATCTATTTACAGGAACGGCTCTATAACCAATAATTTCAATATTTAATTTTTCTGCCGCGCGTTCAAAAATTTCTTTACACTCTGCAGCAACTCCTTTATCTGTAGGGAAGAAAATAAATCCTACACCATACTCACCTGCATTTGGTAAATGCAAGCCCTTATGTAATAATTCGTCAAAGAAAAATTCATGTGGAATTTGAATCATGATACCTGCACCATCACCAGTATTCACCTCACTACCGCTTGCACCACGGTGTTCCATGTTTTCTAAAATAGTTAAAGCATCACCTACATTTTGGTGTGATTTAATTCCCTTAATATGGGCAACAAATCCAATACCACAGGCGTCGTGTTCATAAGCAGGATCATACAATCCTAATTGCTGATTTTCAATCATATTTCATCAATTAATTAAAGGATATATTCTTAGGGCTAGCGATTCGTTTAAAATTACAAAAATCCAAGCATTTTGGTAGTAGTTTATCAATAAACTTACGCACCATTTGAAATGTACTAATACGGAAACGTTTTCGTTAGAAATTTTCAAATAACGAACGTTCGCATTCGCCCTCTATTTAAAAAAGATTAAATGATATCAATTCTGAATTGATCTGAAAATAAGGATTTGCTAAGGGGTTGGTCTTTGTGAAAGATGCCAAATAAGGAGCTACCTGAACCACTCATGCTCGCATAGTTGGCACCTTTTTCGTAAAGTAAATTTTTTATCTCACCAATAGTGGGGTGTGCTTGAATAATAGGAAATTCAAAATCATTAATAAGTTGGTCTTTCCAAGTTTCAATGGGTTGAGAAACAATTTCAGCAATTGATTTTTCTTTGCTACTTGGTATTAATTGTGCAAAAGCCCAAGCAGTAGAAACGTGAATGCCTGGATGAATTAATACGATTTGATAGTTGCTTAAATCACATGGAAAGGGTTGTAGAATTTCACCACGTCCGGTTGCATGATAAGCTTTGTCATAAACAAAAAAAGCACAATCACTTCCTAATTGAGCAGCATAATCTACAAGTTGTGTATTATTTAAATCAAGATTAAATTGTTGATTTAATAATTTAAGTACCGCCGTAGCATCGCTAGAACCTCCGCCCAGTCCAGCTCCCATGGGAATATTTTTGTGTAAATGAATTTTTACATTCGGTAGATTTGGAAAATCTTTCTTTAATAATGCAAAGGCTTTGACGCAAAGATTTTGATCTAAATTTCCTGGAACTTCAAGACCTGTACTTGTAAATTGAATGGGAGTAGCAGGATCATTACTATGAATAACTTCAACAATATCTGTCAATGCTACAGGATAAAAAATGGTTTCTAATTCGTGATAACCATCGGGTCTTTTGGCAACAATGGAAAGGCCTAGGTTAATTTTACAATTTGGAAATGCAATCATGTTACAATGAGTTATGATTTCTTTTGCTCATTTCTTTTTGCAATTTCATCTCTGATATCAATAGCCCTGATATAATCTTCTTGTTCAAGTACTTCGTTCAACAATTCATTCAAAGCTTCTATGGACATGGTAGCTAAATCATTTTCGTTGGTAGGATCACTCACAATTGAAGTAACTGGATTGATCTTTTTTTCACTGCCTTCATTTTCTAATCCAGCTGTTTCTAATATAGAGTTGTTTACATAAATCGGACAACCAAATCGAACTGCTAAAGCAATGGCGTCACTTGTTCGGCTATCAATTTCAATGGTATCGTTCGCTGTGAAACAAACTAATTTGGCATAAAAAATTCCTTCTTGTAAATCACATATATACACTTCCTGCAAGGCAACATCAAAGGAAGTCATAAAATTTTTCATAAGGTCATGCGTCAATGGGCGAGAGGGTTGCATGTTTTCTAAAGCAACAGCAATGGCTTGTGCTTCAAACCCTCCAATCACAATTGGAAGTCTACGGCTGCCACCTACCTCCCCTAAAATAACTGCATAAGAGTTAGATTGGGTGATACTATGTGAAAGGGCAATAATTTCTAATTCAACTTTATGCATAGACAGTTTAATACCCCAAATTTAAATATAAATTGGTTATGCTGCACCCTTAGATTTCAAAATTGCTGCAGTTAATGCAGGAACCACTTCAAAAGCATCACCAACTACCCCGTAATCGGCAGCTTTGAAGAAAGGAGCTTCAGGATCCTTATTAATTACCACAATTGTCTTGCTTCGGTTTACGCCTGCCAAATGTTGAATAGCGCCAGAAATTCCAATAGCGATATATAAATTAGGGGCAATCTGTATCCCAGTTTGGCCAACATGTTCATGATGTGGTCTCCAATCGGCATCAGAAACAGGACGGCTACATGCAGTTGATGCGCCTAATGCTTTTGCTAAGTCTAATAAAATGCCCCAGTTTTCTGGTCCCTTTAATCCACGACCACCACTTACTACTAAGCTAGCTTCGGTTAATGGAACTTCGCCTTGTATTTTGTCCACTGCAGTAATTGAAATAGTAGATGCAGGAACTGCAATGTCCAATGCGGACACGGATGCAGTACCATCACCAACCACTGTTCCAAAACTATTTTGATTAATGGAAATTACTTTTATGGGTGTTTCTATTTGAATAGATGCGAATGCTTTACCAGAGAAAACCGTTTTTGTTACAACAAATCCTGTGTCTGTTTTTGGTAATGCACATGCGCCAGTTACTATGCCTGCATTTAATTTTACGGCAACTGCAGGTGCAATGGCTCTGCCATTAATATTATGCGCAAAAATAACAACTGTAGCTCCTAAGGTTTTGGCTGCTTTTGCTACAACGGTTGAACCCACTCTTGCATCAAAATTATTTAAAGCGGTATTATTTATTTGATGCACTTTGTTTGCACCATATTTACCTAGTGTTGTTAAATCCTCATTTACTTTTCCTAAAACTAAAGCTTCAGCAGTAGTGCCCAATTGTTTTGCCAATGCAGCGCCATAGGATATTGCTTCGTAGGATGCTTTTTTAATTTCTTGATCAGCTTGATCTATATATATTAATACCATGATTTTTATTTTTAATTATTCTGGAGAAAATTTTGATAGGGGGTGATTAAATAACTTTTGCCTCTTCTTTTAATAATCTAACTAACTCATCCATATTAGCTGGGTCAACTAATTTAACACCTGATTTCGCAGGAGGTAAATCGAAACTTTTTATGGTTGTAGTTGCATTTGAAATACTTGCCTCTACTACTTTTAAAGGTTTAGTTCTTGCAGCCATAATTCCACGCATATTGGGAATTCTTTGTTCAGCCATTCCTTTTTGACAACTAATAATTGCAGGTAAATTACTGGTACTGGTTTCTTCACCACCTTCAATTTCTCTTGTTACTGTAATTGCATTTCCATTAACATCTAATTTTACAGCTGCAGAAATAAAGTTCTGATCTAATAAAGCGCAAAGCATGGAACCCACGCTAGCACTATTGTAATCAATGGTTTCTTTTCCTGTAAATATTAAATCATAAGCACCTTCCTTTGCAATCGCAGCAATTTCTTGTGCTACTATAAATGAATCATTTGTAATATTATTAACTCTTATTGCTTCGTCTCCGCCCAATGCCAATGCTTTTCTAATAATTGGTTCTGTATCTGCACCACCAACAGTAACTAAATGAATTACAACATTTGAATCCTTTTCTTTCAACTCAATTGCTTTTACCAAAGCATACCATTCATCGTAAGGGTTAATGATCCATTGAACACCATTTTCATCGAACTTTGTATTACCTTCGATGAAAGCAATTTTAGCTGTTGTGTCCGGTGTTTTGCTGATACAAACTAAGATATTCATGATAGCAAATTTTGTTTTTAAAATAATAGTTGTTTATGCAACTAATGCAAATATAAGGTAGTTTTTGACCATATTTTGTTTAAAATTTATTTAAGATGAATCGAATTGAAAAAATACTTGAATTTTTAAATCAACAACCTAAAGATTGCTTTTTGAGGCATGCTTTAGCCCTGGAATATATTAAAATTGGGGAGGATAGTAAGGCCCGTGATTTGTTCGTTGAAATTTTAACGGATGCGCCCGATTATATTGGTTCTTATTATCATTTGGCTAAATGTTTAGAAAAGTTACAAGAAACCCCTTTGGCTATTGAATGGTATGAAAAGGGAATGGCAGCCGCAAAATTGGCGAAAGATGACCATGCGTATAGAGAATTGCAGGCTGCTTATGAGGATTTGGTGTATTAATAATTACCGGTATTCAGCAATTAAATTTCTAGCCGGTCACCTAGTTTTTTATCAATCAATAAAAAGAAATCCTCTGGTTTGTAGGTACGCCATTTTTCAAATTCCATCAATTCGATATACCTATTTAATTTCTTTAATAAAAAGTCGTGTTGAGATGCTTGGTGCAAATTGATCATTACCGCCCAGCCATTTTCATCGGACAATTCTTCATACAATTCCTCATAATAATCTCTATCTCCATTGTGAAAATTAAATACGTTTTCGCCAATCAAAATAAACTTGTAAATCCCTTCATCCATTAATTTTTCGAGGATCTCTCTTTTTAATGTCATGATATCATTTTCGATGGCATCATTCCATTCGCCAATCATTTCAATAATGGCAAAGCCCATTTCGTAGTCGGCATAAATTATTTTGAGGTACAATGTCTTGCTTCCAAATTCATCCCATTGCGGATGTATATAATAATTGTAAACCGTTTGAGAAAATTCAAACTCACTATAGGTTTGTCCAAAGAAAGGAGACAATGGATCTTCCTCGGCCATATACAAATGACGCCAATGATAATAAGGTTCTATCTCGTGCATCCCTAATTATTTTACGTTCTTGTGGTAAGCAATAAGGCCGTCCATTGGGGATTTAATAATTTGTCCTAACTCTAATTCGTAGGCGGTTGCCAATTGTTTAATAGTATCTCTAAATACATAAGCAATGGAGCCGGAAAAATGAATAGGGTGCAACCAGGATTCATTTAATTTATTCAAATGTGTAAAGAAGAAATCATTGATGCCATCCTCAATTATATTTTCAACCATATAATGTCCACGATGTAAGGATAAAAATTCTGCAAAGGAAGCCATATATCTATTAGGTAAAGCTTGCTTATAAACAGCGTCTAAAATTTGATCTTTATTAATTTGATATTTACTTTCAAAAGAATGCATTAATTCTTCATCAAAGGTTTTGTATAAATAATACTGCAATACTTTTTTGCCTAAATATGCACCGCTTCCTTCATCGCCTAAAACATAACCAAGGCCAGGACTATTTTTTACTATTTTTTTACCGTTGTAAAAACCGGTGTTGGAACCAGTTCCTAAAATACAAGCTACTCCTTTATTGGTTTGACAAGTAGCTCTTGCAACTGCTACTAAATCGGTTTGAATATCTAGGGCTGCATTTTTAAAAACTTGTTTAAGCGCTTTTTTGATAGAAGCCACATTTAAAGGATTGCTTAAACCGGTTCCATAAAAATAAACTGCATCAATAATGGTAGGGTCTATTTTTTTAGAAAAACTTTTTTGTATGGTTTCCACAATTTGTTCGGTGCTCAAAAAATAGGGGCTAATACCAATTGTTTTAATGGTCTTTTTTTCTTTGCCTAATTGAATGGTCCAATGGCATTTAGTAGCGCCACTATCGGCTATGATATAATTATTGCGCATAGTTTAAGTCTTGTGTGTGAAAATAGCCATTTTAGCGTAATTTTAGCCCTAAGAATATGAACATGCAAGAAAATAATAAATCAAATTGGATGACCCCTATCACTTACGCGGTGGTATTGGTTATTGGAGTGGGTATTGGCGTTTTTTTTAAAGGAGATTTTTCAATGGGGAATATGCAATCGGGCAGTGCAAGCCCAATGCAAGAAATTATCAATTTAGTTAAGTCAAAATATGTTGAGGATATCGCTAATGATAGTTTGAATAATAAATTAGCAGATTATTATTTAGCTCAATTAGATCCTCATTCGGTGTATATCCCACCTGCTGATTTGGTAGATGTTAATGAGCAGTTAAGTGCAAATTTTAAAGGGATTGGGATTGAATTTCATCAAAGCAGGGATAGTATTTATGTATCTTATGTTGTCAAAGGTGGACCTGCTTCAAAAGCCGGTTTGAAAGTGGGCGATATTTTATTAAAGGCAGATGATAGTGTTCAATTGTCCGGAAAAAAATGGGAAGGGGATGCCATTAGAGCAAAACTAAAAGGCGCAGCAAATACTAAATTAAAGTTGCAGGTTTTATCAGGTGCGTCTATAAATGAGGTTTCGATTTCAAGAGATAATGTTCCTGTTTCTCCTGTAGATGCAGCATATGAAATTAAGCCAGGCGTTGGGTATATCCGAATTAATAAATTTGCTGATCGCACTTACGAGGCCTTTATGCAAGCGCTTGAACCTTTAATTAAAGACAGTATTAAATCATTAGTAATTGACTTAAGAGGCAATGGGGGTGGTCTTTTATCAGAAGCGGTAGCTATTGCAGATGAACTTATTCCAGGTAATAAATTATTAGTGTACACACAAGGAGCTCATTCTCCAAGAGTTGAATATAATAGTAAAAGAGAAGGCTTATTTGAACAAGGTGCATTAACAGTTTGGATGGACGAATCTTCGGCTTCGGCAAGTGAAGTGTTAGCAGGGGCATTGCAGGATTGGGACCGAGCAACGATTATTGGAAGAAGATCTTTTGGGAAAGGGTTGGTTCAACAACAATTTAGATTGTCTAATGGTGGAGCTTTAAGATTAACAACTGCAAAATATTACACACCACTTGGAAGAAATATTCAAAGGTCCTATGAAAAAGGGAAGTTGGAGTATGAGCATGCTTTTGTAAATCGTATTCAAGAAGATGCTTTGGGTAAGCAGGATTCTGCAGTGAAAGGGAAAGCATATAAAACACCAAGTGGTCATTTGGTATATGGAGGTGGAGGCATCTATCCAGATAAATGGATTGTTGGGAATGGCATTATTATGGATTCAGCATATAATAAAATATGGGAAGAAAATTTATTAAACGATTTCATTTTGCATTGGTATTTAAAAAATCAAGCAAGCATGAATGGATTTAAATCAACTACTGATTTTTTAACTGCTTATAAGTCGGTTGATCTTTGGAATGAGTTGGTTAAATATGCGCGTCCTGCACAAAAAGCTACCTTAAAGTCACTTGAAAAGAACAAAGGATATATCAATAATCAATTGTTGGCTTTGTTGGCAAGAATGCAATGGTATAAGCAGGGTTATTTTGAGGTTCAAAATGCATTGAACCCTCAATTAACCAATATGTTGCCTTAATAAATTAGCAGTACTTGGTTGAATGGTGTCTATTGTCAGTTAAAAAACTGATAAATCTCATGTTTTATCTTGTCATTGGAGCAGATTTTTGCTGCATAATTATATGCAACAACATTGTTACCATTGTGGAACGGATTGTGAAGAATCAAAACGTATAGAAGATAAATTTTTTTGTTGCGATGGCTGCAAAATGGTTTTTCAGTTATTGGATGAAAATGGTATGTGCCAATATTATGATTTATCTGCGATGCCGGGTATGTCTGCAAAAGGTGTTTTTGCTTCCGATAAGTATAATTATTTAGACAGTGTTGCAATCCAGGATCAATTGATCCAATTTAAATTAGACAACCAAGCACATGTTGTTTTTTACCTGCCTCAAATTCATTGTGTTAGCTGTGTATGGTTATTGGAAAATTTGCATAAAATAAATCCAGGGGTACTTCATTCTCAAACACATTTTGAAAAGAAAGAAATCAAAATTGTTTTTAATCTTACTGTAATTAGTTTGAAAGAATTGGTGCAATTGCTTGCCTTTATTGGATATGAGCCCATGATACATTTAGGGGGTAATGATTGGTTGAAAAAGAAAAAAGTAAATAAGCTCCAACTATATAAAATAGGTGTAGCAGGTTTTTGTTTTAGTAATATTATGATGTTGAGTTTCCCCGAATATTTATCAACCAGTGTTGGGGATATTGGGAATATGCGCCCTTTCTTTGTCTATTTAAATTTATTGCTAAGCATTCCAGTATTATTATTTAGTGCGAAAGGATTTTTTATTTCTGCCTATACTGGCCTTAGGCAAAGATGGTTGAATATTGATGCTCCAATTGCACTCGCAATTTTAGTAACTTTTAGTCGTAGCGTTTATGAAATATTATCACATACTGGTGCAGGGTATTTGGATAGTATGAGTGGCATTGTATTTTTTATGTTAGTGGGGAGATGGTTTCAGGATAAGTCCTATGATTCATTTTCATTTGAAAGAGATTACACTTCATTTTTCCCATTAGGTGTTACCGTATTGGTTGAGGGGAAAGAAATGAATAAACCCTTATCCGAAATTATTAAAGACGAACAATTATTAATTCGTACGGATGAAATGGTTGCTGCGGATGCTATTTTATTAACGGAGGGTGCTTTGATAGATTATAGTTTCGTGACGGGCGAAAATGCACCTATTGAAGTACCCAAAGGTGAAATTGTTTTTGCTGGTGGTATTCAAAAAGGGAGGGCCATTCAAGTTCAGGTTGTAAAACCTGTTGGACAAAGTTATATTACAGAGTTATGGAATAGTCCTTTATTAAATGCAGATAAAAATGTTGATAAATCCTTTGTGCATCCCTGGAGTCAATATTTTACCTATGTCTTATTTGGTATTGCAATATGCACTGGTATGTATTGGTGGTGGGTAAATCCTGCTAATATATTGCCCGCTGTTACATCCGTTTTAATTGTGGCTTGTCCATGTTCCTTATTGCTCACCGTTACTTTTACCTATGGAAATGTACTAAGACATTTAGGAAAGTTTAAAATGTATTGCAAGAATAGTTCAGTGTTAGAGGCAATGGAAAAAATTGATACCATCGTTTTTGATAAAACAGGTACTTTGACGAATCATGAGGATGCCCAATTGGTATATGAAGGCATTGAATTTACTAGGGAGGAAGCATCTATTATATTTAATGTTACGAGAGAATCCCTGCACCCCCTGAGTCAATTAATTACCAAGCATTTTGTCTCGCAGGATTTGGATCAATTACAAATTGAGCAAATCCAAAATTTTATCGGAAAAGGAACGCTTGCTATATATAATCATAAAATTCTGCTAATTGGGTCTGGTACATTTTTACAAGATCAAGGGGTTGTTATTGATAGTGAAATTCAAAGTGTAGTTTATATCGCTATTGATAAGGAGTTAAAGGGGATTTTTAAAATGAATCATGTTTATCGAAAAGGAATCGCAAAAATGATTCAGCATTTGAAATTAAATGGATTTCAGG
>DAIUEC010000045.1:15984-19264 GCA_036845345.1 Sediminibacterium sp.
TTCATTTATTAAGCGGGGATCACCCCACCGAAAAAAATAATTTAACTGAAATATTGGGTGCCGATATTCCGATGCAGTTTGAACAAAATCCAAGCGATAAGCTAAATTATATACAAGCATTGCAATCCAAGGGTCATAAGGTAATGATGGTGGGAGATGGCTTGAATGATGCTGGGGCATTAAAAAAGTCAGATATTGGAATTGCAGTTACCGATCAAACTCATTTATTTACACCTGCAAGTGATGCTATTTTAGAAGGAGCCATGGTACAAAATTTAGATCAGCTTATTCATTATGCTAAGAAAGGTAAAGCTATCATCATTATAATATTTATACTTTCTATCTTATACAATTTAGTAGGGATGTTTTTTGCAACCCGTGCACAACTATCACCAATGTTTGCTGCCATCCTAATGCCCATTAGTTCAATAAGTATAGTTTCGCTTTCTGCATTATTTAGTTATTCTTTTGCGCGAAGTCTTCGAGCTAAAAACTGATATAAATCATATTTCGGTTGATCTAAGTCAGATGCTAGGTATTTTGTTGGATCTATTTTTGTTTCAAATAGATCCAAATGAGTGTGTTAATCATTTTAATCATTGTAAGTGTTTTAGTTGCCGGTGGGTTTTTAATCGCTTTTTTATGGTCTGTAAATTCCGGTCAGATGGAAGATGATTATACGCCTTCGGTAAGAATGCTTTTCGATGATGAGTTGACAGAAAAAAGTACAAGTAAATCAAAAATTCAATCATAATCTAACGCTTTAAATTATCCTTATGCAATTAGAAAGTTTTCAGTACGATAATAAGACAGTAAGAAATTTTGCCGTTGCCACCATTATTTGGGGTGTAGTGGGAATGCTTGTTGGATTAATTATTGCATTGCAATTAGTTTTCCCAACGGTACTAAATTTTCAACCTTATTTGAATTTTGGTCGAATTAGACCCTTGCACACCAATGCAGTGATTTTTGCATTTGTGGGTAATGGAATTTTTATGGGGGTTTATTATTCATTACAAAGATTGCTTAAAACAAGAATGTTTAATGATGTATTAAGTAAAATTCACTTTTGGGGTTGGCAATTAATTATTGTTGCTGCTGCGATTACTTTGCCTTTGGGTATTACTAGTGGTAAGGAATATGCCGAATTAGAATGGCCAATCGATATTGCCATTACGATTATCTGGGTAGTGTTTGGGTTTAATATGTTTGCTACTATTATTAAAAGAAGAGAGCGTCACTTATATGTGGCAGTTTGGTTTTATATTGCCACTTTTGTTACGGTTGCGGTATTGCACTTGGTAAACTCTTTTTCATTGCCTATTTCTTTATTCAAAAGTTACAGCTGGTATGCAGGTGTTCAAGATGCATTAGTGCAATGGTGGTATGGTCATAATGCGGTAGCCTTTTTCTTGACTACTCCATATTTAGGTTTGATGTATTATTTTTTACCTAAAGCCGCTAATAGACCTGTCTTCTCTTATAAATTATCTATCATTCACTTTTGGGCTTTGATCTTTTTGTATATCTGGGCAGGTCCCCACCATTTATTGTATACAGCATTGCCTAACTGGGCACAGAGCATTGGAATTGTTTTTAGTTTCATGCTTATTTTCCCAAGTTGGGGTGGTATGATCAATGGTTTATTGACTTTGCGTGGAGCATGGGATAAAGTAAGAGAGGATGTGATATTGAAATTTATGGTGGTGGCTGTTACCGCATATGGTATGGCAACTTTTGAAGGTCCAATGTTATCTTTAAAAAGTATCAATGCCATTGCACACTTTACGGACTGGATTATTGCGCATGTGCATGTTGGAGGACTTGGTTGGAATGGTATGTTAACTTTTGGAATTTTATATTGGTTAATCCCAAGAATTTATAAAACAGAATTGTATTCAAAAAAGTTAGCGAATGTCCATTTTTGGTTGGCAACATTAGGTATTTTATTTTATGCAATTCCAATGTATTGGGCTGGATGGCAACAAGCTAGTATGTGGAAGCAATTCACTGAAAGTGGTCAGTTAAAATATCAATTTTTAGAAACGGTAACTTACATGAAGCCATTTTACGCCATGAGAGCGTTGGGTGGAGTATTGTATTTATCTGGGGCAATTGTTGCAATGGTAAATATTTTTAAAACCATTGGCAAAGGTACATTGGTTGCAAATGAAGATGCAGAAGCACCAGCTTTAGAAAAAACATATACTAAACATACAGGGGAACATTGGCATCGTTGGATTGAAAGAAAGCCAACTCCATTATTGGTATTATCATTAGTGGTAGTTCTTGTAGGTGGATTGGTGGAAATTATTCCAACTTTCTTGGTAAAATCTAATATCCCTACGATTGCTAGCGTCACTCCTTATACTCCACTAGAATTACAAGGTCGAGATATTTATGTAAGAGAGGGTTGTTATACATGTCATTCTCAAATGATCCGTCCTTTCCGAAGCGAAACCGAAAGATATGGCGAATATAGTAAGGCTGGAGAATTTGTCTATGATCACCCATTCCAATGGGGAAGTAAAAGAACAGGTCCAGATTTGGCAAGAGAAGGAGCAGGCAATTTAAAGAAATCAAATACTTGGCATTATAATCACTTGGAAGAACCAAGTGCTATAAGTACAGGATCAGTAATGCCTTCTTATGCATTTTTAATCGAACATAATTTAGATACAGCAACCACTCCTTTAAAAATAAATGCAATGCGTACGTTAGGTGTGCCATATGAAGCTGATTTTGCTCCAAGAGCAAATGCGGCACTTATGAAACAAGCCAATGAAATTGCAGCAAGTTTAAAGAAAGACGGAATTGATGTTCCAGCAAATAAAGAGATTGTTGCGTTAATTGCTTATTTGCAAAGATTGGGAACAGATATTAATAAAAAGTAGTTAAAGTGTTAATCCAAAAAAAGTACAATTAAAAAAATAAAATTATGTTCAGCTTTATAAAAAAATATACCGAAACAATGCAGGGGATTAGCTTTTATCCCATCTTTTCTTTGTTGGTATTTGTTGGATTTTTTGTTGGTGTCTTATGGTATGTTAAGATAATGGATAAGAAAGAAGTAGATACTTTAAAAAATTTACCATTAGAATAGTCTTATAAATTATAAAAACAGCAATTATGTTTAAAAAGAAATATACTTATTTGTTAATACTAGCATTGATTACTGCGATATCTAGTTTTGCGCAAAATACAACAGCTTCTAATGTGCCCAAAGGAGATCAAGCTAATTACTTAGAGTACTTAATGGTTACCATTGCAATTTTATTGG
>DAIUEC010000046.1:0-18173 GCA_036845345.1 Sediminibacterium sp.
CTATTTCTCCAGCTTGTAATGCCAATTGCATAGGTTGTATTTCGTTTCAACCACAGGAGGAAGAAATTATTTCAACACAGGATCGTTTAACATTTAAACCAACGGCTGCTGAAGTAGTTGAATACACTGTTCCGCATTTAATGGGTGCGCCTTTCCCAATTGTAAGTTTTGGACAAGGTTGTGAGGGTGAACCTTTATTAATGTGGGAGACCATCAAAGAAGCGATTATTGAAATAAGAAAACATACCGATAAAGGAAGTATCAATATTAATACCAATGGATCTAATCCAAAAGCGGTTGCAGAATTAGCTGCTGTTGGATTGGATAGTATTCGTGTGAGTATGAACTCGGCGCGTGAAAATATCTACAATGCTTATTACCGTCCTAATAATTACACATTTGCAGATATTAAAGAAAGCATCCGCGTAATGTCTGAAGCAGGCAAATGGACAAGCATTAATTATTTTGTTTTCCCTGGAATGACGGATAGTGTTGAGGAATATGAGGCATTAAGAAAATTAATTAAAGACACAGGATTAAAAATGATTCAGTGGAGAAACTTTAATATTGATCCGGATTGGTATTTAGGAAAAATTGGATTTACAGAAATGGGTGAAATTATGGGTATCAAACAAATGATGGAATTAATTCAAGAAGAATTTCCTGATTTAAAATTTGGATACTTTAACCCTCCTATTGAAAGAATCAAAGGAGACTTTACACAAAACTTTGCGCACCATTGAGAAGGAACAATCAAATAGGTGCCTTACTTGCTATTAGCTCCACTATTATTTGGTCGGGTAATTTTATAGTATCTAGGTATGCTATCCATTTGGCAGGCCCCATGAGTATTGCGTTGTTTAGATGGACAACTGCCATTATTTGTATGTCTCCATTTGCTTATAAAAATTTAAAAGCCGAGTGGCCCATTTTCAAGGAAAATAAATTGTACTTTTTTTTAATGGGCTTAGTGGGCTTCACTATTTACAATACTTTAATTTATTCAGCAGGTCATTATGCAACTGCAATTAACATGGCCTTGTTTGGTTCAACAGTAAACCCAATAGTAGCAGCACTTTTAGGGGCTTGGTTAGTGAATGAAAAACTACACTGGAAAAATATTTCGGGGATATTACTATGCATCATTGGCACACTTTATTTATTGACAAAAGGAGATATTCATAATTTATTGAGTTTTCATTTTGGCAAAGGAGATTTATGGATGATTGCAGCAGGATTTTGTTTTGGGTCCTACAATGTGTTTGTAAAAAAGAAACCCGCTGGCATTTCCAACAATAGTTTTTTATTGTGTTTGTTTATTATTGGAGCAGTACTATTGCTACCAGGTGCATTGTATGAAATGAAATATATTCAACCTGTAATTTACAATACTCATTTATTGTGGGTGGTTTTATATATTGGTATTGGCAACTCTACTATCTCCTATTTAATTTGGAGCAACGCCATTCAAAGAATTGGCGCTGGGAAAGCTTCTTTATTTTTAACATTGGGGCCCATCCTTAGTTCCTTTGAAGCTGTATTATTTTTGAATGAAAGTTTTAATAATGCACAATTAATTAGCGGGTTAATCATTATCACAGGTATTGTAATTAATACTTGGCCCACGCCAGTAAAACCCATTTTAAAACAAGCATAACTTAAATGACAGTCACGATTATATTGCTTTGTATTATTTCTTTTTTTGCAGGCTTAGTAGATGCTATTGTAGGAGGTGGTGGATTAATTCAAACACCAGCAGGTTTAATTTTACTCAATAATAATTCAGTTGCACAGGTCATAGGCTCCTTAAAAATTCCTTCTTTCACAGGCACTTTTTTTGCTGCCCGCACTTTTTTGAAAAAGGTAAAAATTCCATTCGCAAGATTAATATTATTTACATCCATTGCTTTTACTGCTTCATTTACAGGTTCTCTTTGTTTAACCAAAGTGAGTAATCAGTTTATGAAGCCCGTCATATTAATTGTACTTGTAATCATTGCCATTTACACCTTTACCAAAAAGGATTTTGGTCGTGAAACCAATAATGAAACCTTAGCATTTCCATGGTACAAAGGAGCCCTTATTTGTTTGGCTTTAGGATTTTATGATGGTTTTATTGGACCAGGTGCAGGTAGTCTTTTAGTGCTTGCTTTTATTAGTTGGTTAGGCTTTGATTTTTTGCAAGCCAATGCCCATGCCAAAGTGGTGAATCTGGCTACCAATATGGGTTCTATCATATTATTTGGTTTTAAAGGGGCCATCCTTTGGCATATTGCTATCCCTATGGCCATTTGCAATGCCTTAGGTGGTATTATAGGATCAAGATTAGCGATCATGAAAGGGAATGGATTTATTAGAACCGTATTTTTAGTGGTTATCTTAGGAACACTTTGTAGATTGGGTTATGATGTATTTTTACATTAATTTTATTGTATGCAACTCAACTTTGAACAACAAAAGAATTTAAAAGCAAGTATTTACACTACTATTATATGTGTAATACTTAGTTTGTTGTTTGTTGTTTTGCAATGGAACCAAACCCCTCCCATTATTACGCCGCCTCAACCAACTTATATGGAGGTGAATTTAGGCAATAGCGAAACTGGTTTGGGTGATACACCACCTTTAAGTAAGGAAGCGCCAGCCCCTGAAGTGGGTGCTCCAAAAAAAGCAAGTGTTCATTCAGATAACAATACGGTTAAGACTAATATCAATTCAAACGATCCTAATGATGAGGCCGTAAATGCAAAGAAAGTAACCAAGCATGCTAAAACTTTACCAGTGCCTGTTGCGCCAAAACCTAAAGCAGTTTTTGGTAAATATGCAAGTGGTAATGGTAAAGGTGGAAATAATCAGGATAGCTATAATAATGTGAAAGACCAAGGTATTGCGGGTGGGCATGGTGATCAAGGAGTAGCTAATGGAAGCATTAATGGAAAATCTTATACAGGAACAGGTGGCCCTTTTGTAACCAAAGGCGATCGCCATGTAACTAAAGTATATTCATTTAATGGTGATGTGGAAGCTGCCACTATTTATGCTGAAATTGAAGTAAGCCCTGCTGGTACTGGACGATTTATACAAATTGTAAAAGGATCTTCATCCAATGATGCTAAATACAAAAGAGCTATCACAGAATATTTAACCAAGATCAATTTTAATGTATCAGATCATAGTTCAATCGTAACTGTGAAATTCAAATTTGAAGTTCAATAATTAGTTCAATCCTTTAAGTTTATTGTCGCTATGGCCTATCAAGATACTATTGACTATTTGTATAGTCGCTTACCCATGTTTAGTAAGATTGGTGCGGCTGCCATAAAAAATGATTTAAATAATACCAATGCGATTTGTTCATTTTTAGGGAACCCACAAAATAAATTTAAAACCATTCATGTTGCAGGTACTAATGGCAAAGGTTCTACTAGTCATATGTTGGCAAGTATTTTTCAGGAAGCAGGATATACAACAGGCCTTTATACTTCACCGCATTTATATGATTTTAGAGAGCGCATAAAAGTAAATGGTGAAATGTGTTCACAAAGTTTCGTCACCGATTTTACCAACAAAGTAAAACCATTGATTGATGAAATTGAACCTTCCTTTTTTGAAATTACGGTTGGAATGGCATTTGAATATTTTGCACAACAAAAATGCGATATCGCCATTATTGAAACAGGGCTTGGGGGAAGATTGGATAGCACCAATGTTATAAATCCTGAACTTTGCGTTATCACCAATATTGGATGGGATCATATGGCAATACTTGGCAATACCCTTCCCGAAATTGCTGCGGAGAAAGCGGGGATTATTAAATCAGAAACCCCCGTTGTAATTAGTGAAGTAGTAAATGAAACTAAAAATGTTTTTGAAGAAAAAGCAAATGCCTTAAATGCACCTATTTACTTTGCCGAAGATTTTATTGCATTTAATACATTCCAAAACAATTGGAAGACCTCTCTTTTTGAATTTACCCAACCCCTTATTCATTTATTAGACGCGCCTTTGTTTTCAAAAACATTTACGATTGAATGTGACTTACCTGGCAAATACCAAAACAAAAATTTAAAAGGTGTACTAGCTGCTGCACAAATATTATCCACCATGGGTTGGAAATTAACTGCACCAAAAGTAGCTAAGGCACTTGCGCATGTGAAAAAAAATACGGGTTTAATGGGTCGTTGGGAATGTATTCAAGATAGTCCTAAACTAGTTTTGGATGTTGCACATAATGAACCCGGCATCATTGCTTTGTTAGATCAATTAGCAGGCATACATTATAACCATTTGCATATTGTAACGGGTATGGTTAGAGATAAAGATATTGATGCGGTTTTAAATTTATTGCCTACAGAAGCTGCTTATTATTATACGCAATCGCATATTCCAAGAGCTTTACCCGCAAATGAATTGGCCGAAAAAGGAAATGCATTACAAAGAATTGGTAAGCAATATGAAAATGTAAATATGGCGATTGCTACAGCCAATAAAAATGCCAACCCCCAAGATTTAATATTGGTGATTGGCAGTGTATTTTTAGTAGCCGAGGTAGACCGAAGTTTTACCAACCCTTTTGATCTCTCAACGCTTTAATATGTGCAATATGGTGCTTGCCATGCCATGCATAAATAGCAAACATATCCCAAACACTTACTTCTGCATTACGTACAGGATGAAATAATTTTCTTTGCCATTGCGCCTCCGTTAAACTTGCAAATAAATTAGCCCAACGCTCATGCAAAGCATGCAATAAAGTCACTGAATAATTTAAAGGAGTTTCAGCAACATCCGCAGTCAATACCCAAGCATTTTCATCATATGGTTTGATGGTAGGAACATCCTCAGTCAAGGCCAATTTAAAACGAATAAAAGCATTCATATGACTATCCGCTAAATGATGAACCACTTGATTCACAGTCCATCCACCCTCGCGATATGGAGTATCTAATTGTGCTTTATCTAAATTTAAAAGTATATGCTCTAAATCAGCAGGCGCAATTCTTAAGTCTTGAATCCATTGATTTTTAGTGGCTTCGCTGTATGGTAATGATTGATACTTTCCAATTGGGTAACGAGGGTCCTGTGTCATTTTTTTATACGATTAGTTTGATGAATAATTTGATGATATTTTTTTATGCTTTTACTTAGTCTGCTCTCCACTCTTTTCCTGTAAGATTAATAAACACATCTTCCAGGTTGGCTTTTTTAACTTCTTTTTCTTTTTCAAATCCAGTTGCCACTAAATTGTCAATTAAAGTATTAGGGGTATTGATTGCTACAATTTTACCACTGTCCACAATCGCCACTCGATCACATAAAATCTCGGCCTCATCCATATAGTGTGTGGTAATAATAACGGTAGTTCCATTATCTCTAATCTCTTTAATTAGATCCCACAAATTTCTTCTTGCCTGAGGATCCAACCCTGTAGTTGGCTCATCTAAAAAGATAATCTTTGGTTTATTAATGAGGGTGGTTGCAATGGAAAATCTTTGCTTTTGTCCTCCACTCATTTCTTTGTATTTCGATTTTGCTTTATCCTCTAAATTAACTTTTTTCAAGAGTGTAGTTGGGTCTACATCGCTTTGGTATAAACCTACAAATAAATGAATAAGCTCGGTTAAATTAAGATTTGGATAAAAGCCAGAAGTTTGTAATTGTACTCCAATAATTTTCTTAATCTCTCCAGGGGCATCATCTAAATTTAATCCATCCACCATAATCTCTCCACTTGTTTTTTCTCTCAATGTTTCAATGATCTCAAGCGTGGTTGATTTACCAGCACCATTGGGTCCCAATAGACCAAAAATTTCTCCCTCATACACATCAAAGCTAATTCCCTTGACAGCTTCAAAATCACCGTAGGTTTTAACCAAGTCTTTCACCGAAATAATTACAGGAGCTTGCATATTGTTAGATTGATTCTTTAGATTATTCAAGACAAATTTAGTCGGTTTTCGCCTTATCTTTGACAAAATAAATAGGAACTTATGAAAGTAGGTATTTTAGGAGGCGGTCAATTAGGTAGAATGTTGTTGCAAGCAGCTGCTAACTATGATGTATCTACTTATGTTTTAGAAAATGATGCCCATTGCCCAGCGGCTCATTTATGCCACCATTTTACTTTAGGAAACATTAATGACTTTGATACGGTTTATAATTTTGGTAAAAACCTAGATGCATTAACTATTGAAATTGAAGCAGTGAATGTGGATGCATTAGAAAAGTTAGAAGAAGAAGGCGTTAAAGTATATCCTACTCCTGCTGCGATTAGAATTATAAAAAATAAGATTTTACAAAAGCAATTTTATCTAGACAATGAAATACCTACATCGGCATTTCATATCACACAAAACAAAACGGAGCTTTCAAAATATATTGACTTTTTGCCTGCAGTACATAAATTAGGCGAAGGTGGTTATGACGGGAAAGGGGTTCAGGTACTTAATGCGGAAACTGATATTGCACTTGGCTTTGATGCCCCATCTGTTTTAGAAAAGAAAATTAAAATCAGTAAAGAGATTGCTTTAATAGTTGCAATGGATGCAAATGGTAAAACTATCATTTACCCTCCTGCTGAAATGGTTTTTGATCCTGTATATAATTTATTAGATTACCAATTAAGCCCCGCTAAATTGGAAGAAAAACAATTATGGAAAGCACAGGCGATTGCTCGTAAAGTAGTAAATGGCTTAAAGAGTCCTGGACTTTTTGCTATTGAATTATTTATTGATGACGCGGGTGATGTTTGGGTAAATGAAGCGGCACCTCGTGTTCATAATAGTGGTCACCATACAATTGAAGCCAATTACAGTAGCCAATACGATATGATTTTGAGGATCTTATTAAATTTTCCATTAGGCAACCCAGCTGAAATTTTACCATCTGCCATTGTCAATATTATTGGTGCCGAAGGTTATAGTGGAGATGTATATTATGAAGGTTTAGAGGAAGTACTTGCTATGGATAATGTGTTTGTTCATTTATATGGTAAAAAGCAAACAAAGCCTGGTCGTAAAATGGGTCATGTAACTATTATGAGCAGCAATTATCAGGACCTTACACATAAAGCCAATAAGATAAAACACACATTAAAAGCAGTGGCTAAATAAAAGGATTTTTTATTTATTTGAAATAGAACCTGAGCTTTCGATTCCAGCATTGAATTTAGGCTTTGATAATACCTTTTTTACTGGAATTGGTTTAACATACCCAATACCAATTATACTCTTTAACTGTAAACCAGGAGATGTTTTATTCGGCCCAAAAATGCGGATCTTATCATCATACATCATGTCCAAACTATAGGTAGCCGAAAAGTTTTTATGTATTTTAAACATGAATAAGTTAGTCATGTAAAAGTTAACATTCTCGGGCTTTTGGTAGTAGTTAGAGAAAAAATCGGCCCTTCCTTTGTAGGTTATATTAGGCGCAATTGTTTTGCTGTAATTAATCGTTACAAATAAACCCGTTTCTCTATAAACATGCTTACCAGTATCTACCCCATATTTACCCTGCTTAGATAAAGTATTGTTTAAAAGTAAAGTGCTTCTTGAAGTTAAAGGAGAAAAGAAAATGGATAAATCATTATCAGGCTTATAATCCACCCCTGCTGATAAAATCACATAAGCTGGTGATAAAAAACTAGAAGTAAAATTCGCATTGGTACCACTAAAACTATACCCATCAAATAATTGAGAACGAAAATTGAATAAACCAGATAAGTACAATTGTCCTGTCGAATCTATTTTGTATCCATATTTGCTCAATACATCTACACGATCATCATTTTTACGCCCTCCTAAACTTGTGGATTGCATGTATCCCAAATTTACGTCTACATTATTGTCCCAATTGTGTCGAGGCTTTTGATAAAATGCGAAATAATTAAAATAACTCGTCAAAGCCATATTAAAATTATCACCCCCTGCTGCCCAATTACTCAAGGAACTTTGCGATAAATTAAAATTATACAATCCTCCTGTTTTCCAATTCCAATGGGTGGTATCCACCTCTTTTTTAATATTTCTCGAAGTCTCTGATCTTAATTTAGCCACTACTAAATCTTGTGCAGATATAGCGGTAAACATAAATACACCCAATAAGACAACAAGCCATTTCTTCATTCTTAATCTATTTAAATCAAATATACAAATTATAATAAGTTATTGATTTATAGACTTCTATAAAAATGTTAAACCTATTTTATGTTATAAATAAAGGGCTCATTATCAAATAATTAATACCAAAATATGACAAGATGGCACAATCAAGATTTTTTAACTAAATTTGCAGACTAAACAATTAGCAAGAATTATACATGGAATTATACGCTAGCGATACGAAAGCACACGATGAGTCAAGACAAGGAGAAGCATTTGAATCCAATGCCCCCAAAAAGCACTACGATAAGTTCTTTTATGTAGAAAGCTATGGCTGCGCAATGAACTTTGCAGATAGCGAAGTGGTGGCTTCTATTTTAGAAAATAACGGATATGGAAGCACCAGACAAGCCGAGGAAGCTGACTTAATATTAGTGAATACCTGCTCGGTAAGAGAAAAAGCGGAGCAAACTGTTAGAAAGCGATTAACTGAATTTAAAAAGTTAAAACATGCAAGACCAGGTTTGCTAGTAGGCATTTTAGGTTGCATGGCAGAGCGTTTAAAATCACAATTATTAGAGGAAGAAAAATTAGTGGATATAGTAGTAGGCCCTGATGCTTATAGAACCCTACCCGATTTAATTATCGAAGCTGGCACAGGACAAAAAGCAGTAAATGTTATTTTAAGTAGAGATGAAACCTATGGCGACATTGCCCCTGTACGCTTGGACAGCAATGGTATTAGCAGTTTTGTTTCTATTATGCGTGGTTGTAATAATATGTGTAGCTTTTGTGTAGTACCATTTACTAGAGGTCGTGAAAGAAGCCGTGATGCTTTTAGTATTGTAGCAGAGTGTCGTGATTTATTTGAAAAGGGTTACAAAGAAATTACTTTATTGGGTCAAAATGTAGATAGTTATTATTGGAACAATCCGGAAACAAACGAGTCAGTAACTTTTGCGCAACTCTTAGAAAGTGTTGCTAAAATTGATATTAGTTTACGCGTTCGTTTTAGCACTTCACATCCTAAGGATATTACGGATGAAGTGTTGTTTACAATGGCTAAATACCATAATATTTGCAAATACATTCACTTACCGGTTCAAAGTGGTAGCACGAGAATGTTGCAATTAATGAACCGTACTTATACAAGAGAATGGTATTTAGCAAAGGTTGCCCGCATTAGAGAAATTATGCCGGACTGTAGTATTTCGGCTGATATTATTGCTGGATTTTGTACCGAAACCGAGGAAGATCATCAGGATACGATTAGTATTATGAAGGAAGCGAATTACGATTATAGCTATATGTATTTTTATTCTGAGCGTCCTGGAACCCTTGCTGCTAAAAGATATGAGGATGATATACCAGAGGAAGTAAAGAAAAGAAGACTACAAGAAATTGTGGATGTTCAGTGGGTATTATCCAATGAAAGTAATAAAAGAGATGTGGGCAAAACCTTCGAAGTATTAATTGAAGGCAATAGTAAAAAAAGCGATCAAGAATGGATGGGTCGTAATAGCCAAAACAAAGTGATCGTATTTGCAAAAGACAATCACAATTTGAAAAAAGGAGATTATGTAAATGTATTGGTAACTGATTTTACTAAAGGAACACTACTTGGGAAACTAAGTAAATAATAAACTGATTAGGATAAATATTTTATACTATGGATTTACAATCTTTAAAAAACAGGTTTAGTATTATTGGCAACACGCCTTCGCTAAACCATGCATTGAATACTGCAGAGCAAGTGGCGGCAACCGACTTGACCGTATTGATTGTTGGAGAATCTGGAGTAGGTAAAGAAGTTTTTTCTCAAATTATTCATAGCCTATCGGCACGCAAACACAATCCTTTTATTGCAGTAAACTGTGGAGCGATTCCCGAAGGCACCATTGACTCTGAATTATTTGGACATGAAAAAGGATCTTTCACGGGTGCAGTGGATAGTCGTAAAGGCTATTTTGAAACGGTAAATGGTGGTACTATCTTTTTAGATGAGATTGGTGAAATGCCTTTAGGAACACAGGCTCGTTTATTGCGTGTTTTAGAAACGGGTGAGTTTATAAGAGTGGGTTCTTCAAAAGTGCAAAAAACGGATGTACGTGTTATTGCAGCGACCAATAGAGAATTAATGGAGTTTACACAAAAAGGTAAATTTAGAGAGGACTTATATTATCGTTTAAACACAGTGCCTATCAGAGTACCAAGTTTAAGAGATCGTAAAGAAGATATCCCTTTATTATTCAGAAAATTTGTGGTGGACTTTGCAGAAAAATATAAAACAAAACCCATTTTTTTAGACGAGGAGGCGCGCGGTTTATTAACTACCTATAGCTGGCCAGGTAATGTGCGTGAATTAAAAAATATTGCAGAACAAATTTCCGTTTTAAGTACCACGGATCAAATTAATGGAACAATTTTAGCTGAATTTTTACCTCAGGTCACTAAGCATAATATGCCAATGGTTACTAGTGCTCCAGTAGGTGAATTTGCGAATGAAAGAGAAATCTTATACAAACTTTTCTTTGACATGAAGAAGGATGTAAATGAATTGAAGAAAATGTTCTTTGAGATTTTACAAAACCCTTCTATGGCTGGACAGTCTGGGAACTTTACGAGGGAATCTATTATGAATGAATTAAAAGAGGATCTTTTACAAAATGCGATTCCAAGCAATGCAATAGCTGCCCCAAATAGCAACGCAAACCCCATTGCTCCCGTTCATATTAGCAATCCTCAACCTATGCTTAACGCGCAACCCTTAATTATCGACAATGATATGCAAGGTCATTATGAAGTGGAAGAGTCTTTAAATATCATGGATAAAGAAAAAGAACTAATTTTAAAGGCGTTAAAAAAGCATCGTGGACGTAGAAAAGACGCTGCTACCGATTTAGGCATTAGCGAAAGAACACTTTATAGAAAAATTAAAGAATACAACATTGAAGAATAAATTTTCACATACCAATAAGCTGTTTAATTACTGCAGCATGATGATGGTTGTATTGTTTACTTCCCTATTATCAGGTTGTGGCATTTATAGTTTTAAAGATGCCATTATTCCAGACAATGTAAAAACGGTGAAAATTGGATTTATCGAAAACAAGGCGAGATATGTGAACCCACAATTAGCTCCATTGTTAACCGATAAATTGCAACAAAAAATTATTGGGCAAACTAAATTAACCAGGACCAATAGCGATGATGCGCATTATCAAATTTACGCAACCATCACTAATTATGATCCTACACAAACTGTGGGTGTAAGTGCACAACAAGCCACCACCAATCGTTTGACGGTAACTGTTCATGTTTTATTAAAAAAGACTTTAGATAATAAAGAACAAGAATTTGATGTGTCAAGAAACTTTGATTTTTCGGCAAATCTTACTTTAAATCAAGCGGAAGGACAATTAATGGAGGATATTGTACGTAACATTACAGATGATATTTTTAATCAAATTTTTTCAAACTGGTAATCAATGAACCTATCTACAATGAATTCAATTTTATTAAAGTGGACAGGCCAAGATGACCTTTCAAACATCGAAACCAGTGTTTTAGAGAAATGTGTGGCTGAAAATGCATTTAGTCCAAGCTTACAATTATTGTTGGCTAAAAAATATGCTTTAGAACAATCAGATAAATATGCTGCTCAATTACAAAAAGCCAGTAGCTATTTCCCATCTGCTTTACAATTACATCAATGGCTTTCCAATGAGGAAGCCGACACTATCACTGCACCTATTGAGGCTAAATTAAATACCCTTATTTCAGAACAATTGGCTCAATTTAAGGAGTCGGTTGAGTCGGAGCAATTAGAGTTTGAAAAAGAGGCGCCACAGATCGTGAAGGACTATTTTGGTGCCCAAGGCATTGAAATTGACCTTTCTAAGCTTCCTCAGGATAAATTTACCAAGCAATTAAGGAGCTTTACCGCTTGGTTGAAGGTATTGAAGCAACAAGAGGAAAATGCCCCAAATTTGACCGAAATTGGGGAAGAACAGGAGAAATTAATAGCAATTATAGCCGAAAAGGCCAATAATGCGACCGAAGTTATAACAGAAGCAATGGCGGAAGTTTGGGAAAAACAGGGCAATAATCGCAAGGCAATAGACATCTATTCTAAATTAAGTTTTATTTTTCCTGAAAAATCCGTTTATTTTGCGTCTCGAATTGAACAATTAAAACAAAACAAATGATTACTTTATTTATAATCTTAATGGTTACTGCTTGTATCGGACTTGGATTTATGGTATTAATTCAAAACCCAAAAGGTGGTGGATTAAATGCAAATGTGGGCGGTTTATCAAACAACTTTATGGGTGTTAAGCAAACTACAGACGTTTTAGAAAAAGGTACTTGGATTTTTGTAGCTGTGATTGCTGTTTTAGCAATGTCTTCTACCATTTTCTTAAAATCAGCTAGTGGTTCAAGTAGCGAAAAGGATTTAATCAACAAAGTAAATACTTCAACTACTACCGCGCCTCAACAAGCACCTGCAACTCAAAGCACTCCAGTAGAGAAAAAATAAAACCAATTCCACATTCAGTGGAAAATTGAATTTTATTTATGAATTTGTCCCCATCTCAAAAAGGTGGGGATTTTTTATGTATTTTGAAATATGAAAAAGCTGATCCTTATCCTATTGGTCCTTTTATTATGCTATGAATCCTACAATGTATTCTTGAGCACTACTCATTTTGGAAAAGAAAAAACGAGTTTTGAATATAGCAATAATGGACTAGATGCATTATCTGATAGTTTAGTTGCCCATAAAATAATTTTAGACAAGCCTAGTTTTTTATTGCTTGCTAAAATACTTAATGTGGAGTCAAAAATTAAACCAGGTAAATTTTTAGTTAAGCGAAATACCAGTTTACTTTCCTTAGTTCGAATGTTACGCAATAACCAACAAGCAACCGTAAACTTAGTGCTTAATAAAGTTCGTACACGTGGAGAGCTTGCCAAATTCATTGAAAATAATTTAGCGGTAGATAGTTTAACTGCTGCTCAATTTTTTAACAGTAATGATTCACTTGCTGCATTTGGAATTGATACGACACAATTACTTAGTTTATTTATTCCCAATACTTACACCATGTATTGGTCAACATCGCTTCCTAAATTAATGCAAAAGATGAAGGACCAGCATGATCAATTTTGGAAAGCAAATGACCGAAAAGCAAAAGCGGCAGCTATTGGAATGACCCCTAATCAAGTATACACATTAGCTTCCATAGTTGAAGAAGAATGTAATTACGATACTGATAAAAGCTTAATTGCAAGTGTGTATCAAAATAGGTTGCAGAAAAATATGCGTTTACAAGCCTGCCCAACCATCAAGTTTGCGATGCAGGATTTTACCATCACGCGTATCTATGAAAAATATTTAACGAATCCTTCGCCTTATAACACTTATCGAAATTTAGGGCTACCTCCTGGGCCTATTTGCACACCTAGTCCTAAAACCATTGACTTGGTTTTAAATGCACCTAAAACAAACTATTTATACTTTGTTGCAAAGGCCGATTTTAGTGGTTACCATCATTTTAGCGCTACATTCGAAGAACATAGTAAATTTGCAAAAGAATATCAACTTAAATTAGACGAATATCAAAAAAGGAAGAATCAATATCACTAGAATTCCATTGTTTATTTTAAAAGTAATATTTGCTTTTCTTAAAACAGTATTTGGACCAATTTTCAACTTTCTAAAAAAGAGAGCGAAGCAAATTTATTTGCCAGGATTTCAACGCATCAATGTTTACCAAGTGCTTAAATTTTTGGTTAAGCAATTAAATACTCTAGGGTTATATGACCGAGCATCTGCCATTTCCTTTAACCTTATCATGGCCTTGCCTGCTGGTTTTTTATTTTTGTTTTCATTAATCCCCTATTTCCCAAAGTCCTTTAAAATAAAAACGCAAATACTAAATTTATTTAAAGACATTGCTCCCAACTCGAGTACTTATAACTTTATTCTTGAAATTATTAATGACTTATTAAGTCAACACGTCGGGGTTTTCTCTTTTGGATTTCTATTGCTACTTTTTTATGCTTCCAACGCAATGACAGGCATTATTCGAAGTTTTGATAAATCCATTATGCAAAACAAACCTTTCTTTTTACATCAAAGAATGAGAGCCCTAAGATTAACCATCATGTTAATTTTATTAGTATTTGCGAGTTTATTTGTGCTGATTGGACAGGATCAGTTGGCTTCACTATTAAGAGCAGGCTTTGACATTAAAAAAAGTACCTTATTGCCCTATTGGAATACTTTAAGATGGTTTATTATTATTTTACTATTGTTCTTTGGCAATGCCTTTATTTACAAGTTTGCCCCTTATGTAAAAGAAAAATGGCCACTAGTATCCCCTGGCGCACTATTATCAACGATATTGATGTTATTAACTACCGTTGGATTCTCCTATTGGGTAAACCATTTTAGTAGCTACAATAAAATCTATGGTTCCATTGGAACGGTATTGATTGTAATGACCCTCATTTATATTAATTCACTGATTCTTTTAATAGGATTTGAATTAAATGTAAGTATTGAGCTCATTAAAAACGAGCAAGAAAAAGTAGATTACTTCAATTGAATGCAAATAAAAAATCCCCTAATTGCTTAGCGGATTTTTATGCTTTCTATTTTCTTTTTTCAATTATTTATTAGCCATATCAGGAATCTCATTCACTTTATAAGCACCTGCATCCAATTTAGCCTTGGTCTCACTAAATGCTTTTAAAGTCAAATCAATTTCTTCCTGTGTATGCACCGCAGTAGGTATCAAACGATAAATGATATGTCCTTTTGGAATTACTGGATATACCACAATTGAACAAAATATTTTATAGTTCTCTCTAATATCCATCACCATTGCAGTCGCTTCCTCAACACCACCTTTCATATACACAGGCGTCACCACTGAATCGGTTTTACCAATATCAAACCCTTTTTCTTTCAACCCATTTTGTAAAGCCAAAGCATTTTTCCAAAGGTTTGCTTTTAATTCAGGCTTAGATCTTAATAATTCTAAACGCTTTAAATTACCCACCACATAAGGCATTGGTAAGCTCTTCGCAAATATTTGAGAACGAATATTATAACGGATATAATCAATGATGGTTCTTGGGCCTGCCATAAATGCACCTATAGAAGCCATACTTTTTGCAAAAGTTGAAAAGTATAAATCAATTTCGTCTTGACAACCTTGTGCCTCTCCTGCACCTGCACCTGTCTCACCTAATGTACCAAACCCATGGGCATCATCTACCAATAAACGAAAAGCAATCTTCTTTTTTAAAGCTGCAATTTCTTTTAATTTACCTTGATCCCCTGCCATTCCAAAAACACCTTCTGTAATCACCAGTATTCCACCACCTTGCTTTTCAGCCAAAGCCTGTGCTCTTGTTAATTGCTTTTCACAATCCTCTACATCATTATGCTTAAAAACAAAACGGTGACCAGGAATCATTCTTAAAGCATCAATTATACATGCATGACATTCCGCATCATATACCACCACATCATGACGACCACAAATTGCATCAATTGCACTCATGATACCTTGATACCCATAGTTCATTAAGATAGAATCCTCTTTATGTACAAACTCCGCTAATTCTTTTTCTAATTGTTCGTGCAAATCGCTGTTTCCACTCATCATTCTTGCACCCATCGGTAAAGCTAAACCGTATTGAGCACTTGCATCTGCATCCGCTTTACGTACTTCAGGATGATTGGCTAAGCCCAAATAGTTATTCAAGCTCCATACAATCATTTCTTGGCCTCTAAATTTCATTTTTGAACCTACTTCACCCTCCAATTTTGGAAATGCAAAATAACCATGCGCTCTTTCACGATGCTGTCCAATAGGTCCGTAGTTTTTAATTAACCGATCAAAAATGTCTGCCATATAGTATTAATTAGTAATGCAAATTTAAACAATTTTTGCCTTTTATGCGATAATAATTAGCGTAAATTGCGTACATATAAATTCATAGCTATATGCGTATAATGACTTCAATTAGCATTTGTTTGTTAAGCCTTACAACATTTGCTCAAAAACCTGTTAGCCCTATTAAAACAAGTGCTAAACCTAAATTAGTGGTGGGTATCGTAGTTGACCAAATGAGATGGGATTATGTGAATAAATTCAAACCATTTTTTAAATCTCAAAATGGATTTTTACATTTTTTAAATCAAGGGGCAACTTGTGATAATACCATGATTCCTTATGTACCAACAGTAACTGCCTGCGGTCATACCTGTGTTTATACGGGTAGCGTTCCTGCACTTCATGGAATTGCTGGAAATAACTGGTATGATAATGTAAAACAAAAGCAAGTGTATTGTGTCGAAGATGCTTCGGTACAAGCGGTGGGAACAACTAATAATGCTGCTGGCCAAATGAGTCCTGTTAATGTTTGGACTAGCACGATTGGAGATGAACTAAAATTAGCAACCAACTTTAAAAGTAAAGTGATTGGTGTTTCTTTAAAAGACCGTGGTGCTATTATTCCTGCTGGTCATGCTGCTGATGCTGCATATTGGTACGATACAAAATCGGGTAATTTTATTAGCTCAACTTATTATGCAGCAACCTTACCTGCTTGGGTTACCAACTACAACAACGCTCACCATGTTGATAGCTTATATAGCAAGGGTTGGGATTTAAGCTTAGCGAAATCAATTTATGAATCCAATTGTGATGCAGACGAAAATGCATATGAATCTACACCATTCGGCAAAGACGCAAAGCATTTCCCCTATGACTTTAAAGCCTTTGTAGGAAAGGATTATAGCAAAATCACTTCTACTCCTTATGGCAATAATTTAGTAATTGATATTGCAAAGCAAGCATTATTAAATGAACATTTAGGAGCAGATAATATTACAGATTTATTAGCAGTAAGTTTTTCATCTCCTGATTATATTGGTCATAGTTTTGGCCCTAATTCATGGGAAACCTTAGATGGCTATGTAAAATTAGATGAAATTTTAGCTGACTTTTTTAGCTTCTTAGATAAGCAAGTAGGTAAAGACAATTACACTGTTTTTTTAACTGCAGATCATGCGGTTGCGAATATTCCAGCCTATGCTAAGAAACACAATTTACCTGGCGAAAACTATGATGATGGGGCTGTAAAAAATGACATTACTGCTTGCCTAAACGCAAATAATTTAAGCCCTAAATTAATTTCATTCGTAGGTGAATACAATATTTATTATAATCATCCTTTAATGGATAGCTTACATATCAGCAATGAAACATTGACTACTTTAATTACGAACTACCTTGAGAAAAAGCCACAGGTTTTACAAGTGGTGGAAAGTAGAAAAGCAGCCATTGCTGCACTTCCTCAAGTAGCAAGAGAAAAAATAGTGAACGGATATAATGCACAAAGAGGTGGAGACCTCATGTTATTGACAAAATCTGGTGTAGTAGACGGCTATCCTACAGGAACTAGTCACGGCGTTTTATACAATTACGACGCACATATTCCTTTCCTAATTGTAGGTAATGGAATCAAACAAGGGGTTATAAATACGCCTACCTATATGACCGATATTGCGCCTACCATCACCACTTTATTAGGCATTCAAATGCCGAGTGGTTCGATAGGGAAACCTGTATTAGAACTGTTAAAATAATTAAATAGCCCTTATAAAAATGTAAGGGCTATTTTTTTGTCTTTTATTTTTCTTACATTAGTATTCTAAAACATTATTTATGAAAAAGATTTTAATCGCTAGTTTATTTTTAATGGCTGCAAATTTTTCATTTGCCGCAGATAAATGTTCGGCTGATTGTCATAAAGCAGAGCATAAATGTACTGCTGCTTGTCACAAAAACGGAGCAGGACATATTGCTAATCATGGAGAAAAAGGACATATGTGTACTGCAAAAGATTGCAAGCACGATTGTAGTAAAGACTGTATGAAAAAAGCTTAATGGATTGCATTTAACAATCTACTCAATTAAAAGAGCCACTCAATTGTGGACTGCCCCCAAAAAGTTAGACACTTAATGGGGGCATTTTTATGAATAAACG
>DAIUEC010000047.1:0-18109 GCA_036845345.1 Sediminibacterium sp.
AAATATAGTATGTACAACAAATTTATATTATTAACATTAAGATTAGCTTAAGGCGCCGTGATATTTAATAATTTGAGGTAGGGGCCCTAAAGGAGAATCAATGATAGTATATATTCTAAATATTATTTTGTTTTAAGGCTTGTTGAACCTCGGACAATTAATTCAGAGTTAATAACAATATTTTCGTTCGCAATAATACTTTTTCTCTTTGCTAAATGTTTGAATAATATAACGGCCGCTTCTTTGCCAATTTCAAATGCAGGTTGAGTGATGGTCGTTAGTGAAGGATTTAATAAATCGGCAGTTCTTAAGTTGGAAAAAGAGATTACTTTTAAATCTTTTGGGATATTAATTTTATTTGAATTGCAAACATGATAAGTGGTCAATGCTAATCTTTCAACAGATGCAAAAATACCATCAGGTTTATTATTTCCGGTTAATATTTTTTTTATTTTTTGTACGTTCTGTTTTTCTTCAGTACCACATTGTATAATTAAAGTTGGATCAAACTTTAAATCATGTTTATTCAAGGCTTCTAAATATCCTTGTTTTCTCTTATGGTCAATGGATAAGTGTTCTGAAATAGACAAGTATGCAATTTTTTTACAGCCTACATTTATTAAATGTTCAGTTGCCATAAAACCACTTGCAAAATCATTCGTTGTAATTTTTGCAGTTTCTATTTCATGACAGATTCTATCAAAAAAAACTACAGGAACGCCTGCTTGAATCAATTCATTTATATGCGCATATTGTGAAGTGTTACTTGAAACTGACATCAAAACTCCATCTACACGTCCATTTATTAAATGGTTTAATATACTTGCTTCTTTTTCTTTATGATCATTAGTAGTATAAATTAAAATATGGTAATTGTATTCTTGAGCAATAGATTCTGCACCACTTATAGCTTGTACAAAATAATTATTCGTAAGCTCAGGTACTACAATGGCAATGGTTTTACTTTTTTGATTCCTTAAAAATCCAGCATAAGGGTTAGGGTTATAACCCATTAATTGAGCCTTGGCTATCACTTTTTTTTTGGTCTCATCGCTTATTTCATAACTATCTCTCAGTGCTTTTGACACAGTTGAAACAGAAATGTTTAATGCTTTCGCCAAATCCTTAAGATTAACCTTAGACATTTTGATAAATTTTCGAAAAATTAAAGAGAATATGCAATAAAACTACGAAAATATAACGAAATCGTTATCGTAATTTAAGTAAAGTGCTTTTGATAATTTATATAATTTGAGCACCTAACAAATTTTGCTTGCTATGAAGAAAGTCAATTTCATTTTTGTCTTTTTATTCATTTGTGTTTTGCATGCTTTTTCACAAAACACAATTGAAGGAATAATAACATCTAAAGACGGTAATCCATTATCTGATGCTACCGTTACAATTTTAAAAACCAACAATTTTGTTGCAACAAACAATCAGGGTAAATTTAAAATTAGTATCCCTACTAATTTAAAATTACCAGTGACTTTGCAAATTTCTAGAGTTGGTTATTTAACAAAAAAATCTTCAATAACAGATTTATCAAAAGCTGTTCAACTTTATCTTGATGAACAAGATCAAACTTTAAATGAAGTAGTAGTTGTAGGTTACGGTTCACAAAAGAAAAGTGATTTGACTGGTTCAGTTGTCTCTTTAAATAGAGAGAAGCTAGAAAGTTTACCTAATAACAACTTTGCTCAAGCTTTAGAAGGAGCTTTGCCAGGTGTTTCTGTTTCAACAGATAACAATAACGCAGAAGGAAATCAAATGAGTATATTAATTGGTGGTCGTAATTCGATTACTGCTGCAACTAGACCACTTATTATTTTTGACGGTGTGCCCTATACTGGAGGATTTTCTGATATCAATCCGCAAGATATTCAATCAATTGAAATATTGAAAGATGCTTCTGCTGTTGCAATTTATGGATCAAGAGGGTCCAATGGAGTAATATTAATTACAGGCAAGTCTGGTAAAAAAGGGAAAATGAAAGTTAATTTGGATATATCTTATGGTACTCAAGAAATAGCTAATAAGCCTAACTTAATGAATCCTAATGATTTTTATAATTTTAAGATTACAAGAAATCCAGGTTCCATTACACCATCTGAAGATTCAATACACAAAGCGCAAGGAGGTGTAAATTGGTATGATTTAGCATCTCAAAAAGGTCAAAGAAGTTCAGCTAATTTATCAGTTGCTGGTGGTACAGATAAAATGACTTATTACCTAGGAATTTCTTCTTTAAATGTTAAAGGAATAGATGTAGGTGACGAATTTAAGAGATATATCTTAAGACCAAGTTTAGATATTAAAGTTAACGAAGCAATTACAGTTGGAACTAATACTACAATTTCTTTTTTAGATAGAAGTGGTACTCCTGCTAATTTAAATGGTACTAATGGTGGTCAAGGTGCAAATACAGCTAACCCACTTACGAATCCATTTAATTCAACAGGACAATATGCAATATATGCATGGCCTGAATATCATTTGATGGGTAATCCAATGAACTATACTTATATATGGAATCAAGATCAATCCAATAAGATTTTTACAAATAATTATGTGAAAATAGAATTACCAATAAAAGGACTTTCTTACAAATTTAACTCAGGAGTTGAATTGACAAGTAGAGGTATTAGAAATACTTGGGGTAGAAATACAACAAAAGGATATGAAGATAATGGAGATGGTCAGGTTACCAATTCATTGGAAAGAAACTTTACTTTGGAAAATATTATTAATTATGAAAGAACTTTTGGTAAACATAGTGTAAACTTAACAGGTTTATACAGCAGTCAAAGTCATGATTATACGAGTGATGATTCTAAAGGAGGAGGATTCCCTAATGTAGATATGAATTTTTCATATAATCTTGATCAATCAGATCCCACAACAAGAAAGTCGAGTAGTTCTTATTATAAAGAAAATCATATCTCAACAATGGGTAGATTAAACTATTCTTACGATAGCAGATACCTAGCAACATTTACTGTGAGAAAAGATGGTTATTCTGGTTTTGGTGTGGATAATAAATATGGCGTTTTCCCTAGTGGTGCGTTAGCTTGGAATATATTACAAGAAAAGTTTATTAAATTACCACAAGCAATCAACCAACTTAAATTAAGAGGTTCCTACGGTATTAATGGTAATGAAGCTGTAAGTGCCTATCAAACTCAAACTACTTTAAAAAGTACGAGTTACTTAATTGGAAGTCCTAGCACTTCTAAGGTTGGATATATTCCATTAACTGCAGGTAATCCTATATTAGCATGGGAGTCAACAAAAAAATATACTGTAGCACTTGATTATGGATTTTTTAATAATCGAATTTTTGGTAGTGTTGAATATTATAGTTCTGAAACTGGTAATCCAGGTTTATTGTTAATGCAACAAGTGTCTCCTATTACTGGTTATACAAGCGTATTATCCAACATTGGAAGAGTTCAGAATAAGGGTATTGAATTTAGTTTGAATACAAAAAATATTGACAAGAAAGACTTTTCTTGGACAACTAATGTTGTAATGGCATATAATATTAACAAGATTCTTGATTTATATGGCAATGGGAAAAACGACACTTTAAATAATTGGTTTATTGGTAATCCAATTAATGTGAATTTTGATTTAGTGTATAATGGAATTTATAAAAATTCTGATGATATTAGAAATTCTCCTATTAAATCTCCAGTGCCGCAATTAGGATACATCAGAGTAAAAGATTTGAATGGAGACAGTGTAATTTCTACTAGTAATGATAGAACTATTATTGGTCAGTTAGATCCTAAAGTAACCTTAGGTTTTACAAATACATTCCGATACAAGAGTTTATCATTATCTATTTTTGTTCAAGGAGTGTATGGAATGACCAAAAACAATCCATTAATGCAGGATAATGTTGGAACAGATGTTGTAACAAATACTGTTTATAAAGATTGGTGGAGTACGCTAAATCCTAATGGTACGCATTGGATTAATGCTAATGGTGCAAATTTAGCTCCTGTACCAATCAATGTGTATGAAGATGCAAGTTTCATTAGATTAAAAGATATAACATTATCTTATTCATTAAATAATAGTATGCTAAAATCGGTAAACAAAATAGGAATACAAAGCTTAAAAATTTATGCCAATGCTAGAAATTTAGCAACATTTACTAAGTACAAAGGATTAGATCCTGAATTAGCACCAGCTTATCAGTTAAACACACCAATGCAAAAGGAATTTTCGGTTGGCATCAATGCTGGATTCTAATAACTTAAAAAACAATACTATGAAAATTAATAAATATTTACTGTTATCTTTTTTTACAATATCAATTATTGCAACATCTTGTAAAAAAGATTTTTTAAATGAAACTCCATTACTTGGGACGAGTACTGGAGTATTATATGCTTCTAAATCTGGTTTTGAAACTGGTTTATTTGGAATTTATAATTTAATTAGAATGGAAAGAGCTGGAACAGGGGTTATTAGTGGTAATACTGGTAACTATACTAATAATATGGTAATTACACCAGCAATGATTGGTGTAGATAATGCATATAGCCCTTATCCAGCAGCAGGACAAATTGAATACTTCTTTAATAATTTTGGATCTACATTGAATCCTTCAAGTGCAGATTTAGACAATTTATTTAACTGGTTATATCAAATTGTAAATGCATCTAACATTTTAATTAATCAAGCAAATACTGCCACTTTTTTAACTGCACAAGATAAATCTCAAATTGTTGGTGAGGCCAAATTAGCACGTGCTTTAGCGTATCGTCATTTATCTTATTTATGGGGTGGTGTTCCTTTGAATTTAGGAGAAACTTCAAGTGTGACAAAAAACGACTGGAAAAGAGCAAGTTTGGCTGAAGTAAGACAACAAATTATCAAAGACTTATTAGATGCTGAAGCTGGGATAGCAGCAGTTCCTCCGAGTGAAGGGAGATTTTCAAAAGGGGTAGCAACTCATTATTTAGCTGAAATGTATTTAGCAGTTGGAGATAATATTAACGCACAAGCTAAAGCAAACGCTTTGATTAATAGTGGGGTATATTCTTTAGTTACTAGTAGATACGGTGTTGCTGCAAGTAGTCCTGGCACACCATATTCAGATATGTTTATTGATGGAAATTCAGAGAGAAGTCAAGGAAATACAGAAGCCATTTTCGTTTTTAAGAATACCTATCCTACAACTGCTGCTGGGTTCCAATATAATATTTTAAGAAGATGGTGGACAACAAGATATTTATCTATTGAAGCCGCAAGTAAAATTACCCCTATTGGTTATAGTGTTGCAAATGGTGGCAGAGGTGTTTTTAGATTTGCTCCAACAAAATGGGCTTTATTAAATTATGATCCAACTGATACAAGAGGTGGTCAATATAGTTATAGATATTTCTGGAAAATGACAAATGATGAAAATAGTACTTCAGTAAAACTTCCTGCAGGTGCTTCTTTGGGAGACACATTGTGGGTTGAGAAAAAAGTAATAGGTACAGGTACCGCAGCAACTGTTGCAATAAATTATAGATATCAAATTACTAATGCAGCTACCATGGCCGCAGGTAAAAAATTAAAAGATACTGTAAGATATCCAACTACCCCAATCAGTTTTGCAAATGAACCTTTATCAACAACAAATACTGCTGCATTTAACTGGATAAGTATTAGAAAGTGGGATTATGATCCAAATGTTTCTACAGATTTACAACAAACATCAAACTGTAATAGTACCATCTATTTAAGATTGGCGGATACTTATTTATTACTTGCTGAAGCTCAATTTAATTTAGGTAATTCAGCTGGTGCTGCTCAAACAATAAATATTTTAAGAGCTAGAGCTGGTGCCCCTGCTATCAATGCGGGACAAGTAACGATGGATTTTATTATGGATGAAAGATCAAGAGAATTGTTGTCTGAAGAGCACAGAAGATATACATTGTTGAGAGTAAGAGATCCACAAAATCCTTCACAACCTATCTGGTTTAGAAGAACACAACAATACAATGCTGTAGTTGGATCTTTAATTACATTAAGAGATACTTTATTGCCAATTCCTCAGTCTGTTATTAATGCTAATTTAGGAAGTCAATTAGGACAGAATCCTGGATATTAATCAAATTAAAGTTTGAAAAAAATAAAAACGGGGGCTTGCCCCCGTTTTTTAAATTAAGTGGCTATGATATATTTTAGAAATACTTATATTTTCCTTTTTTTATTCTTATTTCCTTCTCTATATAGTTTTGCACAAAAGCAAATTGATAGTATTTATGTGGAATCAAAAGTGTGGAGTAGGGATAGCAATAGAAATATTGTGTATTCCGATTGGAAGCAATTCCCAACTGCTACTATTGATCATTTAAATGGCTTTTTAAATAGCAAAGACAAGCTTGATGAATATGGCGGCATTACTCAATTAAAATCTCCTGCTACTGGTTTTTTTAGAACTCAAAAAATTAACAATAGATGGTGGGTAATTGATCCAATTGGAAATGTATTTATTGTAAAGGCGGTGAATAGCGTTAAAATTGGCACATCGCCAAATAATCAAAAAGCATTTGATAGTGCTTTTCAAAATGAGGATAATTGGATATCTAGTACTTATCAATTATTAAAAGAGAATGGATTTAATGCAACTGGATCTTGGAGTGATGTGGAAATAGTAAGAAAGTTGAATGAAAAAAATAAATCCCATTTAGCATATACTACGCAGCTTAATATTTTAAGTGATTTTGCTAAAACAAAAGAGAAAAAAGGGAGTAGTGGAGAAATGTCAGTATTGGCTTATATCTTTGATACTGATTTTGAAAAATTTGTTCAAAATAAATGTAGCAAGTTAAGTATCTATAAAAACGATCCTAATTTATTAGGTCATTTCTCGGATAATGAGTTGGCCTTTCAAGACAATCTAATCAAGAAGTTTTCAGCGATCAATGATAAAAATAATCCAGCCTATCTTTTTTTGGAAAATTGGATGCTTACAAATAAAGTTGATAGTTTAAATTATTCAAAAAGTCAGGTTGAACAATTTTCAGCTGCTATTGGCAATGAATATTATAAAATAGTGACTGCTTATATTAAAAAGTACGATCCTAACCATATGTATATAGGGTCGAGAATCCATGCTGCTTTAAAGGATAATGTGTATTTCCTGAATACGATGGATAAGTATGTGGATATTGCTTCTATTAATTATTATGGCTTCTGGAACTTATCAGATAAGCATAAAAATTTATTTTCAAAACAGTTAACTAAGCCTTATTTTATTACAGAGTTTTATACCAAGGGGCAGGACTCCAAAATGGGAAATATTACCGGTGCAGGTTGGTTGGTTAAAACACAAAACGATCGAGGGAATCATTACCAAAACTTTTGTTTACATTTATTAAGAGAGGCAAATTGTGTGGGCTGGCATTGGTTTAAATACCAAGACAACGACCCTGAGGACAAGCTAGCGGATCCTAGTAATAATGATTCGAATAAAGGGATGGTGAACACAAGGTATCAAGTGTACAATGTACTCACTGATAAAATGAAACAATTAAACGAGCATGTGTTTGGCATCATTAACTACTATCAAAAATAAATTGGGTATGTTCAATAAGAAAATAGTAATCTTCATTTTTATAACAAGCTTGCAGGTTGTTAATGTGTTTGGTCAACAAGCATCTATTTACCACACCAATTGGATTGACTTTAATAAAAATGGTAAAATGGATGTCTTTGAAGATCCAAAGCAGCCAGTTGATGCGAGAGTAAAAGATTTATTATCGCAAATGACATTGGATGAAAAAACATGTCAGTTAGCCACATTATATGGGTATGGCCGCGTTTTAAAAGATGAATTGCCGACAGATAAATGGAAAACTAAAATTTGGAAGGATGGTATTGCCAATATTGATGAGCATTTGAATTCTACTACTTTTAGACCCTCTACTTTTACAAAATATTCTTTTCCTTATAGTAGACATGCAGGAGCAATCAATACGGTTCAAAAATGGTTTATTGAAAATACAAGACTCGGTATACCCGTTGATTTTACCAATGAGGGAATTCATGGGTTAGCTAGTGAAAGAGCGACTGCTTTGCCAGCTCCAATTGCAATTGGAAGTACCTGGGATAAAAATATTATTAATAAAGCGGGTCATATTGTTGGTAGAGAGGCAAAGGCTTTGGGATATACCAATGTGTATGTTCCAATTTTAGACTTAGCAAGAGACCCAAGATGGGGAAGAGTAGTGGAATGTTATGGAGAGGATCCATTTTTAGTTACGGAGCTTGGCAAGCAAATGGTATTAGGAGTGCAATCTGAAGGCGTTGCTTCTACCTTAAAACATTATGCAGCATATAGTGTGCCCAATGGTGGTAGAGATGGAAATGCAAGAACCGATCCACATATTGCTCCTCGAGAACTATTTAATTTATATCTATACCCATACCAAAGAATTATTGCGGAAGCAAATCCTTTGGGGGTAATGAGTAGCTATAATGATTGGGATGGTATACCTATAAGTGGTAGTTATTATTTTTTAACTACTTTATTAAGAGAAAAATTTGGTTTTAAAGGATACGTCGTAAGTGATAGTGATGCGGTAGAATTTATCAATTCAAAACATCATGTTGCAAAAGATTCTGCTGATGCAGTTAGAATTGCTTTGGAAGCAGGAGTAAATGTGCGTACCAATTTTCAGCAACCAGAAACCTTTATTTTGCCTGCAAGAAAATTGGTAAAAGAGGGTGCATTAAGTATGGATGTGATTGATAAAAGAGCGGCAGATGTTTTAAAAGTAAAGTTTTTATTGAAATTATTTGATGCACCTTATGTAAATGATACTGCTTATGCTGATAAAATTGTTTACAATCAAGATGCACAACAATTCAGTAAACAAATTTCTAAAGAAGCATTGGTTTTATTGAAAAATGTAAATAATACTTTGCCTCTGGATAAAAATAAAATCAAATCAGTTTTTGTTACTGGGCCATTGGCGGATGATACAGCTACTTCAATGAGTAGGTATGGTCCATCGAATATTAAAGTTGTAACTGTTTTACAAGGACTAGAAAATTACTTACCTAAAAATATCAATTTACTGTATGCAAAGGGAGTTGAATCTGCTGATGTAAATTGGCCAGAGAGTGAGTTATATCCTTCTTTAGCAAATACACCTGAAGAACAAAAAGGAATCAATGAAGGATTGGCCATGGCTCAACAGTCTGATGTGATTATTGCCGTAATGGGGGAAACAGAAAATATGTTTGGAGAAAGCAGAAGTCGAACGAGTTTAGATTTAACGGGTAAACAACAAGCCTATTTACAAAGTTTATATGCAACAGGAAAGCCCGTTATTTTAATATTAATCAATGGTCAACCACTTACGATTAATTGGCCTGCAAAATATTTACCTGCTATAATTGAAGCATGGTGTCCTGGAGTAGACGGAGGAAATGCCATTGCTGAAACCTTATTTGGTGATTATAATCCAGGTGGTAAATTACCAGTTACTTTCCCTAAATCTTTAGGGCAAATTGAACTGAATTTTCCTTTCAAACCAGGTGCGCACGCTGGTCAGCCAGGGGATGGACCCAATGGTTTTGGTAAAACAAATGTATATGGTGCATTATATCCATTTGGCTTTGGGTTAAGCTACACTCAATTTGAATTTAGCAATTTAAAAATAGCTGCAGAAAAGTATACTGCCAACGAAAAAATAAAAGTTTCGGTAGATATAAAAAATACAGGTAAATATGATGGTGATGAAGTAGTTCAATTGTATTTAAAAGACAAAGTAAGTAGTGTTACTGTTTATGAGACACAATTACGAGGCTTTGAAAGAGTTCATTTAAAAGTAGGTGAAACTAAAACCATTCAATTTGAATTGAGTCCCAACGATTTAAAATTATACGATAAAAATATGAATTGGGTGGTAGAGCCTGGTGCTTTCGAGATTCAAATTGGAAGCTCATCCGAAGACATTAAATTAAAAAAAGAGTTCACCATTATAGAGTAAAAATGAATAAAGAAATTAAAGCGCAGAAAGAAATGTTTTCGTTGAAAGATAAAGTAGTTGTTGTAACGGGCGGCACTGGGGTATTAGGTTCTAGCTTTGTACAAGCAATTATAGAAGCCAATGGCATCGTGGTTATTATAGGCAGGAATGAATCACTTTGTCAACAAAGTGTACAAGCATTAACAGCACAATGTGGAATTGCTTCCTACGAAATTTCGGATGTGCTAGATGAAAATGCATTAACGATTACTAAGGATAAAATTGTTGCAAAATATGGACGCATTGATGCTTTAGTAAACGCTGCAGGAGGGAATGTGCCAGAAGCAGTTTTAATGCCAGATAAAGATGTGTTTGATTTAAATATTCAAGGCTTAAAAGATGCGATAAATTTGAATTTATGGGGTACCCTTATTCCCACTCAAGTTTTTGGTCCTGAGATTGCAAAGTCTGGTTCAGGAAGCATTATTAATATTTCCTCCGTTAGTGCTAAACGTCCGCTTACAAGGGTACTAGGTTATAGTATGGGAAAAGCTGCAATAGATAGTTATACCAAATGGTTTGCAGTAGAAATGGCCAAAAGATACGGAGATAAGGTTCGTATTAATTCAATAATGCCTGGCTTTTTCTTAACTGCTCAAAATAAAAATTTATTGACAAAAGAAGATGGTAGCTTAACAGAAAGAGGCAATTTAATTATTGATCATACACCTTTTAAACGTTTTGGTACTCCTTCTGAATTAAATGGCGCACTCATTTGGTTGTTAAGTGATGCTTCCAAGTTTGTAACAGGAATGGACATAGGAGTAGATGGTGGTTTTACAGTGAATAGCGGGGTTTAAATATTTTTTCTTAAATTAATATTCCAAAATACAAATACATGAGCAATCAATATTTTCCTTCATATGGTGATGTGCAATTTAGGATGGAACAAACCATGAGATGGTATGGACCCAATGATCCTGTTTCATTGTCAGATATTAAACAAGCAGGGTGTACTGGAATTGTAACTGCTTTGCACCATATACCTAATGGAAATATTTGGACCGTTGAAGAGATTAAAAAAAGAATTGAGCTAATTGAAAAAGCAGGATTAAAATGGTCGGTTGTTGAAAGTGTTCCTGTACACGAAGCAATCAAGACCCAGACTGCAGGGTTTGAATTATATATTGAAAATTATAAACAAAGCATATTAAATTTAGCTGCTTGTGGTGTCAAAAATATCACCTACAATTTTATGCCTGTTTTAGATTGGACCCGTACCGATTTAAGTTATGAGGTAGCAGATGGTTCAAAGGCATTGCGGTTTGAAATGGCAGCATTTGTCGCTTTTGATTTATATATTTTAAAGCGTAAAGATGCGCATTTGGATTATGATCAAACCACAATTGAGAGGGCAAAAGCAAGATTTGAAAAAATGAATGATGCAGAAAAACTTTTGTTGCAAAGAAATATTATAGCAGGATTACCAGGAAGTGAGGAGAGTTTTACGATTGAACAGTTTCAACAAGCATTAGATGCATATAAAGGTATTGATCATGCTAAGCTTCAATCTCATTTAATATATTTTTTAAGTCAAATTATACCGGTAGCTGAATCTGTTGGAGTGGTGATGTCCATTCATCCGGATGATCCTCCTTATTCCATATTAGGATTGCCAAGAGTTGTTTCTTGCGCAAACGATGTTGATGCATTAGTGCAAGCCATACCATCGCTTAAAAATGGGCTTTGTTTTTGTACTGGTTCTTACGGCGTGATTGCATCCAATAATTTACCTGAGATGGTAAAAAGATATGCGGACAGGATTCATTTTATACATTTAAGAAGTACGCGTCGAAATGAATTGGGTGATTTTTTTGAGGATAATCATTTAGAAGGAGATGTTGATATGTATGCTGTAATAAAGGAATTAGTGGTTGCCATGCAAAATAGAAAATGCTGTCTACCAGTAAGACCTGATCATGGACATCAAATGCTGGATGATTTGCATAAAAAGACCAATCCTGGCTATTCTGCTATTGGAAGATTAAGAGGGTTAGCTGAAATACGTGGATTGGAACTAGGGATACTCCGAAGTTTAAAAGAGAATTAATTTTTTATTGCCATACTCATTATTATGCCTGTTAAAAAAAATGAAACTATCATAACTCCTGACTTTTTGTTAAGTAATAAGCAGGCAATTAAGTTATACCATAATTACGCTTCAAAGCTTCCTATTATTGATTATCATAATCATTTAGCTCCTAAGGATATTGCAGAAAATAAGCAATTTGAAAACCTGACAGATATCTGGTTAAAAGGGGATCATTATAAATGGAGAGCAATGAGAACCTTAGGTGTAAATGAAAAATTTATTACAGGTTCAACTACTGATGAAGAAAAGTTTTTAGCATGGGCTTCTGTTTTTCCACAGACCGTTAGGAATCCTTTATTTCACTGGTCGCAAATGGAATTAAAAAATTCCTTTGGGATCAATGCATATTTAAATGAGCATTCTGCAAAAAGTATTTATAAGTCTGCCAATACATTGCTGCAGAAAAAATCGCATAGTACCCAAGGATTACTCAATAGTTATAAGGTGGAACTAGTGGGCACTACCGATGATCCGTGCGACGACTTAAAATATCATAAAACGATAGCAGAATCTAATTTTGAATCTAAAGTATTACCCACTTTTAGACCCGATAAAGTTTTTAATATTGCTGATAGGAATCAATTTATAAGTTATATACGTTCGTTAGAGAAAGCATCTGGGATAAAAATTTCAAATATTTCTGATCTATTAGCGGCTTTGGAAAAAAGAGTTAATTATTTTCATAAACATGGATGTAGAATTGCTGATCATGGATTAACAACGATGCCTGCACAGGTATTGTTTACGAGTGCGCTCGAAAAAGAGTTTACTTTATTTGTACAAGGGAAAAATAAAAATAATTTCTCAGCACCTGATCGATTTGTAGGTGCGATACTTTTTTCATTGTGCAAAATGTATCATAAAAAAGGATGGGTACAACAATTTCACCTTGGCCCCATCAGGAATAACAATACCCGTATCATGAGTTTGGTGGGGGTAGATGCTGGTACCGATTCCATTGGAGATTATCCTCAAGCGGTAAACTTATCTAATTTCTTAAATGCATTAGATCAAAGAGATCAACTTGCAAAAACAATTATTTACAATATTAATCCAGCTGATAATGAATTGTTTGCTACCATGACTGGTAATTTTAACGATGGTAGTAGTAAAGGTAAAGTTCAATTTGGTTCTGGGTGGTGGTTTTTGGATCAGAAACAAGGAATGGAGAACCAGTTAGACGCATTGTCCAATATGGGGATCCTATCCACCTTTATAGGAATGACTACGGATAGTAGAAGTTTTCTATCTTATTCTAGACATGAATATTTCAGAAGAATCTTATGTAATGTATTAGGGGCTGATATGGAAAAAGGGATAATCCCAAATGATGAAAAATGGATAGGAGAGATCGTGCAAAATATTTCCTATTATAATGCCAAAAACTATTTTAATAATTAATTTATAAAAACATTTGAATGCTGCCGATCATAGAACAAGCTAACAAACAGCTCAATAAAATTGCAATTTATGCTAATCATCAACAATTTACTTATGCTGAATTAGTTAATGAATCAATGCAACTAGCTCATTTATTGATGGGTGATCAACTTGATTTAAAGGAAGCGAGAGTAGCTTTTATGGTGAATCCTGGCTTTAATTATGTAAAGTCAATGTGGGGAATTTGGCAGGCTGGTGGCGTAGCGGTTCCTTTATGCATTACGCATCCATTACCTTCCTTGGAATACGTTTTAGAAGATACTGGTGCGACTATTTTAATTATATCAAGTGAATATTTGTCTGTCTTACAACCATTCATAGACAAGTCAAATATTAAACTATTTATCATTGACGAGCTTCAGTCAAATGATGCCCAATTAAATGCTTTAGATAACGCAGCTAAAATAATGCCTGCAATTTCTTTGGAAAGAATGGCATTGATTTTATATACAAGTGGTACAACTAATAAACCAAAGGGTGTTGTTACAACGCATGAAAATATTAAAGCTCAAATTTCAACGCTCATTAATGCATGGGAGTGGACAGAGAAAGACAATACTATTTGTGTACTGCCTTTGCATCATGTACATGGAATCATCAATGTTGTTTCTTGTTCTTTATGGGCTGGTGCAAGCTGTACTTTTATCCCACAATTCTCTCCTAAAAATATCTTTGATTTATTTGTCTCAAATGAAATTAATGTGTTCATGGCCGTGCCTACCATTTATTTTAAATTAATGACTTATTTGGAATCATTGACTAGCGAGGAACAAGTTTCCTTAAAACAATTAATGAGCAAGTTTAGGCTTATGGTTTGTGGATCTGCTGCACTTCCTATTTCGGTGATGGAAAAATGGGAGCAATTTAGTGGGCAACGTTTACTAGAGCGTTATGGTATGACGGAACTAGCGATGGCAATCAGCAATCCCTATAAAGGTGTAAGAAGAGCGGGATATGTGGGTATGCCTTTGCCAGGTGTCAATATTAAGTTAGTCAATGAACAATATGAACCTGTGGCAATAGATGAGCCAGGTGAAATTATTGTGAGTGGTAAAAATGTATTTAAAGAATATTGGAATAAACCAGATGCAACTGACGAAGCCTTTACCAAAGAAGGTTGGTTTAAAACAGGGGATATAGCCATCATTGAAAATGGTTATTATAGAATTATGGGTAGAAATTCGGTAGACATTATTAAGTCGGGTGGGTATAAAATTTCAGCATTAGAAATTGAAGAAGTGTTAAGAGAACATGATATTATTCAAGATTGTGCTGTGGTTGGTATTAATGATGATGAATGGGGTGAATTAATTGTTGCAGCGATTGTTGTAAATGATAAAAAAGCATTTGATGAAAAGGTTTTATCAGATTGGTTGGTGCAAAAAATGGCTGCATATAAAAAGCCAAGAAAATATTTATGTTTAGATGAACTTCCTAGAAACGCAATGGGCAAGGTAGTTAAAAATGAAGTGAAAAAATTATTTGAAAATTAAAGAGGTCAATTATGAGAAAAATTTGTTCAATACTAGGGAAATTTATTTTATTGACATTATGTATGATTGTCAGCGTTCATTATGCCGTAGCCCAAAAAAGGTATAAGGACTTTATTTTCACGAGTGTGGATTCGACAATCAATATTAAGTATGGTACTGCTAAAAATATCAAAAATCAACAAGAAGATTTATTGTTAGATATTATAGAGCCACCTAAAGCGGATACAGTTAAGAAAAGACCTTTGGTAATTTTTATACATGGTGGTGGGTTTAAAAACAATACCAAAACCACTTCATTTAGCACGCTTTTATGTACCTCATTTGCAAAAAGAGGGTATGTTACTGCTACTATTGAATACAGACTTGGGATTGAAAATAATGGAGATGTGAAAGATTATCATGAAGCAATGTACCGCGCACAACAAGATGGTAAAGCAGCGATACGTTTCTTTAAAAGATATGCGAATGAATATGGAATTGATAGTGCACAAATTTTTATTGCAGGTAGTTCAGCTGGTTCCAAAACAGCTTTAGCAATTGCTTATATGGATGAAAACGAAATACCAAAAGATATCGATCAAACTAAATGGGGTTCTCTGGATGGGAATAGTGGAAATAAGGGGTACAGTTCTAAAATAAAAGGGGTTATAAATAATTGGGGTGCCATGGTTGATTATAAATGGATACAAAAAGGCGATGTTCCTCTATTTAATGTTGCTGGAACCATGGATAAAACTGTCCCTTATGATAGTTCCTTTGATTACCATAGTTTTAAATACGGGCCTTATATTTTATACCAACGTTGTTTATCATTAGGGGTACCTACTGGTTGGAAACCATTTTATGGAGCAGGTCATACATTAGACAATAAAAAGAATTTACAAGACAGTGCTGTAAACGCTTCTGCAGAATGGTTATATACACAATTAGCAATTGTGAAATCAAAAAATGAGGAAGGTGTTTTTAGATATGAATCCGATATTAAAAGGTTTGATAGTTTAAATTTAGTAGAAAAGCATTCAGATAGTGCACTATTATTTTTGGGCAGTTCTTATATTCGTTTTTGGACCAATATTAGAAAAGACCTAGAATATCCAGATATCGTACATAGAGGTTTTGGAGGATCTAATTTGAGGGATGTGGCCTATTATGTTGAGAGAATTGTGTACCCCCATCATCCCAAAGCGATTTATATGTATGTTGGAAATGATATAGTAGATTCAGATAAAGACAAGTCTCCAGAACAAGTACTTGAGTTATTTAAATATACTGTCAATTTGATTCGCAAAAAGTTCCCTAATACACCTATAACTTGGTTGTATATTTCTCCAAGTGAAAGAAGGTGGGGTGTTTGGGATAAAGTACAAATTGCAAATAAATTGATTGAAGATTATTGTAAGGATTCAAAAAACTTGTTTACAATTCAATTTGCGAATCATTTTTTAGGAGCAGATGGTTTGCCAATCAAAAAATTATATAGAGAGGATAAACTGCATTATAACGAGGAAGGATATGTGGTTTGGGGTAATGCAATTAAAGATCAAGTTAAAAAGATCGCAAATACCCATTAAATAAAATATAAACTAATTACTTATGAAAATTTATGGTGTTGGAATTTTAGCAGCCTGTTTTTTAATAGGTCATATATTGGGTGATTATCTAGGAAAATTATTCCACTTAACTGGCAATTTGGGTGGAGTAGGTTTTGCCATGCTTATTTTAGTAGTGGGGAATGATTATTTTAAAAGGAAAAATTTAATCCCTTCCGAAACCGAAAATGGTATTTTATTTTGGAGCACTATGTATATTCCTGTTGTTGTTGCTATGTCGGCAACGCAGAATGTAAAAGCTGCATTGTCAGGAGGTTGGGTCGCTATATTGGTGGGGATTATTGCGAGCTTAGCTTGTTATTTATTAATTCCCGTAATGAATAAATTTTCAAAAAATTTAGCTAACCCCAAAAAGTAAACTATGAACGATTTAATCAAGTTGTTAGATAAAAATGGGTTAGTATTTGCATTTTTGATAGTGAGTGTAATTATGTACTTATCCTATTATGTTGGCAAAAAGCTCACTAATAACAAAATACCCGGTGCTGCAATTGCAATTAGTGTAGGGTTAATTATTGCCTATTTTGGAGGAGAAAAAGGCGTCGCTTCGATACCTGCTTTTTCTGGAATGGCAATTTTAGGTGGATCCATGCTTCGTGATTTCTCAATTGTATCCACTGCGATGGGTGCAAGTTTTACAGAAATTAAAAAGACAGGTTTTATTGGTTTAGTTTGTTTGGTGCTTGGTACCTTAATTGCCTTTATTGTAGGAGGAAGTATAGCTTATGCAATGGGTTTTCAGGATGCAAAATCAATCACAACCATTGGTGCAGGCGCATGTACATTTATAGTAGGCCCGGTTACGGGTGCTGCAGTAGGAGCTAGTAGTGCTGTTATAGCAATTAGCATTGCAGTTGGTGTTATAAAATCAATTTTCGTGACGATTGCCACTCCATTTTTAGCAAAAAAATTAGGCATTGACAATCCTCAAACTGCAATGATTTTTGGTGGTTTGGTAGGTTCTACAAGTGGTGTGTCGGCTGGCTTAGCCGCTACGGATCTTAAATTAGTACCTTATGGTGCACTTACTGCTACTTTTCATACTGCAATGGGTTGTTTATTATGTCCTTCAATTTTATATTTTATTGTTCAATTTTTTTTACCTTAATGTAAATTCTATATTATGATGTATCGTTTTATGAATGCACGCTTAATTGTTTTATTATTTGTTTACTTTTTTTCCCAATCCACTTTGTTTGCCCAAAATTCAAGTTGGACCAATTTATTTAATGGGAAAGATTTAAAAGGTTGGGTGCAATACAATGGTAAAGCAAAATACACTGTTGAAAATGGTGAAATAGTAGGTAGAACTGTTCCTGAGGAACCAAATAGTTTTTTATCGACTGATAAATTGTACGGTGATTTTATTTTAGAATTAGATTTAAAAGTGGATGTCAATATGAATTCAGGCATTCAGTTTAGAAGTGA
>DAIUEC010000048.1:0-13977 GCA_036845345.1 Sediminibacterium sp.
TACCGCTGGTGGCTACTATTTATCCAATGGTGCAGGAAAATATTTTGTCTACATCCCAGAGATTAAAAGAAGCAGAAGAAATTGTGCTTCAAACGGTGGAAGCTTTTTGGAAAAAAGGTTTCCAATACAAAAAAGGAATTTCATCCATCCCCATTGCATATTGGCAAAAGGTAAAAGGCAATGCTACTTATACCTGGGGTTTGATTAAACAATACGGATTTAAGCCACAGCAAATTGAAGAAGTTTATAAAATAGTAGAAGCAAACAAAGGTGCTTTCATTGCATCCTCCACGCATAAATTTATTAATTGGGAAGGGTATATTCAAATAGTAAGCAATACGCATGATAAAGAATATCTCACCATTTCAGAAACTGTTATATCCGATAATGAAATAGTAAATTTAAAATTCGGGGCATTGAAATTTGAATTACTAAATAACAATGAAGATTTAGTAATTGAAAAGGATACTCAATTTGCGTATTTAGATGCCGCTAAAATTGAGTGGCCAATACTATATCGTAGCTGGGAATCCACGGATTATTTTTATCCATTGGGTTTGAGTAAAAAGAAAAAACTGAACTCGTTTTTAGGCAGTCTTAAACTAAGCCCTAAGTTGAAAGAGAGGATTACTGTGATTTCAGTTTCCAATAGAATTTGCTGGGTGGTAGGTAAAAGAATCGATGACAGATTCAAAATAAGCCCATCTACCATTAAAGTCCTAAAAATTACCTGGGAAGAAGCCCGCTAAAACGGGGAATTTCAATTTTAATTCGATATTTTTATAAGCCTACATTGGCGTTCATATAGAAATATATTTTAATATTTTAATGCGTCCATTTACATTCAATAAGTTAATATTAATACTCATTGCTGTATTGACTACTAGCATGGTTTGGTCGCAGGATTTTTCCAATAAAGGAAAAGATTTTTGGGTGGCGTATGGAAGCCACGTTTCCATGTATAATGCAACTGGTGATCCGAATCCTAATGGAGGTTCACAAAATCTAGTTTTATATTTTACATCTGATCATGATGCGAATGTTACAGTTGAAATTCCCGCTGTGGGATTTTTGAAGACCTACAAAGTAATAGCAAATACGGTGACCATTTCGGATCCAATGCCAAAAACGGGCACAACAGATGCTAGAATAACTGCCGAAGGAAAATCAGATAAAGGAATTCATATTAGTTCTGATTTTGCCATTATTGCCTATGCACATATTTATGATGGTAGTATTTCAGGAGCGACCTTATTATTTCCCACTAATACATTAGGGCGTTCTTATTATTCAATCAATTACAAACAAATTTCAAATAGTCCATTTTCTTATTGCTATGCTTATGTTATTGCAACAGAAGATTCTACGAATGTTGAAATTATATTAAGTGCAAATACCCAAGGTGGATATAAAGCAGGAGATACCATAAAAGTTGCATTGAATAAAGGAGAAATTTATAATGTATTTGGTAAAGTATTAAGTTCCACGACAAGTTCGTCCACAGGAGAGGATTTGACAGGTACCTTAATAAGATCAGTTGCAACAGCAACAAGTACTTGTAAGAGAATTGCAGTTTTTTCTGGTTCCGGAAAAATCAGCATTTTCGATAATAATTCCAAAACTGCTGATAACTACATTCAACAAGCTTTGCCTGCCAATGCATGGGGCAAAAAATATTTAACGGTACCTACGGCACAAATGCCTAACAATATATTTAGGGTAGCGGTAAGTGATTCAAGTGCTAATGTAAAATTAAATGGTCAACTTTTGGCCAAGAGTAGTTTGAATAATAATTTTTATTATGAATTTCAATCGAATGGTGCCAATTCAATTGAAGCCGATTTGCCAATCATGGTAGCTCAGTATATAACAACTACAGGAAGTTACGGAAATGTAAATAATCATGGGAATGGGGATCCTGAAATGATTTATTTATCACCAGTTGAACAAACCATTAATAAGGTTACGATTAACTCGACGCCATTTGCTAAAATTGTTGACAGTTTACATTTTGTAAATATTGTAATTCCCAAAGGTGGAGTTTCTAGCTTATTGGTTGATGGACTCGCACCTAAAAATCCAATCACGCATCCAGGAGATACAAGTTTTGTATATTATCAAGTTGCATTAAAAGCAGGTGCTCATACTATTGTTGCAGATTCGGGATTCAATGCCATTGCTTATGGATATGGAAATGTAGAATCCTATGGATATAATGCAGGTACAAACGTGGTGGATTTATATCAAAAGTTAACGGTGAATAACGAGTTTGGAACAGTTAGGCTTCCTGCAACATGTAGAGGTACCCCCTTTAAAGTTTCAATTACACTTCCTTATCAACCGCTATCACTGGCTTGGAATATTCCTAATTATCAAAATATACCCACGGACTATGCACCAAAATATGATTCCACTTATATTGTAAATGGACGAAATATTTATAGGTATTCATTGAATCAATATCTAAGCTACGATAGTGTTGGCAATTACAATATTCAATTAAAGGTATTTAATCCAACAGGAGATGGATGTAGTGGTGAACAATCCATTGACTTTGATTTGGTGGTGTATAGTCCACCCAAAGCAGACTATACACTTAATATCACCAACTGTTTGGGGGATTCTTTATACTTTAATGATAATACACTAGTTGGCCCAGATGATCGAAAATTAATTGCATTCAATTGGAAGTTGGGTAATGGCGCATATATAAATGCAAAAAATTATGCCACTAAGGCCAATGTAGTGGGAACCATTCCGGTAAATTATTTTGTAATTACAGATATTGGATGTTTGAGTGATACACTTAGTTCAAGTTATACCATTGATAGTGTACCCAAGGTCAATTTCAATATTCAAAATATCAAATGTATTGGGGGAAGTATTCAATTTACGGATAGCTCTTTTGCAAGAGTAGGTACACAGCTTGCTAAGTGGATATGGAATTATGGGGATAGTAGCTTGGTGGATACATTAACAACTAATGCTGCAGTAAATCATGTTTATGATTCATCCAAAAAATATACGATACAATTATCCGTTGAAACTGCAAATGGTTGTATCGCTCAACAAATCAAATCAATCCAGGTTAATCCAAAGCCTATTGTAGGATTTACCTTACCTGAAATTTGTTTGAATGATGCTTTTGCCGAGTTTAAGGATACCAGTAGCATTGCTGATAAAACTAATCATTTTAAATATTTGTGGAATTTTGATGATGCCAATAATACTAGCGTTTCAAATACAGACACCGTAGCAGTTCCCAAGCATCGATATTTGAGTCCTGGTACTTATCATGTGTATGAAAAAGTAACTAGTATTAATGGTTGTATTTCAGATACAACAGAAAATTTCACCGTAAATGGATCTTTCCCCAAATCAAAATTTACCATTTCCGATTCCACTGCATTATGCGTTAATAAGGATGTAGTATTGAATAATTTATCAACTGTAGATATTGGCACCATTGGTAAAGTTATTATTTATTGGGATTATAAAGACAACCCTTTAGATTCTACCATGGATGAAAATCCTGCTGCTAATAAGTCTTATAGCCATACTTATAAAAATTATCAATTCCCCAATAAAGTTGGAGATTATATCAAATTAGTTGCGTATTCTGGTATTACTTGCTATGATAATACACAGGATAGTATTTCGATTGTTGCACCTCCTCAATCATTTGGCATCAGTTCCTCTAAAGATTTTTTATGTATTGCAGATTCTGTTTCATTTATTACAAATATTACCGGTGGCACTCCACCTTATAGTTATCAATGGGTTACTAATAATACAGCTGCTAATTTTAATGGCAATATTTTAAATGGGATTAGTCAGGGGAACGTTGCTGTTTCCGTGATTGTTAAAGACGCTAAACAATGTGTTTATAATTATGATAATTTAAAACAATTGGATATTAGGTCTATTCCAGTTGCAATTTTACAAGCAATTGACACTAATATTTGCAATAATGATTCATTGGTATTAAAAGGAGCTGGAAGTAATACTTTTAATTGGTTTTTAAATAAACAATTAAAATCGACTACTACTATTGATAGCATTTTTGTCAATACGCCAGGATATTATCAATTGCAAGTAAATGATGGTTATTGTAATTCTCTATTATCAGATTCAATAAGAATTTATCAATATAAAGTGCCGAATTTTGTATTAAAAAATACCAGTTACGTTTGTATTAATACACCAGTAACAATTAACACCAATACAAATTATGCATCCTGGGCGCATTATATTTGGAATTTTGGTGATAGCACTAGCTCAACAAATTTTAATCCACAAACCCATATTTATAATAAGAATGGAAAGTATCAAATTAGTTTTTCTTATTCAAATGATTTCTGCCCAAAATTTGATACAGTATTAAAGGGGGATTCTATATTAGTTGTAAATCCATTAACTGGAGGACAATATACCATGTTTGTGCTTTCGGGAATCGATACATTACTAACCAACATAAAAGTAGATTCAGGATATACCCAATATACATGGTCGCCTGGTACTTATCTTTCAACCATTTTCAATAAAAGTCCTGTATTTAATGGGGAAAAATCAATTGATTATATTTTAACCAGAACGGATACTTTAAGTCATTGTCAAATTGAAGATACTTACCATATTATTGTATCCAATGATGTGGTATTATCTGTGCCAAAAGCATTCACTCCTAATAATGATGGGTTAAATGATGTATTAAAGTTGGAATATGGTGCTGGTTTGAAAACTTTTAATTATTTTAAACTATTCAACAGGTGGGGTAAGCTAGTATTTGAAACTTCTAGCGTTAATGGTACTTGGGATGGTAAATTAAACGGAAGAGAACAGGATATGGATGCGTATACTTATTTGTTGGATTATGTCACTTTTAAAGACGAACATGTCACCAAAACAGGTTCGGTTATATTATTAAGATAAATGAAACATTGCTACAAAATATTGATATTTTTTATATCCTTTATGGGGGTGATGAATGGGCATACGCAAACTCCATTTATGTCACAACCATTTGTAGCCACTAATTTTTTTAATCCAGCAACGGTAGGATTTGGGACCAATAATCAATTTCAAACATTTTACAGAAATCAATTTTCAGGCGTAGGAGATCCTTTTAAAACGATTGGTGTTGGGGTAGATTTTGCTTTATTCAAAAATGAAGAGAACGAGGGGTACAATAATTTTGGCTTAGGATTACAAGGTGTTTCCGAACAAGTACTCAATGGTATCTTGCAAACCAATGAAATTACATTAAGCCTTGCCAATAGAGTTTTTTTAAATAAGGATCGAACCAGCTTTTTCTCAATTGGTATCAGCTCCACTTATATCAGTAGGAACATTGATCGAAATGCACTTACGTTTGGTGACCAATATAATTCGGGCCGTTTATTTAATACAACAAGTTTAGAGACCATTGGAAATTTCCCTACTAAGTTTTCGACCAATGGAGGCATCATGTATTCCTTTGTTTCTCCGGATGTTTTTTTACAAACAGGAGCGAGTACATTTTATATTAACCGAAGTGCCAATGCGCTTAACTATGGTAACGTGAATCAATCTTTTCAAATGATTACTACTTTAAATTATGAGCATCGATTGATGGAAGATAATACCTATGTCATTCATGCTGATTATCAAAATAGATTGGAAGCAGAATTTATATATGTAGGTGGTGCCATTGGCATGCCAATTAATGTAATGGATGAACAACAAAATAAATTTTATCTTGGATGTTTCTACAGAACTAAGGATGCGATTGTGCCTTATGTTGGATTGTTGTACAATAAATATAAAATTGGGCTTACTTATGATATTTATCAAAATAGTTTGACCATGTCTAATTTACACCCCCAAACGATTGAGTTTAATTTATCTACTTATTTAGGAAGAAACATTTCAAAAAATTTGAAAAGTATATTCAATTAATTGAAGCTTAAAGTATTCCATATTAGTGTAGGATTGATAATTTCAATCTGTAGCTTTGGGCAAACGGATACTGAGTTTTGGTTTGGTGCCCCCGCTATTACTCCGGGGCATGAAAATACGCCCATTGTATTTAGAATTACGAGTTACGAACTTCCTGCAGTGGTAACAATTTCCGAGCCTGCCAATGCAGCATTCGTTCCCATTGTGATTAACCTTACAGCCAATTCAACGATTACCCAAGATCTAACTGCTTATATTAATTCCATTGAAGCTAAGCCAAGTGCTACCGCTTTAAACTATGGATTACTCATTACATCCACTGCCAATATTTCGGCTTATTATGAAGTGGGTAGGCAATTGAATCCTGAGATTTTTCCATTAAAAGGGAATACTGCCAAAGGGATTGATTTTATCATTCCAACCCAAACCCAGTATGATAATAGAACCGGTATTACGCCCAATGCCAATAATGGTTTTGTAATTGTCGCAACTGAAAATAATACCTCAATTGATATTACACTTACCCATCCCGATGGAAATGGACATGACGCAGGTACATTTACCATTGTATTAAATAAAGGTCAAACCTATGCAGTGATTGGAGGAAGTGCTTCTGCTGCATTGCACTTAGGAGGCTCCGAAATAAAATCCAATAAACCTATTTGCGTTACGATTTATGATGACTCGATATATGTGGGAGGTAGTTTGGATTTGGCTGGAGATCAAATTGTACCTGTTTTTAATACAGGTTCCGAATTTATTGTAGTGAGAGGTTTATTTAGCCCACCATCTTTTACCAATACCGATTTTTATTTTATTTGGGCAACAGTGGATGGTACGAATATTTATTTAAATGGATCAACCATCCCAGTAGCGACTATTAATAAAGGGCAATCCTATAAAGGTTTACTGACCGATAATAGCGTTTACATTACAACTAGTAATCCAAGTTATGTTTTGCAATTTACAGGAGTTGGAACCGAAGTAACGGAAACTTCATTGCCTAGTATCAAATGTACAGGGTCAAGTACGGTAAGTTTTGTAAGATCAACCAATGAAACATTTTCTTTGAATTTAATTTGCAAAGCAGATGATGTCGATAATTTTACATTAAATGGAGTAGCAGGAATTATTACTTCAAATTTATTTTTTGATGTACCCGGAGCCACGGGTTGGAAAGCTGCAAGAATCAATACAGCAAACCTTCCTAATTTAAATGGATTAGTACCCAATGGTGTAGCTACTTCTGTAAGCAATAGTACGGGATTATTTCACTTAGGTTTTTTAAATGGAGGTTCCTCGTCTGGTGCGCGCTTAGGTTATTTCTCCAACTATAGTAAGGTAGCAATGGCGCCGAATTTAATCACAAAATCATGTATAGGTTCCGATATACAATTAGCTGCTCGATTATTAAACAATGTAATTTATAGTTGGTCTGGACCTAATAATTTTACTAGTACTATTTACAATCCTGTTATCCCTAAATCAAAAACTACGGATTCTGGATACTATTATGTTCAAGCCACTATCCCTGGTTGTGGAACTTCGGTGGACAGTATTCATATAACAGTGAATCCATTGCCAACTATACAATTGGTAAAATCTTTGGATACGGTATGTTTAGGTTCGAGTAAATTAATCAATTTTAATTTGACAGGGAAGTCTCCATGGAATGTAGTGTATACAAATGGAGTAAAAACGGATACGGTAAAAAATTTGAACAATACAAGTAGTAGTTTTCCAGTAAACCCCACAATATTTACGATTTATAAAATTAGAAATATCATTGATAGTAATGCATGTACTTTGGATACCACTCAAAATATAGTGCAGGATACTATTCGGGTAAGTAAGTTGCCCAAAGCTAATTTTACCTTTTCATCTATTCATTGTGAAAAAAATAGCACTTTATTTACAGATGCATCCACATCAGACTTAGATGTAGTCACCAACTGGAATTGGGATATGGGTAATGGAACAAAGCTCAATTTAAATAACAATGCTCCATTTAGTCAGGTATATTCCAATTGGGGTAAAGACACGGTTAAATTATCAGTTGTCTCTAGTTTGGGTTGTAAGAGTGATACGATTTCAAAAATCATTACAATCAATCCTTTGCCAATGGTTGGGTTTACCATTCCTAATGTATGTTTAGATGGAGGATTGGCCACCTTCAAGGATACGAGTACTTATAAATCAAGCCCTACTACCTTTACTTATAATTGGAATTTTAATGCAGGTATAAGTCCAGTAACTCCTGCGCCAACTTATTCCAATGCACAAATTACAAGCAAGAATCCTGCTGTTTTGTATAATAAGGAAGGGGATTATACAGTATTGTTAAAAGTAACTACTAGTGATGGTTGTATTGATTCATTGACTCAAGCTTTTACCATTAATGGGTCTAACCCGAATGCCGTATTCAAAGTTTTAAAAGATACAGCATTGTGTAGTAATCAAGAGGTAGTTATCAAAGATAGTTCATGGGTGTATCCAGGAAAAGTAGGAGTGTTGCACGTTTTTTGGGGAGATGGAAAAGATACCCTTATCACAGATAGTAAGATTGGTAATTTATACAATCACAAATATGCAAATGCCGTAAGTACTAATAATTTTAATTATACTGTAAAAGTACAAGCTTATTCTGGAGGTACTTGTTATGATGATTCATTAACCAATATTCAAATTGTACCACCACCAACGAGTGCAAGTTTAAATGCAATTCAAAATTTTGTTTGTATCAATGACTCTTTAATAATTCGAAATAATATTGTAGGAGGGCTATCTCCATTTGTTGTCAATTTAAATTCAGATAGTGCTAGTATTCGTATCAAGGATAGTGTTGTGTATGGGCTAAGTCAGGGTGCTGCAAATATTAATTTATTAGTGACGGATATTAAAAAATGTATTTATAGTTATCCTAATTTGTTAAACTTAAATTTACCTGCGTTGCCTATTGCAAGTATGTTTGTAAAAGATACGGTGATATGCAATGGAGACTCAGTCACTTTAAAAGGGGCAGGGGCTTCTACTTTAAAATGGTATAATAATAATAGTTTATTGGGAATTTCAAATATCGATTCCATCAGGATTGGTAATGCTGGAAATTATAGTTTAGTGGTCAATGATGGGAAATGTAATTCTTTACCAACCACCTCTTTTAAAATTATTGAATTCACTATTCCAAAAATCAATATCAATTACAATACCAATTCCTGCGTAAACGGTGATTTAATAATCAACACCAATGCAGCAGAAAAATTTAAAATATATTATAACTGGGATTTTGGGGATAGTAGCTATTTTAATAAAGCGCAACCTATTTCACATACTTACAACAAAATTGGAAATTATGTTGTCAAATTAAAAGTGACCAATGATTATTGTCCAAAATATGAGTATGCTGTTATAGGCGATACGATTCATATTGGTAGTCCTCCTGATTCTTCAAAATTCACTTTATTTGTATTGGCAGATCAAGACACTGTTTTAAATCCTAAAAAAATAGATTCCGGATATGTAAATTATACTTGGACACCTGCCAGGTATTTAAGTAACCCAAATATGATGAACCCCACATTTAGGGGAAGCAATGATATAGATTATGTATTATTAAGAATGGACCCTACTACAGGATGTAAAATTTTTGATCTTTATCATTTGGATGTTTCCACTGATGTGGTATTATCCGTACCCAAGGCTTTTACCCCTAATCATGATAACTTAAATGATATTTTAAAGATTGAATACGGAGCAGGTGTGAAAACGCTAAATCGTTTTATCATTTTTAATCGATATGGAAGAATCGTTTTCCAGACCAGTGATATTACCAAAGGATGGGATGGGAAAGTAAATGGATACGACCAAGAGATGGACGCCTATACTTATTTTATTGACTGCATTACCTATAAGGATTTACCCATTAAAAAAACGGGCTCCTTTATTTTGTTAAGGTAATTTATTACCCAAATATGATTTTACTTGGAATATAAATGATCCTAAAACATCATTTTGTTCCTGTATGCCTCCAATTTTTGCAGCTACAATTAAAAATACCAATCCATAAATGGCACCCCATAAGTGAGCGCTATGATTAATGGAGCCAGGCCCTTTTTTGGATAAATATACTGTGAGTGCTAAATACATTGGGCCGAATAAAAAACCAGGTATAATTGGTGGAACAATAAAAAATCCAATTTGCATGGTAGGTTGTAAAAAGATACCTACAAATACAATCGCAGACACTGCACCTGAAGCACCAAGACTATAATAATTGTATTTCTTTTGATTTTTAAAATAAGTTGGAATGATACAAACTGCTAAAGATGAAAAATACAATAGTAAATAAAAGAAACTTCCAGACTGTCCAAAAATGAGTTCAAAATATTTTTCAACCATATCGCCAAACATATAAAAAGAGAACATATTAAATGCCAAATGCATAAAATCGGCATGTATAAAACCACATGTAACTGCACGATACCATTGCGCAGGATCATGAGCTATAGAATATGGATGAAATATTAATTTATCCATTAAGGCATTATTATTCATTGCAAGGAATGATATAACAACGGTAACTATGATGATAATTAGGGTAATTGACATGAGGTTGAATTAGTTTATTCGTGATGATACTTTTCATTGGCCAAGATACTACATGCACGATAAATCTGTTCTGCTAATATTAATCTTACCAACATATGGGGAAATACAAGTTCTGAAATACTCCATGTAAAATTAGCCCTGCTTTTAATTTCATCATCCACTCCATAAGCGCCTCCAATTAAGAACACAATACGTTGAGCACTTTGGTTTGCTTTTTGTTGAATCAAATTGGCTAAACCTGGAGAGCTTAGCATTTTGCCTTTTTCATCTAATAAAACCAATACATCGGTCGCGGCTAAAGCTTTTAATATACTAACGGCTTCGGCTTTTTTAATTTGGCTTGGTTCAGTTAATTTACTGGGAACGATTAATTGCCAATCAATTGGGTAATAATGACCAATACGTTTTGTAAATAGTTCGACGCCTTCTTTAATATAAGCATCATGAGATTTGCCAAGTGATAGTATCAATATTTTCAATGAAAATGAATTTCATCAAAAATACTGAAATTAACTTATTGAATAGTAAACTCTTGTGAATTGGTGTCCCCAAGGGAGAAAGTATATTTCCCCTTTTTGCAATCACCCACATATAAGCAGGTTCTTTGGGTATTACCCGTGATTTTACCTTGCATGATATCAACACCCACCGCATTAGTGATGGTATATATTTTACTTTCGCAATCATTAAAAGTAAAACTAACTTCTAAAATTCCGTCCTTAACTATTTCAGTTAACGTAAACATAAGTAAGCAATGATATTTGGGGAGCTACTATAAGCTTACTTAAATTTAGGAATTCTTTTTCTTATACACACTAGATTTATCTCTATTTACATAATCTTAATAAACGTTTATTAATTGATAAGCCAATTAATTGAAATAAATATTTGAAAATCAATAGATTAAAGGTCCTTTAACCTATTGATTTTATTTATAAGTAAAAATAAGTTTTGTAAATTTATTGCCATTGATGCTATAGTTGTTAACGAAAACAATATTGGGTAATCCGTCTTTTCTTAATTCGTAATAATAGAAAATATAATTGGTAGCGTTTGTATTGTTATTTACAATAGTTTGTTGTGTTATTTGGTTATTTGGTGCATATTCTGAATTTATTAAATTTCCAATTCCATATTGATTTTGAATACTATTGAAAAAATTGATTTGTGAATTTTTATAAATACCTAAAAATGGATTTTTGTAACTATTGTAATTAGTACTTACAGTAATTATATTTTGAGAAGGGGATAGATTATTGATTTTTGTTGTGATGCTATCAATTTGAAATGAAGTGTTATAGTCATTCACAATCGAAATATTTTGAATATTTTGAGTGTAATTTATGCTAGGAATTTTCTTCCAGTTTTGTTGGTTGATAATTATAGAATTAGTACCATATGTGAAATCATTAGTTGTAATTCCCATTGTTGGATCACTAGAAGTTATGGAGTCTTTAGTAATTAAACCGCCAGAAAATGTGTAAAATGTTGTGTCATCAATTTCACTGGAATTTAATCCAGTAAAGGTGATTGATTTATGAATTCGCTTATTTACTATGGTATCATAATTATTATAAAAATAATTTTTGATGTCTATCGCACTAATTGTAGGGAATGAATTATAATTGATTATAGAATCAGCAATAATTCTATTGTTAACATCATAAGTAAAACTTCTCTTGCTAATAGTGTCTCCATTACTTGATGTTATTAATGTGTCAACCTCATAAATGTTTATTAATTGCGTCCCTAGTAATGAATCTGTTGAGGTTGTAGTAGATGTGGATGAAGTGCTTGTTGATGTACTTGGGCTAGTGTCAGTTTTTTTACAAGCAATACTAAATAGTAGAATTGAAAATGTAAGTAATAGTAAAGGTTTATTCACTTGAAATTAATTTAATTTTCCAAAATTAAATTAACATTCATGTAATATGTTAATTGCTATTATTTAATAACATTATTTTACAACAATAAATAGAATTTAAGTATTTAATAAGCTAATATTAAGGCTTTATTAATATTAGTAATAATTATATTTTTCCTAAAACTGTAATCTTAAACTTCCAAATACACCAAAGTTTTGTGCAGGTTGCATTCTGGATGGTGAGAAATTTGCTGGATAAGGTGGTGCCTGTCTCCAAACAAAATCAATCCTAAAGAATTTAAATATATTATCAAATCCTGTTCCGTATTCTAAATAAGTGTGATCGCGTAAAGTTCTAAGTTGATAAACACCAAGTTCGGTTTTATTAAATGCTCTATTAGCACTATTCATATTTCCCCAAACACCTTTGATATTCCAAAACTGTCTGATTTTTGTTTTTCTTAATAAGGGAATAAGGTTAATTAATTTCTTTTCAATATTGTGTTCAAATTGAAATCCAGCGTATGTATCACTATAATATTCAAAACGATTCATTAAGTTGAATGCATTATTGTTATAAACAAATACCTCATTTCCAGGGTGAAGTTCTAGTAACATAAAAGGTAAACTATCACCATATATTTTTCCTCCGTACACATTGTAACTGATGGATCCAAAATTAGGAACTCTAACTCTTTGACTTATAGAAGCGTTTATTTTTTTGTAATTATAGTTACTGCCTACCAAACCATTTACTGCTTGGCTAACATTCAATTCATAGATTGGTTTATTCCCTTTGAATCTAATTTTTCTTCTGTTTGTTTCAATTTTTCGCTCACCGGGTGCATATCTAAATCGATATAAAATATTTGCATTAATTATTTTACCATTGGTAAATTGATCTTTATTGGGAAGAGGAGTGTAGGGTTCATATTCAGTCCTAGTAACTACTAAATTATTACTCAATCCTGATTCCCAATCTTTATTTACGCTAAATTTATACTCTTGAATCCCAAGAAATTTTTGAGGGATACCTGGTCTTCTAAATGTTTGTGAAAAAATATTGTCAGTAGTAATATCTTCTTCACTAAAACGAACTCTTCCGTTATCTAAGTCATTTAAATAAGAAAGTTCTGTACTTAATCCTTTTACTTTTTTGAATCTATAAACTACCCCAAGATTCTCTTTAAATTTATCATCTTTAACACCGTAAGCCAAATACCCATACACCCTCCAATTTTTACTAAACTGTTCAGTGGTACCAAGGTCAAATCTAAGTCTTGTTTTTTCTAATTGATTCCCACTAATCCATTTAAACCATGGACCAATTTCAATTGGACCAAATTTACGATGCCCGTCAATTAAAAACTCAGCATTCCTAACATAGTCCTTAAAAATGGGGATTGATTTTAAAGTGTCAATCATGGTTAGAATGTTACGCTCATTCTTATTTAAACTTTCATGTCTTTTTGATACCCAAAAGTTATTGTCTTGGATATTAGATTCATCTAAATAAATAGTGACATTATTCTTTTTATTTTTCTCTATTTCTTGATTAATTAGTTTTT
>DAIUEC010000048.1:13987-17830 GCA_036845345.1 Sediminibacterium sp.
AATTAGTTTCTCATCAAAATTGAATTTTTGATAAGAATTACTTTTTCTAACAATTAAGGTTAATTTATCTTTTGGAAAAGGAGAGAAGTCGGCGGTGATTTTATCTTTTGAAAATATTAGTTTGCCAGAAGGAAGCTTTTCAAACTCTTGATTAATATTTAATCTGTTTACAAAGTTGACGTCAGCTGTCTTTGAAATATTTAAATTAATCTTGTGAATTGCATATGAGCTTGCATCAATCCAGGCATCACCTATAAAAGTATTTTCACCCTCATTTAATGGTGTAAATAATAAGTGAAACACTTTGTGCCCTTTAATATATTGTGTATCGGCTCCACGATATTTATAAAATTTATCTCCAAAATCACTAATTGGGCTTATAAATTCTTTGCCCAATATTTTCATGTAGTTATCGTAGATATTTATATTTTGATTAATGCCACCAACTATTTGCATGATTTGCTCGCTCTTAATACCATGTGACTGCGCAGCTTTTATAATCTCTCTGGTTTTATTGGGGCTTTTAGAATAGTAATAATCAGATAAGGACTCCGTCATTAAAAAAGGTAAAAAAGGCTTTTCGTCAGATACGCTATCAATATTATCTAGAATAAAAGAAAAAGGTTTTAAGAAAGTGATATTGCTAAAGCTATTTCTGTTGACATTATTTAAATCCAATTCTAATTTATTGTAAAGCTCACAACTGTATTTATCGTAATTATAGGGGTTGTTGTTAATTTTATTTTTAACAACCTGCTTCCACCATCTATCTCCTTTATTGAATTTTGATTTTACAGTTACCCCTTCGTTTGTGCTTAAATTTTCGAGTGTCAATTTAAAATTTAAATGCTCTATATCTTTTATAGCAAACCTGCTTGGTTCAAATCCAACATAGCGAACAATGATTGAATCCTTAGGGTTTGTTGATTTTGCAATTGTATAATTTCCAAGACTATCACAGATGACTCCGGTTTTAGCAATTTTCCATTTTAGGGACGCATAAGGGATCGGTTCATGGGTAAATCCATTCATAACCACCCCTTGGTATAGGGTAGGCGTTTGCGCATTGGATATACCAATATTTATCAGTAGAATGAGTGATAAAAGTAGTCTGCGCAGGTTCATAGATTATATATGAAAATACGTAAGAAATGGATTTAATGTATATTTTGTTTAAGGTTATTTGAAGTAGATTTTGATCATTTCGTATACCTTTTTACTTGTGGCTTCATCAATATTTCCAAGCTTCTTTACTAAACGTATTTTATCTACAGCCCTAATTTGATCAATTACAATTTGACCTTGCTTATTTTGAAATGTACAATTTACTCTTGAAGGATAATCTTTCAATTTAGAAGTTAGTGGGATAATTACCACACTTTGTTTATTCTTGTTTGATACATCTGGGGATACGATTATACATGGTCTAGTTTTATTAATCTCACTACCCATTGTTGGCTCTAGTATTGTCATCCAGACTTCTTTTTTTAATACTACCATGTCCAGTCCTCCAAATCAAATTCATTTCCGAATTCCATCCATTCTTTATCATCTTGTGAAAGGGTATGATCCATTTTCTTATATATTTCTTCCCATCCAGCCCTTGGATCTACTTCAACAGGTTTTAGGACAATACTATCCTCATTTAGTTCTAGGGTTACTTCCTGATCTAAATTGTATTTTTTAATTATTTCATTTGGTAAACGAATACCTTTTGAATTGCCTATTTTGATGATTTTAGCTTTCATAATGTAATTACATTGTTATTACATTATGAAGGTAGTTCTAATTATTTAATTAGAAGAAGTAATTATACGGTGGATGTTTTACATATCGGATGGTTGCTTTGCAAGAAGCTGGTACATTGGATTGCTCCCTTCGGTCGCATCCTTTTCGCAGTTGCCTTACTCAAAGCCCTTAAAAACATCAACTCTGTTGATGTTTTAGCTTTTTTATTACTCACAGTCTTTCAAGAGCAAGCTCTTGACGCCTGTTCGCAATAAAAAAGCCCGCACTGTTCGTGCGGGCTTTGTGACCCCGTCAGGATTCAAACCTGAAACCTTTTGATCCGTAGTCAAATACTCTATTCAGTTGAGCTACGGGGCCATTCCAACTTCTAACTAGGTTAGAAAGGGGTGCAAATATACCTCAAAATCCTATTTTACCAAAGGAAATGGATAATTAATTGGCTAAATAATTGACTTTTAGGGCTTTATTTTAAGCAAACTACTAGTAATGCCATCTAACAAAGGCCTCAATTGCAGCGTATTTAGTAAGTCCTAAACGAGCGTATAAATCTGCTGTATTGGCGTTTCGGATTTCGGCTCTTTGCCAAAACTCTCTAGCATCCGTGCCCTGGAAAGGAACGCTGTCTTTTTGAGACTGATGTATAAATATGCCAAATCGCTTTTTCATTACTTGGTCTGGACTCATTGGAACAGCCATTTCAATTTCTGAAATATCCCATTCCTGCCATGCGCCTTTGTATAACCATACCCAACAATCCTTAACCCAATCATCACCAGCTGCTTTTAATCGACGCATGCTTTCAAATATAACTTCCAAACAAACCTTATGTGTGCCATGTGGATCGGCTAAATCGCCTGCACAATATATTTGATGTGGTTTTACTTTTCTTAATAATTCCATGGTGATTTGAATGTCTTCTTCACCCATTGGTTTTTTATCTATGGCACCAGTTTCGTAAAATGGAAGATTTAAGAAATGATAATTATTTTCTGCAATGCCAACATATCTGCAAGTAGCTTTTGCTTCACATCTTCTAATCAAACCTTTAATAGCTCTAATTTCTGAAGTGTCTAAATCACCTGCTTTTTTACCACCTAAAAACGCTCGCGCTTCCGTTAAAATCTAATTACTTTTTTTATTGTCAATGCCAAACATTTCTTCAAATCCTACAGCGAAATCTAAAAAGCGCGTAACGAATTCATCCGTCACTGCAATGTTTCCACTAGTTTGGTATCCAACATGCACATCATGACCTTGATCGTGTAAACGCATAAAAGTTCCACCCATGCTAATGATATCATCATCGGGATGTGGTGAGAAAATCATTACACGTTTAGGGTGGGGCGTACTACGTTCAGGATGTGCAGGGATTACTGCATTTGGTTTTCCTCCAGGCCATCCTGTAATCGAATCACGCAACATGTAAAACACTTGCAAATTAATATCGTAAACAGATTCTTTTAAAACCAATAAGTCAGATAAACTGTTTTCTTTATAATCATCAGCAGTTAAACTCAATACTGTCTTGTCTAATTTTAATGCAAGTTCAATCACTGCTTTTTTAATCATCTGTGGTGTCCAATCATTCGCGCCTGTTAACCATGGTGCTTTATTGCGCGTTAATTCAGCAGCTGCATATTCATCAATAATAAATGTACAGTCATCATGATTTTGCAAAACACTTGCTGGTATTTGTTCCGTAACATCTCCTTCAACTGCTTTTGCAACAATCTCTGCTTTATTTCCCCAAGCTAGTAAAACAATTTTCTTTGCCTTCATGATACTGCTAATACCTACAGTGATGGCTGTTCTTGGCACTTTGTTCATATCATGCCACTCGTATAAGTTGGCCATTCTTGTTTGGTTATCTAAATGTATAACCCTTGTTTTAGAATGGAAACTTGAGCCTGGTTCATTAAAACCAATATGACCATTTTTACCAATGCCTAAAATTTGTAAATCAATGCCACCAATTTTCTCAATGGTTTGTTCATAAGCCATACAACTTTCTTTTAATTCATCTTTGTTCCATTCTGAATTTGGTAGATGAATATTTTTTGGATCGATATCTACATGATCAAATAAATGACGATG
>DAIUEC010000049.1:0-17594 GCA_036845345.1 Sediminibacterium sp.
ATGATTAATGAAGCCATTCATGCTTATGCCGAAGGTATTAGCGACGCGGCTACCATTGATCAAATTATGAAACTTGGAATGGCACATCCCATGGGGCCGCTACAATTAGCCGACTATATTGGATTAGATGTATGCAAAAACATACTTGATATTATGCACGACGGATTCAACAATGAAAAATATGCACCCTGTCCATTACTAGTGACGATGGTTACTCATGGGAAACTTGGCGTTAAGTCTGGCGAAGGTTTTTATAAGTATTAAAATTGCAAAAAACGGAGCAATCATTACTCCACCAAATCAGTTGAAAAACTCACGCCTTGCATATCTGTTATTTTGTTAAGCACTTCTTCCAAACGATGTTTGGGAATACCAATTTTCAATTCAACAAATAACTGAGCAAGCTGCTCCACTACCGAGCAATTGTATTGCTTTACAATCATCATCACTTCATTCATTTGATGATAATCAAAATGAAGTGTGTAATTTATTTCGACCGGCTTTTGAACAATGGGTGATAATTGCAATGCCAAAGAGGTTGCGGTTTTATAGGCATTAATCAACCCCGGCACCCCTAATAAAGTGCCACCAAAATAACGCACTACTACTACTAAAATATTAGTTAACTGTTTGCTATCAATTTGCCCTAAAATAGGACGTCCAGCCGAACCTGATGGCTCCCCATCATCACTCACCCTAAAAGTACTTCCATCAATACCTATTCGATAGGCTAAACAATGGTGAACCGCTTTTGGATGTTCTTTTTTAAGTGCAGCCAAATGTTTTTTACATACATCAATACTTGTAACCGGAAAACTATAAGCCAGAAACTTACTACCGCGGTCTTTAAATTCAGCAATGGCAGGCTGTTCGATAGTATTGTAAAAAAATGGGTCCATTTAATAATTAGATGAATAATAACTGCGCAAAGCTAACTCATAATGATTAATGATTTGTAACATTGCAGTATGACTTTACTGACACTTAAGCAACAATTTAAAACTGAACTTGCCGGCCAATATGAAAATATTGAGTTATCAAGTTTGCTCTCTATTTTATTTGAACACATAACGGGCTGGAATCAAATAAATCAAGTAGTCAACAAGGACGAAAATTTAACACAAAGTCATATTGATGCATTGCAAAATGCATTAAAGGAATTAAAAGAAGGCAGACCTATTCAATATATTACAGGCAAAGCCTGGTTCATGGGGAATAATTTATTGGTAAACGAAAATGTATTAATTCCAAGACCAGAAACCGAAGAGCTTGTGGATTGGATTACCGAATACGCTACCATCATTGATAAGCCTTTGCAGATAATGGACATTGGCACTGGGTCAGGTTGTATTGCTATTAGCTTAAAACTTGCCCTTCCTAATTGCATGGTAGCAGGATTAGACATTAGTGAAGAGGCGTTGGTGGTTGCGAAAGAAAATGCAAAACAACTTAATGCAGAAATTAGTTGGATGCAAGAAAATATTTTAGATACCACTTACTTGCCTAATAAATTTGATATTATTGTAAGTAACCCTCCCTATATTCCTTTTAAAGAAAATGTGAATATGCAAGTGCAGGTGAAAAACTTTGAACCGAGTATTGCACTTTTTGTAACCAACGAGGATCCACTAATTTTTTATAGAACCATAGCAAGATTAGGAAAACAATATTTAAATCCCAATGGACAATTGTTTTTTGAAATGCATTATGATCAAGGCAAGGCGCTATTTGCCTTATTTGATGAAATGGGTTACCATGCCGAACTAAGACAAGATATGTTTGGAAAAGACAGAATGCTGAGAGCTAGTTTAAAAAACAGGGCTTAATGCGTTGGATCTACTGCCACAACTGGTGTAGCGCCTAATTTTTTGATGATTTGCATTACTTGAATAGTCACCCCTAAATTAGCAACACTATCTCCATTAATCACCACCGAAGGCTTATCTGTTTCTTTATCTAAGAAAGTTTTTAACTGACTTGGTAAGGAGTCAATACCTACTGGCGTTGAGCCAATAAACAAATGTTGCTCTTTATCAATCGTAACTACAACAGTTTGTTTTGCCTTAGTATCACTTGCAGATTTTGGATTGGAAACCTTAATAACATTGGGGTTGGCCAAGGTAGATACTATCAAAAAGAATAAAAATAGAATGAACAAAATATCATTCAATGCACCTGTATGCACTTCGGGCTGATCTCTTAATCGCTTTCTTAAATTCATAATACTAAATTAGGAATGCGTTGTTTCTTGTAAAATATCTAAGAAATCAGCACTTGCCGTTTCCATTTTATTGGCAGTTTTATCAATTTGCGTAGATAAATAATTATGACCTACATAAGCGATTAATCCAATGATCAAGCCAGTAGCAGATGTAATCATTTTTGTATAAATACCGCCTGCAATTGTATTTAAAGTGTATTCACCAGTAGATGCAATACCATAAAACAATTGCACCATACCTACAATCGTTCCTAAGAAACCAAACATGGGTGCGATACCCGCAACCAAAGACAAAATATTCAAATTTCTTTCCATCGAATACATTTCTAATCTTCCTACATTCTCCATACTTTTTTCAATAGCATCCAACGGCTTTCCAATACGCATCACCCCTTTCTCAATCATTTTAGCCACTGGGTTGTCTGTGTTTTTTGCTACACTTTTTGCTGCAGAAGTATTACCCGCTAACAAATGATCCTTGATAATTAACATAAACTTAGGGTCAATTGCACCCGCTTTTTTAATAGCCAACATTCTTTCAATAAAAACATAAATGGCAATCACAAGCAAGGCATATAAAGGATACATGATCCATCCACCTTTTTGCAATAAGCTTAACAAGGAAATTTTATTTTCTGCAACGTCTAACAAAAACAACATATCGTTTAATTTATTTTTTAAAGTTAAATTATTTCTACCAAATTCACCAATACTTCTACTGCCTTTACCATATCTCTAACACCTATCCATTCATGCTTACTGTGGATGGCCTGCATTCCTGTAAAAATATTAGGGGTTGGAAGACCCATAAAACTCATCCTACTCCCATCGGTTCCACCTCTGATGGGGCTAATAATTGGTTGAACACCTGCCTTTTCATACGCTTTAATTGCATTCTCAACAATATCAGGATATTGGTCAATAATTTCCCTCATATTTCGGTACTGTTCCGTCACCTCCATATTTATTTTCACCTTTGAAAAATCAGGATTTTCAGCAATTACTTGATGCGCAATTTGTAATAACTTATCGGCATGCGCTTTTAATTTTTGGGTATCAAAATCGCGCACCAAAAATTCGATCATAGCTTTTTCTGCACCCCCTTCTACATGATTAGGATGTATAAAACCTTCTCTATCCTGTGTATACTCTGGGCACCATTCCGTTTTTGGCAAGGCAGCCAATATTTCACCCGCCACTTTAATTGCATTTTGCATAACACCCTTGGCTGCACCAGGGTGTGCAATCACCCCTTCAATATGCAACACTAAATAGTCTGCACTAAATGTTTCCATTTCAAAACTTCCCAACTCACCACCATCTAAGGTATATCCATAATCTGCGCCTAATTTTTTCAAATCCAAATGATCTGTACCTCTTCCTACTTCTTCATCTGGAGTAAATAATATTTTGACTGGACCATGTTGAATATTTTTATTTTCCATCAAGTACTTCGCCAGCTCCATTATAATAGTAACGCCTGCTTTATCATCGCCGCCTAATAATGTTTTACCTGAAGCAGTGATAATTTCGGCTCCAATAAATTCTTTTAAATACGGATAGGCTTCGGCAGTGATCATTTGACTGGGATCATCTGGTAAAATAATGGGAGCTCCATTATAATTTGAATGAAGGATAGGCTGCACATGAGTGCCACTGCAATCAGGCGCCGTATCAACATGAGCACAAAAACAAATCACAGGTAATTTAATTCCGCTTGCAATTAATTTTTCATCCGCAATGGTTGAAGGAATTGTTGCCATCACATAACCAAATTCATCCAAATGTGCATCAACAATACCCATCGCTTGCAATTCCTTAACCAATAAATTTGATAAATCTTTTTGTTTTGATGTGGATGGAAAACAAGTAGCATTTGGATCACTTTGGGTGTCGATACGCACGTAACGCATAAATCTTTCAGCGAGTTCCAATTTATTCAATTCCATAAATTTAATATTGATACTTGTTATTAATTAAACGATGCTCTGGCTATAAAGGTTGAAGATAATTTGAATTTCGCGAATAAAAAAGGCGCTCCTACAAATAGGAACGCCTAAGGAATTATGAAAAATTGAATGCAATGTATTATTCTAAAACAATTCGTTTACTATTCAAATTTTACGAACTAAAATTCAGTGATGATTTTAGATGGAGTATCGATACTTACCAATTCTAAATCAAAAGTTAAATCCTGGCCAGCTAAAGGATGGTTTGCATCTAATACAACCACTTCCTCTTTCACTTCAACCACATTTACTTGGAATTGTTGACCTTGACCATTATTCATTGTCAATGCCATACCTACTTCAGGATTTAAATCTGGAGGAAATTGTGTTTTAGGGAACTCAACAATCATTTCGGCTTGCTTTGGTCCATAAGCCTCCATAAATGGAATATTAATTGTTTTTTTATCACCTACTTTCATTCCTAAAACTCCGTTATCAAAACCAGGAATAACCATCCCGCTTCCAACTTCGAATTCCAATGGTGCTCGGCCTGTTGAAGAATCAAAAACTTCGCCATTAGTTAAAGTACCATGGTAATGCACTTGAATGGTATCTCCTTTTGTTACTTGTTGCATATTGTATTTTTTAAATAAAGCGCCTAGGGCACAAAGGGCAAAAGTACATAATTATGGGAGATAAACTAACTTTGCACCATGGACAAAAAACCTAGAATTGTTTTTATGGGAACTCCGGCTTTTGCCGTAGCCTCTTTAAATGCACTATTGGAAGCTAAAATGAATGTAGTTGGTGTGGTTACAGCCCCTGATAAGCCCGGTGGCAGAGGCATGCAGCTACAACAAAGCGCAGTAAAACAATTCGCGCTTGCCCATAATTTGCCTTTATTACAACCCGAAAAATTAAAGGCGCCAGAGTTTTTTGAAGCCTTGTCCGCATGGCAGCACGATTTACAAGTGGTGGTAGCTTTTAGAATGTTGCCCGAAAAAATATGGTCATTTCCTCCAATGGGCACTTTAAATGTCCATGGATCCCTACTTCCTCAATATCGAGGAGCAGCTCCAATTAATTGGGCCATCATGAATGGAGAATCCGAAACCGGGGTCACAACTTTCCAATTACAACATGCTATTGATACAGGAGATATTTTATTGCAAGACCGTATTGCTATCACCGAAAATATGACCGCAGGTGAGTTACATGATAATATGATGATGGTTGGCGCCAATTTACTAGTCAAAACCTTAGATGGTCTAATTCAAGGCAATATTAAATCGGTTCCTCAATCAGATGTAATTAAGGAAGCGGATATAAAACACGCACCCAAAATATTTACAAAAGATTGCGAGATTGATTTTGAAAAAGACGTGCAAACCATACATAACCATGTACGCGGGCTGGCTCCATTCCCTGGCGCTATCACAAAAGTAGATGGCAAGATGGTAAAATTATATAACACTACCATTAGCAAAGAAATACCAACAGAAGCTGCTGGCAGCTTTGTGACCGATGGGAAAACTTTTGCAAAATTTGCATGCAAGGATGGATACCTTATGCTGAATGATATCCAGTGGGAAGGTAAAAAGAGAATGGCTGTTGAGGATTTTTTAAGAGGCTACAGAAAACCATAAATTAATTTATAGCTTTTCTGAATTCATCCGTAGTTACGATCCCAAGCTTTCTCCAAACTTCTTTCCCATTTTTGAAAACAATGAAAGTTGGTAATTCTTGAAATTGCAAATGTTTCATCACGTCAATATCAACACCTCCATCAACTGATAAAAAATACAAGTTGCTTGAATATTCCTTTTTAATTTGTTCCACTGTAGGAATCATTTTACGACAAGGCGGACACCAAGTAGCTCCAATATCCACTAAGACTAAATTATTTTTTGATAGTACGGATTCAAAATCTTCCACACGCATTTGAATCGCATTGACATTGCCTTCTACAGGCAAATTGTTGATTTTCCAATTACTCATTCCTCCTTCCAAATTCACAACATTAAAACCTTTTTCAGTTAAATAAGCAGCTGCAGCAGCACTACGGCCACCGGCTTGGCAATACACATACACCGTTGTTTTTTTATCTAAGTGCTGGGTACGTTTTTCAAACTCACTACGATCATTCCAATTGGCTTGTAATGCATTTTTTATATGACCCCCTTGATATTCTCCCGCTGTTCTAACATCTAATATTTGCACACCCTGCTTTTCAATTTCAAGCTTATACGCTTGCGCAGCAATGGTTTTCACATTTGTATTTTGTTGCGCACAACTAACAAAAAATAGCGCCAATGCAAATACACTTGCACAAATTTTACACTTCATAAATAAAAATTAAAAATGAATTACCTAATAATTAAAAGGTAACAGAAACAGGAAATGTTTTATTATTGATTCCTAAGATTGCAGCAGCAGCATCATTTAAACGATATTGAACTGCATTTCCCATTTCAGGCAAAGCATTAATCACTTTAGCACAAATACTTTTTAAATCTGGAGTAGTGATTCTTACAATCGTACCAATGGGTAATAAATTCGTTAACACATAAAACTTTTTATCATCCCAACCACTCATGCTTTTAAAAACAGCAGCAGTACCTTCCAATGTTTGAAAAGTAGACGCTTTAGCTTTAGTGGCGAACATAGATGCAAAATATCCTTCTTTATCTTCCTTTAAATTATTTTGGAAACTTGCTTTGTGCGCGCTATCAGCAATTCTATTTTTCTCTGTATTGTTAGCAATCATTTGTTTTGAATTGCTAATCACTTTTGCGCCATTTGTATCTGTAGTAACGACAGTTTCGCTCTTAATATCTACCGGCAAATGACTCTTTTTTCTTCCACGTCCTTTAACAATATGCTTGCCTTTTTTGCTGGATGAACTATGACTGGCTGTTTTAGAAGCATGTACTGAATGCTTTCCACCCTTGCCCTTTTTAGCATAGGCAGACCCACTGGCTAATACGCCAATAAGAACAATCAATAATAAAATGCATCTTTTAAACATGGACACAAAGGTACAAAATTGAAATGCAAAGAAAAAGTGAAAAAGCGAATAATTAGATTAAGAATAATTAAAATATATAAAAGCTAGTATTTCAATATTCTCCACTCTGTAGGATAATAATTATTTGTCCTATTGGGGAGTAACTTGGCCCATCCCAGGCGGATATTTTGGTAACAAATGGCCTGCCAGCCCTTTTCTCCCTCCAAAACCAAGTCGGCCCTTCTTAAGTATTGCAAGGCAGTTGCGAGGTCAACTTCCACCCTTCCATAAGGCAGATTTTCCCAGCTACTCATTGCCAAAGCATGTGCCGGAATCAAATCCTTACCCTTAATCTCTCCCAAGTCTAATCCCAACTTTTTTACATAGAGATTTTTTAATAAGGCCTTGATTTGCATTTCGAAATGACTTGGAATAGCAAGCAAAGTATTTTGATGGCTAATATAAGTATAGGCCACCGATATTAATTGATGCGTTGATAAAACTGCATGCTCTTGTTTTGAAATAGCATTCCATTTAAAATCAGCAGTATAATATCCTCCAACCAATGAAGTTTGTTTTTGAAAAACGGTAACAAAAAAACCTTCTCCTTTTAATTTATTTGGATAAAACCTAAATCCAGTTGCATGATGATTGGGACTTTCGCAAGCTATAATATTCCATTCGGCTGGTGGTACTAATTTAATATTTTGCATACCTGGCATCGCTGCGATAAAATCCATCATTTGTTCATCTTCTTCAAATGAATAAGAACAGGTTGAATAAATGAGATAGCCCCCTTCTTTTAATGCATCTACACTTTCCTCTAAAATTCTAGTTTGTCTTGTACTACAATGTTGAACACTATCCATACTCCACTCTTCAATAGCAGCAGGATCTTTTCTAAACAATCCACTGCCACTGCAAGGTGCATCAATTAACATAAGATCAAAAAACTGCGGGAGGGATTTAAAATGAGATGGATCATTTTGCGTCACTACCACCTGATCGGTTCCCCACTTAGTAATATTCTCCACCAATATGGCATTACGTGATTTAATGGTTTCATTAGCTACCACTAATCCTTCTTTAAAATGACTCGCCATTAAAGTAGACTTTCCGCCAGGCGCAGCACATAAATCCAATGCAATTTTTCCTTTTGTTTCTGGAACTAATTCTTGTAAAATGTATTGAACAAACATACTACTGGCTTCTTGCACATAGTATGCACCAGCATGCCATAAAGGATCCGTTACAAATGAAGGTCGCTCTGATAAATAATAGCCATTTTTACACCAAGGAATAGAACTGGTATTATTTAAAAAAGCATGTGCCGAATTTTCAATTGGCTTGGCAGGATTCAGCCTTAAGGATGTTACCTGTTCGCCTTGCTCATGCACGCGTATAAAACTTTCCTTGTCAAATCCTGGTAAGCCTTGCAATGAGTTTAAAAATGATTCAGGTAACAATGTTTGTTATATTAATATCTAATAATAAAATGTTCTTTTTCTTTTTGTGCTTTTCTCACAAACACCAATCCAATAAAAAACAAATCGATCGTCAACGTAACGGCTTCGTGTTTTTTTATTTCTTCCCAAGCTTGTTCCATTTCGGCACTCCAATGAATATCATCAAAAATTAAAATTGAATAATCATTTGATTGTTTTATCAAACTTTCAAAATATTGAATCGTTGGGGCATATTTATGATTGCCGTCTATATAAGCAGCTCCAACAGCATTTATTGTTGTTAAATATGTAGGTAAAGATTGCTCAAAATCCCCTTCCATTATTTGAATATTATGTAAACCCATTTCCTTAAAAGTTTCTTTTGCCACTTCTGAAACACTTGGCGCGCCTTCCATGGTAACAATACTTGCATTGGAATTTGCAGCAGCCAAATAACAGGTGGTGATACCTAAGGAAGTTCCCATTTCCAATATTTGATCCGGCTGATAATACGCAATTATTTTATGCAATAGTTGGCTGTACTTTTTTGGTTTTAATGCCGCTTTGGCAATGGAACGAATACTTCTTTGAGCACTAGCCGTTTGTCTCGAACCCGCGCCCCTATCCCAAACTTGAATCATGGAATTGTTGGCGAGTAATTGAGCACGGCGATTTTCAATGGCTGGAATCAAAGAGTGATTCGCTTTTTTATTTAGCACTTCTCTAATGAACGTATACACAAATGGAGAATGCACTCCGTGCCCTTTTCCATTAGACGCTTTAAGTAAATATTGAAAATATTTTTTGAGCAGGGTTAGCGATGAATACATAAGTTATTTTCTTTGCCAACATTCAAAATCAAAATCGAATGCATGTTTTTCATCGGCATGATGTGATTCAATGGTATGCTTATGCCACTCTGTTCCTAGGTTTGGGAAAAAAGTGTCACCATCAATATTCGTGTGCACGCGGGTTAACCATACTTTATTGGCAACCGGCAAAGCCATCTCATAAATTTGACCACCACCAATCACCATCAATTCTTTGTAATCTTTTTGAGTAGCCAATGCGATTGCTTCTTCTAAAGTGTTTACTACTTGAGCGCCTTCAATCACTAAGTTCTTTTGGTGGGTTAATATGATATTGAGTCTGCCCGGCAATAATCTACTCCCCATTGACTCAAATGTTTTACGCCCCATTACAATTGGCAAAGCCCATGTAGTATTTTTAAAAAAGCGCATGTCCTTTGGTAAATGCCATAATAATTGGTTGTCTTTACCAATGGCATTATTCTCTGATGCAGCAACTACAAGGGTTATATTCATTCGTTTATTTATTATACAGCCACAGGCGCTTTAATACCTGGATGACATTCGTAATTTTCTAAAGTAAAATCCTCAAACTTAAAGGAGAAAATATCTTTCACCTCAGGATTTATTTTCATAGTTGGCAAAGGAAACGGAGTTCTTGACAATTGCAATTCAGCTTGCTCAAAGTGATTGTTATATAAATGCACGTCCCCAAAACTATGTACAAAATCACCGTATGCTAAACCACAGACCTGGGCAATCATCATTGTCAATAATGCATAGGAAGCAATATTAAAAGGTACTCCCAAAAATACATCAGCACTACGTTGATATAGTTGACAACTTAATTTACCATCTGCCACATAAAACTGAAACATATTATGGCAAGGCATTAATGCCATCTTTTTTAAGTCACCTACATTCCAAGCACTTACAATTAATCTTCGGCTGTCTGGTGTTTTTTTAATCTGCTCAATCAATTCTGTTATTTGATCCACAACAATACCATCAGCTCCCTCCCAACTTCTCCATTGCTTTCCATAAACAGGGCCTAAATCACCATTGGCATCTGCCCACTCATCCCAGATTCGCACTCCATTATCTTTCAAATATTTGATATTTGTGTCGCCATTTAAAAACCAAAGCAATTCGTAAATAATGCTTTTTAAATGAACTTTTTTAGTAGTCACTAATGGAAATCCATCGGCTAAATTAAAACGCATCTGATAACCAAAACAGCTTTTTGTACCCGTGCCTGTACGGTCTGTTTTTTGGGTACCTTCTTTTAAAATATGTTGTAATAAAGTCAAATATTGTTGCATGCTGCAATTTACAACCATTGCTGCTGAACTCGTAAAATTTTTAAAACGATGGGGAGAAGCTGTGAAAAATAAAATGAAATAGCAGTTATTTCCCTTTTCTTCTGGCTAATTCACTTTTTATCATCACCAATTCCTTGTTGGTTTGACCATTCACACTGCTATTTTCCTCGGCACGACGCATCAAATAAGGGATCACTTCACTAATAGGACCAAAAGGAAGATACTTGCTCACATTGTACCCCTTAACCGCCATGTTAAAAGTGATATGATCTCCCATGCCATATAGTTGCGAAAAATGAACATTTTTAAAGTCATTAGGCAAATTCAATCTTGCCATTTCACCAGCAATTAGAATATTACTTTGTTCATTATGAGAAGCCAATAATAATGAAATAGAATCTATGTTTTCAATGCAATATTTTGCTGCAGCATCAAAGTCTTTATCAGTAGCAGCTTTATCAACATGAATAGGTGAAGGATATCCCATTTGTTGAGCACGTGCTCTTTCTTTTTCCATATATGCACCACGCACCAATTTTGCACCTAATATAAAACCTTGCTCTTTTGCAATACGATGAGATAGTTGTAAAAAACTAAAACGATCATTGCGATACAATTGATACGTATTGTAAACAACTACTTTTTCTTTATTGTAAACACCCATTAATTCAATCGCCAATATATCAATAGGATCTTGAATCCAGGTTTCTTCGGCATCAATTAAAATGCCTAATCCTTTTTCTTGCGCCACATCACAAATTGCATGCATGCGCGCTCTAACCCTTTGCCATGCTGCGTTATCAGTCTCACTATCATGAATCCCACTTCTTAATCTTGGCGCATCATTTAAATTTTCTAATAAAATATGACTTGCCACCCCTGTAAGCTTAACACTAACAAAAGGAATATTAGTTTGTGTAGCCGCAAAATCAATTGCTTCAATAATATGCTCTGTTACATCATCAAAATTAGACTCTCCCTCTTTTGCTTCAACACCATAATCTAAAATTACTTGTACGCCATAGGAGCTCAATAATTTTGCTACTCTTGCAGATTCCTCTAAAGTTTCTCCACCCACAAATTGTTTAAAAACAGTATTTCTTAATAAACCATTTATCGGTAACCCCAATTTCATTAAAATAGGCGTAGCCTTGGTGGCAAGGGTAACCATTATTGGACTTTGTATGGCACTAATTAAAAATTTCGCTCTTTTTAAATCAGCGGTACTCTTATATGCAAATGCATTTTGTGTATTGTCAAAAGATAGGTTCATGCTAACATTAGTTCGTTTGGCAAATATCGTATCTAAAAAGGTAATAGCAAAGAATTAGTACCTTTAAATACTATAATTTAAATCAATTAAGCAATGAACATTACCAAGACCGAAATTTACATGTTTAAGATTCCAATGGTGCCATTTACCATTGCTACTGGGACGATGCATTTTGCACAAAATGTATTGATCAAAGTGCATACCAGCGAAGGCATTATTGGGCTTGGAGAATGTTCGGCTTTCCCAATGATTGTTGGGGAAACGCAAGTGAGTTCCTATAACCATGCCAAAGATTTTGCGGCCTTTTTAAAAGGGAAAAACCCTTTGGAAATTGGCAACCGACTTGCAGAAATTGATACAATTATTGCTGGCAACTATACCATTAAAAGTGCTTTTGATATTGCCTTATATGATATTGCTGCAAAAGCTGCCAACCAGCCATTATACGCATTCTTAGGAGGCAAGCAAAAAGCAATTGAATCAGATTTAACCATTGGCATAGATACTCCTGATGCCATGGCTGCACAAGCAATTGAATTTAAAGAAAAGGGAGTGACGATGATTAAAGTGAAATTAGGCAAAGACCCTGCAACCGATATTGAACGCATTCAAAAAATTAGGGCCGCTATTGGTACTGATATTAAATTAAGAATCGATGCCAACCAGGGCTGGTCCACAAAAGATGCACTCTCCGTTTTACAAGGACTTGCGCCATACGATATTGAATTTTGTGAGCAACCAATGCACAAATATTATGACGATTATTTGCCTGCACTTTGCGCTGCATCCCCTATTCCAATTATGGCAGACGAATCAGTGTTTACGCATCATGATGCAAGAAAATTAATTGCCAACAAAGCTTGCCATTTAATAAATATCAAGTTTTCAAAAAGTGGAGGTATTCAGGAAGCCATAAAAATTCAGGAGATCGCTGGAAAAAATAATACGGCTTGCATGATGGGTGGCATGCTCGAAAGCAGATTGGCATTAAGTGCAAAAATGCATTTTGCAATGGCACACGACAATGTTAAATATTACGATATGGACACTTGTCTATTGGGTCATTTGGAAGATCCAATTATAGGTGGTGTTCAATTTAGTGGAATGCATTTAAGTATTGATGATACCCCTGGCCACGGCGCAGACGTTGACCCAACCTATCTTTCAAAACTTGAACACTGCGTTGTATAAGTATTTGTATCTTTGGGTATAAAATACATTTATGGAACCGAGAAAAGCAAGTGATTCATTTATTACAATGAACGAATTAGTACTGCCAAATGACACGAATACATTTGGTGACCTAATGGGAGGCAAACTAATGTATTGGATGGATATAGCAGCTTATTTGGCTGCTTCAAAACACTGTAATTCTGCAGCAATGACTGCATCAGTTGACAATCTAAGTTTTAAAACACCTATTAAATTAGGCAATGTAATTTGTATCGAAGCCATTGTTACACGCGCGTTCAATACCTCCATGGAAATTCATTTAAAAGTGTGGAATCAGAATATGATTACACAAACGAGAGTTATGAGCAACGAAGCCTTTTTTACATTTGTTGCATTAGATGAAAACAAGAGACCTAAACAAGTTCCAGCAGTAATTCCAGAATCAGAGGAAGAGATAAAATATTACGAAAGTGCTTTAAGAAGAAGACAAATGAGGCTTATTTTATCTGGTAAAATGAAGCCAGAAGATGCTCCAGAATTGAAAGCGATTTTCATGCAAGACTAGATGAATAAAAAATGCTAATTTAAGAAGCCTACGCTTGCTCCTTTAATGCATGGTGCTTTCCCTTTAACATGTAATCTTTGCTTTGCTCAATAGCGTCCATTACCTGCGCTAATATTTCGTCAACCGAAGCATTATAATCAATTTTCAAAGGTGCTTTAAATCTTATGGTTAGCGGGGTACCTACTTTTTTGAATGTCAATCCTTTTTTGGTGAAGGCTCTCCAAAATCCATTAATTACAACAGGTACTACAATTGGTTGATTATTCTTAATAATATGAGCAGTGCCTTTTCTTCCTGGCGCAAATGGCTTGGTAGTTCCCTGCGGAAAAGTAATCACCCAACTTTTTGAAAGTGCTTGATCAATTTTTTGTGTATCTACCACATCTCTATCTCTTTTTACATCCTGCCCTTCGGCTCTCCATGTTCTTTTCACCGTTAACGCACCACCCAATTTAAACAACCTAGTCAGCCAACTGCTATTCATGGTTTCTTCGGCTGCTACAAAATAAACGTTGGTAAATGGATTCAATAAATAATAGGGAATTCCCAGCCTATTAAACTTGCGCCACTTCACGGCACAAAATATATGTACAAATGCAATTACATCTCCAAAATAGGTTTGATGATTGCTTACAAATAACACATTTTTTTTAGGCAAATCAGCTAAATTTTCAGACCCCTCAATCTCCACTTTATTAAACAACGCTAGGCCTGGATATGTAAACAAACCTACTATGCCATAGATGACAGAACGAAAAATACGTATGTTTTTTAATCGATCTAAAATTGACATTTTAAGAAAATTGTTTGGAGGGCAAGATACTACAAATATTGTATCTTTAGGCAATGAAAAAGACTGCCGTTATATTCGATATTGATGGGTTGTTAATTAATAGTGAGCCTTTGTGGAACAAAGCTGCAACAGAAATTTTTAGACAATATGGCATCAGTTTAACAGAGCAGCAATATGCTACAACAACAGGACTTAGATCAAAAGAATTTGTTGCATATTGGCTACAACAGTTTAATGTACCTGCAAGCCAAAATGAAATTGTAGAAAAAAAAGTAGTAGATCTTGCATTACAAATAATTGATCAAGATGCGACATTGATGCCAGGTGTTGAACATATTTTTGAATTTTTCTTGCAAAGAGATTTTAAAATGGGTTTAGCTACTTCTTCACCAGTGCAGCTTATTGAATGGGTTAAAGATAAATTAGGTATCAGAAGTTATATTCATGCTAGTAGTTCGGCACAACATTTACCTTTTGCAAAACCACATCCTCAAGTATATTTAGATTGCGCAGCAGCAATGCATACCAATCCACTTTCTTGTATCTGTTTTGAAGATTCATTTTACGGAATGATTGCTGCAAAAGCAGCAAGAATGACCTGTGTTGTGGTACCATCTGCAGATCATATTAAACTAGAACATTGGGGAGCAGCTGATTTAAAACTATCTTCTTTGCAAAACTTTGGGGCCTTGCATTTCAATATGCTCAATAATTAATCTAAATTACAGGTCTCATGAAACTCGCAACTGAAGTTATAGGTAAGGAATTAGCACTTTTTGAAAATCATTTCAAAGATGCTGTAAAAAGTAGGGTTGCACTATTGGATAGAATCATGCAATACATTGTAAAACGCAAGGGAAAGCAAATGCGCCCTATGTTTGTTTTACTTTCTGCTAAATTACATGGAGAAATTACAGATGCTTCCTACCGAGCAGCAAGCTTGGTGGAACTTTTACATACCGCTACCCTAGTTCACGACGATGTTGTAGATGACGCATTAGAACGTCGTGGCATGTTTTCAATCAATGCATTATGGAAAAATAAAATTGCGGTATTAGTAGGCGACTATTTATTATCAAAAGGACTTTTACTTTCATTGGAAAATAAAGACTTTGATATTCTTACTATTTTATCCAACGCGGTTAAAAAGATGAGTGAGGGTGAATTATTGCAAATTGAAAAAACTAGAAATTTAAATTTTGATGAGTCCATTTATTATGAAATCATCAATGGAAAAACAGCAAGTCTTTTATCATCTAGCTGTGGAGCAGGAGCTGCATCGGTTACAAAGGATATAGAAATAATTGAAAAGATGCGCTTATTTGGAGAAATGGTTGGAATGGCTTTTCAAATTAAAGATGACTTATTTGACTACGGAGATATTGCAGTTGGCAAACCTACCGGCAACGACATTAAGGAAAAGAAATTAACCCTTCCTTTAATTCATGTGCTACAAAAAGTAGATGCCTCTTTAAAAAAAGAGATTATCTACATTGTAAAAAACAATAACAACGATAAGAAAAAAGTGAAGTTTGTTATTGATAATGTAATTAAACATGGAGGGATTGAATATGCAACACAAAAGATGTACGAATACCGTGACAAGGCATTAGAAATTCTTAATTCGTTTCAACCTAGTCCTGCAAGAGCAGCTTTAGAAGAACTAGTTCGTTACACAACAGACCGTGCATATTAATGGAAAAAAGATGGAATATTATTGCAGCAGATCCTGCTAAAGTGCAATCCTTACAAGCTGCATTAAAAATTCATCCCATTTTATGTGAGCTTTTGGTTCAAAGAGGGATTACCGATTTTGATGCTGCGAAAAATTTTTTCAGACCTAATTTAAGTCACTTGCATGATCCCTGGTTAATGAAGGATATGCGAAAAGCGGTTGACAGAATTGACATTGCTATCAAGTCAAATCAAAAAATATTGGTGTATGGCGATTACGATGTAGATGGAACCACTTCGGTTGCTACCTTATATCAATTTTTAAGACAATTAACTGAAAACCTTGACTACTATATACCACATAGATACAAAGAAGGTTATGGGGTTTCAAAAATTGGAATTGATTTTGCTAAAGAAAATGGATTTGATTTAATTATTTCCGTTGACTGTGGGATTAAATCCACCGAGCTCATAGCATACGCGAAAGAACTGGGTATGGATTTTATTATTTGCGATCACCATTTACCTGATGAAATTTTACCACCCGCTGTTGCTATTTTAAATGCAAAACAAAAAGATTGCAACTACCCATACAAAGAACTTTGTGGCTGTGGCGTCGCCTTTAAATTAATTACGGCATTAGCGCAAACCTATCAATTACCCGAAGAAAGTTATTTACAATATTTGGACTTAGTCGCAACTGCAATTGCTGCAGACATTGTCCCTATTACTGATGAAAATAGAACCATGGCATTTTTTGGTGTCCAAAAAGTGAATGAAAATCCATCTCCAGGATTAAAAGCCTTAATGGAATTAGCAAAGCAGTCAGGTCCTATGCGCATTACGAATTTAGTATTTGCAGTGGCGCCAAGAATCAATGCTGCTGGACGAATGGATGATGCCAAAAAAGCGGTACAACTATTTATAGAAAAAGATTATAACAAAGCATTAGAAATAGGTGCTTTGTTACAACAGGATAATTTAGATCGAAGAGAAGCAGATACTACAATTACGGAAGAAGCACTTGAACAAATTGAACAAGATCCTTTACACCATACCAAAAAATCCTCTGTTGTTTTTCAAGCACATTGGCATAAAGGCGTAGTAGGAATTGTTGCAAGTAGATTAATTGAAAAACATTACAAGCCAACAGTGGTACTTACCCAAAGTGGCGATGTTATTACTGGAAGCGCTCGTAGTGTAAATGGATTTAATTTATATGAAGCCCTGCATGCTTGTCGTGCTCATTTGCTAGGATATGGAGGCCACTTTGCTGCCGCAGGAATGACCATGGTAGTAGATGCATTAGAAGATTTTAAAATTGCATTTGAAGCTGCTGTTGCCGAACGTATTACCGAAGCAC
>DAIUEC010000050.1:0-12041 GCA_036845345.1 Sediminibacterium sp.
ATATCAAACAACTTATGCTATTGAAGAAGGTTCTGTTGCAGCACCTACAGCAGGATTACATTTTAGCAAAGAAGTTTTTAATAGTTTAGATGAAAAAAATATTCATCAACAATACCTTACCTTACACGTTGGCGCAGGTACTTTTATGCCAGTTAAATCGGCAACCATTGATGCGCATGAAATGCATGCTGAGTTTATTGAAGTAGACATTTCATTGATTAATTATTTATTAGAAAATACAAATAAACTTGACACTCCTATCATTGCTGTGGGCACCACTAGTTTACGTACTTTAGAATCTATTTATTGGCTTGGCGTAAAGGCATTTATTTATTTACAAAAGCATAATGAAAATATCAACTTACATGATTTAAGCCTTTTGCAATGGGATGCTTATGAACTAATAGATCATGCTATTTCGGTACAGGATGCCCTAAAATCGTTAATCAATTTATTATCCATAAATAAAACGGATAAGCTTATTACCAAAACACAGTTAATGGTGACTCCTGGCTATTCTTTTAAAATTTGTGATGCATTGGTGACTAATTTTCACCAACCAAAATCAACACTATTACTAATCATAGCTGCAATTGCTGGAAATGATTGGAAAGCCGTTTATGCGCATGCTATTGCGAATAAATATAGATTCCTAAGTTATGGGGATGGTTGCTTGTTTTGGATTAAATCCAAATACTAATTAAGCAACAACACTAATTACGCAAATTATTAATTAGACTACAGGAAGTGTAATAATCATTTTTGTACCTTCTCCTTCCTTGCTTTGAACTTTTATTTTCCCTTTGTGAATATCAATTACCCATTTCACATAACTCATTCCCAATCCAAATCCTTTTACATTGTGAACGTTACCCGTATGTGCACGATAGAATTTTTCAAAAATATGTTTTGCTGTGTCTGCACTCATGCCTATTCCTTTATCCTCGATGATAATTTGAATTTCAGCAGGTAGTGTTAAGGTTGTGATGCTGATATCTATTGTTTCCTTAGAATACTTAATAGCATTATCAATTAAATTTGAAAACACATGCAACATGTATTCTTGATCTGCTTCAATTTCAGATGGATCCGCATCAAAATTGGTATGAATTTGCGAAGGCTTTGCATCTAACTGTAGTTTAAAGCTATCCAATACGCCAAATAGCATATCGTGAATATCTACAGGTTGCTTATTTAATTTATACTCTTTCTTTTCTAATTGTGCTGCTTGTAAAATAACTTCTACGTGTTTATTCATGCGCACATTTTCCTCTTTGATAATTGTACTAAAGTATTCTACCGATTTTGCATCTCCATGCACTTTTGGGCTCTTTAATGCATCCACTGCTAAAGAAATGGTTGCCAATGGCGTCTTTAACTCATGTGTCATATTATTAATGAAGTCGCGCTTAATTTCATTTAATTTTTTCTGCGTAAATAAGGATCTAACAGTGATAAAGAAAGCAGCTAATACAATTAATACAAATAAAAATGCACCTAATATTACCCATTGCAATGAGTGTAATAAATATAATCTCACTTTGGGTACTAATATTATAATCGTTTCAAAAGGCCCCACTGGCTCAATAATATCTTGGGGTATCACGGAAACCCTAACCTGCATCGTATTTACTTCATCGGAAAAAGCATCTTCAAATTTTGAACTCTTAATTTCTATATTTCCTTTTTTATCTGTTACTGCAAATTCGTAGTTTAAATCTGCTACTCCATATTTATTCAATGCAGCCTTAATACTTGCATTTAATTCTGTCTGATTATAAATATCTGCAATAGCCGATTCTTCGAAACTATGTATATGATACTCCTCCCCTAAACTTTGATGTCTTTTTGGAAAGCGAAGTGATAAGCCAGTGTTCATTTTTTTACTTATCTCCGTTGAAACAATTACGGCAGATTGATTCACTTTATCCGACAATTGATTTTTAGAAAGAATCATCAACCCTTGCAACCAAGTAATTTGAATAAACAAAATACCAATAATGGATAATGCAATTAAAGTAAATATAATGGGAAAGGTCTTCTTCATTGGTCTTTGTACTGGCAGTTAAAATTTGCTTATGTGAATATATAAAAAAAATCCCTTGGCTAAACACCAAGGGATTTTTGAATTTATAATTTTTTGTTATTATCTACAACACGCCTTCCACTAATACAGTTGCTTTATTATTTAGCACTTCAACAAACCCACCTTGTATCGCAAAAGTTTCAGCAGCAGCTGATTTGTGCAATACTTTAACTTTGCCTACACCCAATGCACTAACCAAGGGTGCGTGTTTGTCCATTACCTCAAATAAACCTTCAATGCCCGGCAATTGAACGCCTTGTACATTCCCACTGAATAGTTTTTTCTCTGGTGTTAATATTTCCAATAACATGATTCTGTTTTAAATAAATTAAGCCATCATTTTCTTACCTTTCTCAATTGCATCTTCTAAAGTACCTACCAAGTTAAAGGCAGCTTCAGGATATGCATCTACTTCACCGTCCATGATTGCGTTAAATCCACGGATGGTGTCTTCGATAGAAACGAATACACCTTTTAAACCAGTAAATTGTTCAGCAACGTGGAAAGGTTGAGATAAAAAACGTTGTACACGACGCGCGCGTGATACCACCAATTTATCTTCGTCACTTAATTCATCCATACCTAAGATGGCAATGATATCTTGTAACTCCTTATAACGTTGTAAAATCATTTTTACTTTTTGAGCCGTATCATAATGTTCTGCACCTACAATTGCAGGAGTCAAAATTCTTGAAGTAGAATCTAAAGGATCCACCGCAGGATAGATACCTAAATCGGCAATCTTACGAGACAATACGGTTGTAGCATCCAAGTGAGCGAATGTTGTCGCTGGAGCTGGATCTGTTAAGTCATCCGCAGGTACATATACCGCTTGTACAGAGGTAATAGAACCATTTTTAGTGGAAGTAATACGCTCTTGCATCAATCCCATCTCAGTTGCCAATGTTGGTTGATAACCTACCGCAGATGGCATACGACCTAATAAAGCCGATACCTCAGAACCTGCTTGCGTGAAACGGAAGATATTATCTACGAAAAATAAGATATCCTTTCCTTTTCCTGTTCCATCTCCATCACGGAAATATTCAGCAATAGTTAAACCACTTAATGCAACACGCGCACGTGCTCCAGGAGGTTCATTCATTTGACCGAAAACGAAAGTTGCTTTTGATTCTTTTAATTCTTCTAAGTTTACTTTACTTAAATCCCATCCACCTTCTTCCATGCTATGTTTGAAAGCATCACCATATTTCATGATACCTGCTTCAATCATTTCACGTAATAAGTCATTACCCTCACGTGTTCTTTCACCTACACCCGCAAACACTGATAATCCACCGTGTCCTTTTGCGATATTATTAATTAACTCTTGAATCAATACTGTTTTACCAACACCCGCACCACCGAACAAACCAATCTTACCACCTTTCGCATATGGCTCAATCAAGTCGATTACTTTGATACCAGTAAACAACACTTCTGTTGCTGTACTTAAGTCTTCGAACTTTGGAGGATTTGCGTGAATAGCACGACCATTTGATTTGTCTAATTGCGGTAAGCCATCAATTGCATCACCTGTTACATTGAACAAACGACCATTGATACCTTCACCAATTGGCATTGAAATTGGTTTTCCCAAATCAATCACTTCCATACCTCTAACTAACCCTTCCGTACCATCCATCGCAATAGCACGTACGCTATCTTCTCCAAGATGTTGTTGTACTTCAAGGACTAATTTTTCACCACCTGGTCTTGTAATTTCTAGGGCGTTATAGATTTCAGGAAGTGCATTTTGATTAGGAAATTGCACATCCACTACCGCTCCAATAACTTGTTTAATTTTACCTGCTGTTGACATAATTTTCGGTTTCGGCTGCAAAAGTACGATTTTACCTCATTATTGCAAAAATTGTAGGTAAATAAAAGCTGCTAAAATACCCCCAATTATTGGGCCGATTACTGGAACAAGTGCATAACCCCAGTCACTTGGCCCTTTTCCCTTGATTGGAAGGATAAAATGCATGATTCTAGGACCTAAATCCCTAGCTGGATTGATTGCCCAACCGGTTGGACCACCTAGGCCAAAACCCATTCCGGCCACCAAAAGTGCTACAGGAAGGGCCGACATTGCACCCATTTCGATCCCAGCTGGCTTAATAAAGAATATTCCAAGTAAAAAAACACAGGTTGCAAGGGTTTCCACCAATAAATTTTGCTTCCAATCTCTAATAGATGGTCCTGTTGAAAAACAGGCCAATTTATCCGATGAATTGTCAGCCTCATTGAAATGAGGTCGGTAAATTACCCAAACAATCAATGCCCCAATCATGGCACCTAAAAGTTGGGCCAATAAATAACTTGGGACTAATTCCCATTTAAATTTTCCGGCTGTTGCCATTGCGAGTGTCACTGCTGGATTTAAATGCCCTCCACTAATTCCCGAAGTCATATATACGCCAACAAAAACGGCAATCATCCAACCAAAAACAATGGCTAGTAATCCTCCATTATTTCCTTTGGTTTTAGGAAGTAGTACATTGGCAACTACTCCATTACCTATAATAATTACAATCGCTGTTCCAAATAATTCAGCAAGAAATGGTGTCATTGTATTTTTGTTTTAGTGATATCAATAAAATTTCCCTTTAATCAATTTTCGTTTGATAAATATATTTAAAATGATTTAGCAATTACCAATTATTCGTAGCATTAATTGCCCTTGCCCATCCTTGAATATGCAATGCTCTTTGTTCTTGCTGTATGCTTGGTGAAAAAATTTGATCTACCTGCCATTTACTACTTAGTTCTTCCAGATCTTTCCAAAACCCAACAGCTAGTCCAGCTAAATAAGCTGCACCTAATGCAGTAGTTTCAACCATCGTAGGTCGCACCACCTTTGTATTAACGATGTCGGACTGAAATTGCATGAGCATATTATTATGCGTCGCACCTCCATCTACTCTTAATTCTGCAATGGGAATGCCAGCATCTGCTTCCATTGCTTTTAATAAATCATAACTTTGAAATGCTATACTTTCTAATGCGGCGCGCGCAATATGAGCAGCACTTGTACCGCGTGTAATTCCAACAATCGTTCCTCTTGCATGTTGATTCCAATAAGGTGCACCTAAACCAGCAAATGCGGGCACTAAATACACTCCATCCGTATGTTCCACCTGCTTTGCTAAATCTTCCACCTCACTTGATTTCCTAATTAAATGCAAGCCATCTCTTAACCATTGCACTACAGCACCACCAATAAATACGCTTCCTTCCAAAGCATAATAAGTATGTCCATTTAATTGCAAAGCAATCGTAGTTAGTAAATTATTTTTTGAAGTCACTGCTTTTTCTCCGGTATGCATCAACATGAAACAGCCAGTGCCATAAGTATTTTTTACCATGCCTGGAGCAGTGCACATTTGCCCAAACAAAGCTGCTTGTTGATCCCCCGCAATACCTGCAATAGGAATTTCATGATTCGTGAATAATTGATTAGTATACCCATAAATTTCACTACTACTTTTTACTGCTGGTAATACAGCAGCAGGTATATCTAATAGTGCTAATAATTCAGTGTCCCATTGTAAAGTGTGAATATTAAATAACATAGTACGAGATGCATTGGTAGCATCGGTTACATGTACTTTACCATTGGTTAATTTCCAAACCAACCAAGTGTCAATAGTGCCAAAACACAACTCACCATTGGCTGCCATATCACGTGCACCGTCCACATGATCTAGTATCCATTTTAATTTAGATCCAGAAAAATAAGCATCTATCACCAAGCCCGTTTTTTCTTGAATTATTGCAGCTTTGCCTTGTGCCTTTAGTGTATCACAATAATCAGCGGTTCTTCTGTCCTGCCAAACAATTGCATTGTAAATGGGTAGACCCGTTTTTTTATTCCAAACAACTGTTGTTTCACGCTGATTGGTAATTCCAATTGCAGCTATATCGGTAAGTGCTAAATTTTGATGACTGATGGCTTCACTAGCAACCCCTATTTGTGTACTCCAAATTTCCATCGCGTCATGTTCCACCCAACCTGGCTGAGGAAAATGTTGTGTAAATTCTTTTTGAGCGATACCATGTATTTGACCTGCATGATCGAACAAGATGGCACGACTACTTGTGGTACCCTGATCAAAGGATAAAATATATTTTGACATTACAATCGTTTAATGAATTGTAATATAAAAAAATTAATGCAGAAAAAAGCAACTTGAATCTACCTTCTATTCTTCAACCAATTTTCAGGATCTAAAAACGACCCTTTATCGTTGCTAATCATAAATAATAAGGAGCCTTCCCCTTCGATATTCACCCCGGAACGGCCTAATAATGTTCCTCCGCGTACTTCTTGGCCCACAGAAACATTAATACTGCTTAAATGCGTGTAGGTGGAGAAATATTTTCCATGTTGTACAAAAACGGTTAAATCACCATTAATATCTCCTGTATATTTAACAACGCCATTCGCAATACTTTTAACCGAACTACCTTTTGGTACCGCCAATTCAATACCATCACTTTTTCTATTCAATTTGGTACCAGGTATATTTTCAACCCCAAAATGTACATACACATTTCCTTTATCCACCGGCCAAGGAAGTCCCCCTTTATTGTTTTCAATAGATATAGATGCTTCTCTTCCCTCTTCGGTTGTTTCCAATGCCGAGTAAGGTCTATTGCCCGAAGTATTTGTTAAACCCCCTTCCACTGCACTCACTTTATTTCCATTCTTAGTAGCAGTTTTTGGTTCTGATTTTGATGCAACTGGTGCGGCTTCATTTTTTGCTTTTGCAGCAGCAGCCGCAGCATCATTCGCAGCTTTTAATTTTGCTTGACGCTCTTTTTCTTTTTTCTCTGCCTCTAAGGTTTCTCTTCTAATAATAGTAAGCAAAGCAGATTGCATTTTTTTTCTTTGCGCCTCTTTTTGCTTTAACTGCGCGGTCACTTCCTGCTCCTTGCCTTTTAATTGACTAATGATTTTATCTTGTTCCTTCCTATCATCCACCAATACCTTTAATTGCTCATTTTGAACGCCCAAGGTCTTTAAACGATCTTTTTTATTGGAGCCTAATTGTCCTATTTTTTGATTTAAATCTTTTTGAGACATATCAATAGCGCGCGCTTGTGCCTCTCTATTTTGTCGATAGCTTTTCAAATAAGTAAGGCGCTTTACCGCATCATTAAAACTATTAGCAGAAAATAAAAAGTTTAAATACTCATAGCCACTTCTACTTTTATAAGCAAACACAATACTTTTTTCATACTTGCTCTTTAATGTATCTAAATCATTGTTTAATTTTTGAACATCTTGCTTATTGGCTTCTATCGCGTCATCAATGATTTTAACTTGCTTTGCAATACTATTTACAAGCGCTTCTCTTTTGGCAATTTTACTTTTTATAACAGCCATTTGAGCCAGCGTACTTTTTTTATTTTTCTGAATCTGATCCTTTAACTGGTTTAATTCCTCTAATTCTTTTCTTAAGGTTTGTTCCTGTTTTTGCAGCTCCTCTCTACTTGCATTTGTTTGAGCAAAAGAACCAATGCCAATAGCAAATAAAATAAAAAATAATATCGTAGCCTTTTTAGTCATAAGTTATTTTGTTTCAAAAAATTATCTTCTCTTTCCCGATTTTGGAATGACAAAGTTATATTTTAATGGTTCGTTAAATGAATAATCCTTCATCTCCATATGAATCTCCAATCTTGATTGCGAAGCTATCGCTATATCTCTATTTGTAGGAAATTGATTTTGCAATACCGCATTATGATTTGAATAGGTAATATCACAGGTTCTGTGTTGATTAATGTCAATATCATCCAATTTTAAATGCAATACCTTGACATTGTCTTCACTTAATGTTATCAAATTTTTAAACAATTTACCCGCCATTCCAACTTGCAACTTATTGGCATTCATTTTATAGGTAACAATGCTTGCGTCCTCCATAAAAATTGGATTGCCAACAATTAAATCCTCTAAAGTATTATAGGTAAAAGGAATTTTTATCACTTCTTGAATATAGGACAAAGGACGAAGCTCTACTTTTTTCTTTAATGGATAAAATAACATCACACTGTCTTTCGTAATGATGGCTTTTAATCCAATAACTCCCATTGCGCCTCTTACTGTAATATAAATTGACTTACCTTTATCGATGCTAATATTAGCAATAAAAGCATCTGAATTATTCACCGTTTCATAATCTAGTTTAACACGCGCATTCATCGTATTAAATGAAAGCTTTGTGGTAGCAATTTTGTCTACAATTTGTCTTACTATTTCACCAGAATCAACTTTTGTTTTTTCTGCAATTACCTGAACTGTTGCAGTATCTTTTTTTGAAAGTGCATCTTGGATCACTTGAACTTTTCTAGAAGTTGCACAGGATGCAAGTAAAAAGAGCATTACGACAAAAAAGAGCGGCCTTAAATTCATTTTTAAAATGTTTATTGTTTACCGGTGTGGCCAAAGCCGCCTGCACCTCTTTCTGTGTTATCTAATTGTTGCACTAATTCCCAATTTGCTTTTTCTACTTTCTGAAAAACCATTTGAGCAATTCTATCACCATCCTGAATGGTTTGTGTTTCTGAGGATAAATTAATTAAAATAACTTTTATTTCACCTCGATAGTCCGCATCAATTGTGCCTGGTGTATTTAAACAAGTTAAACCTTGCTTGATTGCCAATCCACTTCGGGGTCTAATTTGAACCTCCCAATTTTCTGGTATCGCTACAAATAATCCTGTAGGAATTAAAGCACGTTGCATAGGCTCCAATTGCATTGGGGCTTCTAAAAATGCCCTGATATCCATTCCAGAAGCGCCAGAAGTGGCATAACTTGGTAATGGATGGTGGCTATTATTTACAATTTGAACAGTTGCTGACATTAGCAACAAAAATAGGCAAATCTGCGTAAATAACCCGATGGAATAAAGCAGTAACTAACTAAGTATTTGTTAATCAAAAGAAGAAAATACTACCAAAACGGAGTGTATTTGACAATGGATTCTTGGTAAGCCCTCCTCCAGATGGAACTAAATAACTAATATTAAATTTAGATTGTTGGTATTGAAAACTAGTTCCTAAGGTGAAATACTGCATATTACCCAAGCTCTTATTATTATCCATAAAATAGCCCCCTCTTAAATAAAAGCGGTTGGTATAATTGTATTCAAGGCCCACAGATGCTTTTAAAGATTCTGAAAAAGGCATTCCATATTGTGTTGAAAAGGAATTGAAATAACTATTAATAACAGACTGCGTAAAATACTGATTCACAGATTCTGTATTCGTGTTATCAGGACTAGCTGGTACCATTAATCTATTGATATCCACACCAAATTCTAATGAATTGTCTATATCAAATTTATTCAAATAGCCTACCCCAACACCAATATTAGCAGGAATAAAATATTTGTTTTTGGTTTCATTAGAGTAACTAATCTTTCCCCCTAAATTAGATAAAAGCAAACCAGCATGAAATCCATTTAAATCAGCATTTTGCTTGTAAAACATAGAGATATCCGCTGCAGCAGTACTTCCCGCTTTATAGTTAATGGCAGAAGCACCAAATGAACCCTGCACTAATTTAGAGTAGATATATCTTAATGTTGCACCAATACTTAATTTGTCATTTAACAATAAACTATATCCAATATCATAACTAAACTCAGTAGGTTTTTGTGAAGGCAAAGTAGTTAAACCAGATTCATCGGTAAAATCAATATTACCCAAACTAAAAAAACGAAGTGAACTGTTAATGGCGCTTTGATCGTTTAATTTTTTATAATAACCAGCACTTGCTAAATAAACATCACTTAATCCCAAATCTTTTAACCAAGGGGTGTAGTTAATCAAGAAACCTTGACGCTCGGTTAAGAAAGGCAATTTGGCAGTGTTACCGAATAAGTCATTTGCTTCAGGGGTCATACCTAATGATAAATTTCCCATACCACCAGAACGTGCATCAGGAGAAATCATCATAAAAGGAACCGCTGTACTCTGTAATTTTAACGAAGTAGTTTGTGCCTGACTTTTTTGAATCGTCAAGACAATACAAATTATAATTAAAAATTTATAAAACTTATTAGCGTTATGCATGCTTGGATTGTTATAGCATAAAGGTAATAAAAGAACTTCGGTTTCTACAACTTGATAAAGGTATTTGTTGCAGAAGCAAAGCTAGACTTAGACTTAACGCTAAATTTATAAAAATATACCCCAGGGCTCAACTTGACACCTGGTATCGTTTTACCATCCCAGTCCAAGTAAATTCTGTTTTGATTTATTACCTGCAAATTACTTTGGTAAAACAAGCGTTTTCCCGACCAGTCAAACACCTCAAATAAAACCTGGTCGGTTGCTCCTACTTGATTTATTTCAAAACTAAACCGAGTTTTTTCTACAAATGGATTGGGATAATTGGTTGCATTTTTAATAATAAGACTATATGACTTTGGCACTTCAAATAGTAAAGTATCCGTGCTGCTATTTCCAATTAAATCCCAAGCTTTTATAATGATGCGATGCTGACCTTCCGATAATGTGGGTAATGCAAACTGCAGTTTCCCGGATTTATAAGTATCAATATCTGCTACAAAATAATTATTAAGTACTAATGGAACAGGGTCATTGTCTATCCATATTGCTAAATCATGTCCCAATATGTTCCCTGATGTTTGTATGCCAGTGGTATCCAATAAATTAATATATAAAGTAGAATTTGGCATTGCCCATCCTCCAGGTTTGTATAGAGGGTCATTTAAAAATGCATTAATGCTTGGACCAATCGTATCCTGACTATTGAATGATTGATTGAATTTTACATAAATAGAATCCAAAATTATGTTAGCCGAATAATTGGTATCAAGTGTTGCCAATTCAATTCTTAATGGATTACTTGAATTTACTACTTGAATAGGTAAAATAAAATCAATGCTATACTTGCCATTAATAACACTTGCCTTGCCTTTAAATAAAATATTTTCTTGGACTAAAATGGGCACTGAAATACTTGAAGACAAATTGGCTAATGTTTTTTTAGTTTTTGTTACATCATAAATAATCATTTCTACACGACCTGAATAATTGGACAATAGCAAACCATCTTTCAAAATATTTCCTTGCAATGTATACTTGGTCCCAGACAGTAAAGTATCCTTACCAATAAAATTTTTATCATTTATTTTTTGAACATTCATTTGATAATTAGGCAGGTTCAACTTTAAAGCAGGATCTCCAATAAGGTTGAATTTTAAATCATTTACTTTATCTCCCCCATTTGCCCAATCTGCTATTTTAGCTTTTTGCAAAGCCTCACCAATTGAATTGTAATTTCCACTAGCATTTTTTACTAAAAGTTGTTGAATAAATAAATCATTAATTTGTTTATTACTATAGGCAAACACTAATCTATTGGCGGCTACCAATCCAATAATGCCATTACTATTTTTCATTAAAGCATCCCAAGCAATAGCCTGTAAACCAGGCTGGTCAAAGGGTGCAAAATTACAAGAAGCGGTGACCATTAGTGGCAATTTACCCGCGTTCTTCCATAAATCAAATTGAGTTTGTGAAATAACTGCTTCTTCGGATAGTCTTAAATAATTACCATGCCCTGTATAATTTAAAAGCAAAGTTCCGTCCTGAATTGATTGTTGAATAGCATTAAAAGCAAGTGGATAAGTATTGCCTGAGGATGAAGTAGATGGCGTAAAAAAGTCGAGATAAATTTTATTTTGATCCCATTGAGGGGCATTGGATTGCAAATGGTTAATAATTGACTCTGCATCTTGTAAATGCAAATTATAATCTCCATCATCTGCGACCCAAGTGATTTTATTTTCCCAGGTTCCACCAATATTTTTTGTTTGATAAGTAATGAGTTTATTCATTACCGTATCAGCTTCTTGTGCGGTTCTTGCAGGAATTCTCCCAACACTTAATTGCAATTTTTGCAAAGCGTTATAA
>DAIUEC010000050.1:12051-17301 GCA_036845345.1 Sediminibacterium sp.
AATTATTTACATCATCATTGGTATTTAAAGCAGCAAAAAAATCATCAGCAGAAAAACTTGATAAAATGGAATTGGAATTTACGCTTTCATACGTTGGCAATTGTTCTTCGATATTTATTTTATGAAAATTAAAATTGCCCATACCTAATAATAGCAAATATTTAGGGGCGTTCACATTATTTTGTATAGCATCATTAAAGAGCGATTTTAAATAATTACGAATAGCAACCGCTGTTGCTTGACCGCCCGAAAAGTCATTGTACAATTCCTTTGCATTTACCACAATTGCTTTTCTTCCAAACTGGGTTTGTTGAAATTGCTGATACTTATTTGCAGCGTTTATAAAAGCAGGTGCAGTTATAATCACATAGTCTACTCCCTTATTATTGATGGGTAAGTTCTGATTATTTATTGGTCCAAATAAAGTAGGCGTTTCAAATGCTGATTGCCTTACACCAAAAAAACTAGCAGGTGCCTCTAGGTTTTGTAAAAAATATCCAGTTCCATTCAGGTCAGTACCCCATTTAATTTCTTGAGGATTTTGATTGTTTGACACATTCCATATAACTGCAGTAGGATCTACATTTTGAATTTTGCAATTGGCCATTTTACCTGTCTGCAATCCATCTTCAATGGCAAAAGCTATTGTGCTATCCTGCCAAAATCCAATTGGTTTTTTTGCATGAATTTCAACATAATCAATCCAGCCTGTACTATTTGAATTGGCTGCATTAAAAGCAACTTTAAGGCTTGATTTTGTTGGCCAATTTGCAATTGCATTCACCGAAAAACTATCTATTTTTTCCGATGCAATATCATCATACAATAAGCCTGATACAGGCGACAAACTTGTTGACTTTACAAGCTGATCATTCAATAAAAAATCAAACTGGCCATTTTCTTGATAAGTAGTGGAAGCAACATGAAAAATGCTTTTCAATTCACTCACAGTATTCATTCCTTGCGTTGAAAATGGAAATATGAATTGAGTAGCCTTGCCTGCTCCCTGACCCATGGGTGGTCCATAAAATATTTTACCACTGTTTAATAATGAGATGCTATCTTTTTCAAAAACATAATGCTGATTAAATACTTCTCTTGAAATTGTATTTTGAGATTGCAAATCCTGTAATCCAATTCTTTTACCATTTTGACCCAGTGTTAAAAAATAAAAAACCGTATCAGCACTTGAATAATTTTTATGAATTACACGACCCGCAACACTATCTTGTTTCCAATAAATGGGCCCTTGATTGTAAAATAAAATATAGTCAGTAGCATTAATTTGACCATCTCCACCATCCACTACTTTGATTGCATTTTCTATTAACCCGAATGCTGGTATGCTAGGTACTTTATCATTTAAATTGGATAAATCAAATCCAAATAGTTGCAACTGATTTGATGCAATGGGCAAACTGAAGCCTAAACTCACCAGCTGTGCTCCAGTCAACTTATAAATACCCTGTTTTCCGGCTCCAATTTTAGACCATTTCCCAGTTGATAAAGGGCTGTTTTGTGCCTTTACTGTGCTGAAAATGGTCAAAAAAACCATAAAATATGATAAAAGGAGCCTATTCATGGCCTAAAATTAGGGTTTTACTAACATAAGAATATGCAAATGGCATGTCTAAATAAGCAAAAACGAAGTATATTCGCAGCACTATTTTACTAGATTTAGAATAAATTTTATATATGAATTTCATCAACAGTATTTTATTATTTTTCGCGGTACTATTATTGGGCCCTACAATGGTTTCTTCATTGCAAACCAAGGATGCCAATGCTGTTCAATTTGCAGCAACGAAAAATGATCCTTATGAAGGTACAATCTTAATTAGAGGTGGCACTTTTGCAATGGGTATGAATACTGAGGAAAGTGAATTGAGACAATGGAATAATACCTTACGCAGAAAAACGGTGAGTTCTTTCCGTATTGATATTTATGAGGTAAGCAATAAAAAATATAGAGACTACACACATTGGTTAGAAAACTTAGCCAAGGATTCAACTCAATATAGAGATTTAGCAAGAGAAGCTTTACCAGATACTTTAGTTTGGAAAACTCCTTTATCTTACAACGAACCAATGGTTTTGGGATACTTTAGAGCAAAAGCATACAATGATTACCCAGTAGTTGGAGTTAGTTGGGAGCAAGCAAATAAATATTGTCGTTGGAGAACAGATAGAGCAAATGAAAAAACACTTATCTACTATGGCATAATTAATTCAAAGCAAAGATATGTGGGTAAGATTGCTGGTAGAGAAAAATTATTGGATTCAACTTCAAAAGGAAATGCACGTTTAGTTAAATCAGGCGAAGAATTTATCATGGTTCCTGATTTTCGTTTACCAACAGAAGCTGAATGGGAATATGCTGCTAAAGTTTCAAGTTCAAAGAACTATGTTTCTAATTTTAAGAATGCAAGAGCAGGTGTAAACTCAGCACATCCAAATGCAAGCGTTGCACAATCTGATTCTCCATTCCCTTGGAGCAGCAACGGTAACGATGCAATTAGATCTACAAAAAAATCTGACCAAGGAATGTATACCGCTAATTTTAAAAATGGCCAAGGCGATTACATGGGTATGATTGGTTATTCAAATGATGGTGCGGGTATCCCTAGCAAAGTATATAGTTTTACACCTAGCAGAATTGGTATCTACAATTTAAATGGTAACGTGAATGAATGGGTAGCTGATATTTACAGACCATTAAGCGGTGATGATATGGATGACTTTAATCCATACCGCGGAGATAGTACTTTAGATGGTGATGATGAAAGTTTAGCACAATATGAAACAGGTGTTAACACTTTAATTTCAAACAAGTCAAGAGTTTATAAAGGTGGTAGTTGGAAAGACCGTCCTTTTTGGTTAAACCCAGGAACTAGAAGATTTTTAGATCAAGATAAATCAAGTAGCACCATAGGATTTAGATGTGTATCCTCTGCATTCGGATTTGATGCGGCAAGTGATGTTACAGATAAATCAATTCCTTGGTACAAGAGACTATTTAAAAAATAAGCTGTGAAATTACGCATTGGCTCAGGTATTGATTTTCATCAATTAGTAGAAGGTAGAGATTTGTGGATTGGTGGTATCAAAATACCGCACACTAAAGGTGCATTAGGCCATAGCGATGCAGATGTTTTATTACATGCTATCTGTGATGCATTATTAGGTGCTTTAAGCTTAGGCGATATTGGCACTCATTTCCCAGATACTGACAACGCATATAAAAACATTGACAGCAAAATTTTATTAGCACGTACTTACGATTTAATCACCGCACAGGGATATGAAATTGTAAATATTGATGCAACGCTTTGCTTAGAAGCTCCAAAAATTAAGCCTTATGTTATTGAAATGCAAAACTGCATTGCTAGCATTTTAAAAATTGGAGATAAAGACATTTCAATCAAAGCTACTACTACTGAAACAATGGGTTTCACTGGACGTCAAGAAGGCTTGGTTGCAATGGCTACTTGTTTACTTAGTGCTAAATAGTTAAATCATTCTACAATGATCAAGCTTCCTTCTATTACTTACTTGTATGAAATCTTTAAGCAATATACTTCTGTTCAAACAGATACCAGAAAATTAAAATCAGGCGATATTTATTTTGCATTAAAAGGTCCCAATTTTAATGGAAACCTATTTGCGGAAAAAGCTTTAGAAGCCGGCGCATCCTATGCAATTGTTGACGAAGAGGTAGCTGCTGATGCAAAATGGAATGAGAAGATTTTATTAGTTCAAGATGGCCTCAGTACTTTACAAGCACTTGCAAAATACCATCGCCAGCAATTCAATATTCCTTTTATTGGTATCACAGGAAGTAATGGCAAAACAACTACAAAGGAATTAGTTTATACAGTACTCGCTAGTCATTATACAACTTATACAACACAAGGAAATTTAAATAATCATATTGGTGTACCCCTTACCCTATTGAGCATTCATCCAGATGCACAAATGGCAGTTATTGAAATGGGTGCAAACCATTTACATGAAATCGCTAGTTACTGCGAATATGCATTACCTAATTATGGACTTATTACCAATTGTGGTAAAGCACACTTAGAAGGATTTGGATCCGAGGAAGGCGTTAAAAAAGGCAAGGGTGAATTATTTGATTTTTTAAGGGCTAATAATGGAACTGCCTTTATAATGAGTGATTACCATTACTTACAAAATATGAGTAAAGGCATTTGCAATGTAATAAGTTATGGCATACAATCAGGAACATTACAAGCAAAGGCCAATACGGTGAATGGTTTTTTACAAGTAAATTTTACGCAAGGTTTTGAAATGGATTGTATTCAAACACAATTGGTGGGCGAATATAATTTACCTAATATTTTAGCTGCAGTAAGTATCGGTATTTATTTTAAAGTACCTGCTGAAAAAATTAAATCAGCGATTGAAAATTATGCGCCAACCAATAGTCGTTCTCAATTATTAAAATGGAAAGAGAATGATGTTATTTTAGATGCATACAATGCGAATCCTAGTAGCATGAAATTGGCTATTGAGAATTTTGCTAAGTTAAATGCTGCTCATAAAATAGTTTGCATTGGGGGTATGAAGGAACTTGGCAACACTAGCATTGAAGAGCATCAACAACTTATTCATTTATTACAAGAATCTAAATGGGAGCAGGTAGTTTTAGTGGGAGGAGATTTTGAACACTGTAAACATGATTATCTATTCTTCCCTACTGCTGTGGAGGCAAAAGTTTGGCTTGCTGCACAAAATTTTAAAGGCCGATCTATTTTAATAAAGGGCTCTAGAGGAATTAAGATGGAACAGGTATTAGATTTATAAACAGCCCTCCTTTTAATTTAATACCTTTGCAGCATGAGCAAAAATTACCTTCTTAGTATGCTTACCAATAAATGCCCTCGTTGTAGAGAAGGCAAATTATTTGTATCAAGCAACCCTTACGATTTATCCAATATTACTAAGATGAATGAGCGCTGTCCAGTATGCGGACAACCTACCGAAATTGAAGTTGGTTTTTATGTTGGTACAGGTTACGTGAGCTATGCATTAACAGTTGCTTATTTTGTATCTAGCTTTGTGGCATGGAAAGTACTTATTGGAATGACCTTTGATTTAGACGACAATAGAATTTTATATTGGTTATTTAGCTCTATCGTATTAGTGATATTATTGCAACCTGTTTTTATGCGTTTATCAAGATCCATTTGGATTGCGATGTTTGTTTCTTACAATAAGGATTGGAAG
>DAIUEC010000051.1:0-13694 GCA_036845345.1 Sediminibacterium sp.
GTTTGTGGCATACCTCCTGTGGTTTCAATATCTACTACTGCAAATTCCATTAGAGGGCCAAGTTCGGATATTTTTGTCAAAATAAGCTAGTGGCTTTTCCTTATTTTTGTAGCTCAATTTAGGTAAAGAAAAATAAGCATGGAACTGAGCAAAAATTATATCCCCGGTGAAGTAGAAACAAAATGGTACCAACATTGGATCGACCAAGGTTATTTCCATAGTGAGCCCAATAATAAACCGGCTTATACTGTGGTCATTCCTCCTCCAAATGTAACGGGTGTTTTACACATGGGCCATTGCTTGAACAATACTATTCAGGATATATTAGTGCGTCGTGCACGTATGCAAGGCATGAACCCATGTTGGGTGCCAGGAACCGACCATGCTTCCATTGCAACCGAGGCAAAAGTGGTAGCAATGTTAAGAGAAAGAGGCATTGCAAAATCTTCTTTATCTAGAGATGAATTTTTAGAACATGCTTGGGAGTGGAAAGAAAAATACGGAGGCATCATTCTACAACAATTAAGAAAGATGGGTTGTAGTTTGGATTGGGATCGTACTTCATTCACTATGGACCCTGCTTATTATGAAACTGTAATTAAAGTATTTGTTGATTTATACAACAAAGGAAAAATATATCGTGGCAAGCGCATGATTAACTGGGATGTGCGTGCTAAAACAGCTTTGAGTGATGAGGAAGTAATTCACAAAGAAGTGAATGGTAAAATGTACCATATCCGTTACAAGTTAGATGTTCCAGGTGATGAATATATTACCATTGCAACAGTACGTCCTGAAACTATTTTTGGAGACACTGCCATTTGTGTACACCCTAAGGATGACAGGTACAAACACTTAGTGGGCAAGCATGCATTTGTACCCATGATTAATCGTCGTATCCCCATTTTTGCCGATGATTATATCGAAATGGAATTTGGAACGGGTGCTTTAAAAGTAACACCAGCACATGATATCAATGACTTTAACCTTGGACAAAAACATGGCTTAGAAGTAATTGAAACATTGAATGAGGATGGCACTATGAATGAATCTGCTCCAATGTATATTGGCAAAGATCGTATTGAAGTAAGAAAAATTATTGCTTCCGATTTAGAGGCCGCGGGTAATTTAGTGAAGTTGGAAGATTATGTGAATCAAGTTGGATTTAGTGAAAGAACCGATGCCATTGTGGAACCAAGATTAAGTTTACAATGGTGGGTGGATATGAAGCAATTGGCAGGACCTGCTTTGGAAGCCGTGATGAGTGATGAAATACAATTCCATCCTGCTAAGTTTAAGAATGTATACCGTCATTGGATGGATAATATTAAGGACTGGTGTATTAGCCGTCAATTATGGTGGGGACATCGTATCCCAGCATGGTATGATGCAGACGGTAATGTTTATGTTGCAGAAAATGAAGCAGCAGTTAATGAAAAATATCCTGAAACAAAAGGCAAAACTTTAACACAGGATGCAGATTGTTTAGACACCTGGTTTAGTAGTTGGTTATGGCCAATTGAGGTTTTCAAAGGCATGTCTAATCCTAATAATGCGGAGATTAATTATTACTACCCTACCAGTACTTTGGTGACTGCGCCAGAAATTATTTTCTTCTGGGTAGCGCGTATGATTATGGCGGGAGAAGAATACATGGGCAAGATTCCATTTAAGGATGTTTACTTTACAGGTATTGTGCGTGATAAACAAGGAAGAAAAATGAGTAAGAGCTTGGGTAATTCCCCAGACTTATTAGGACTCATTGATCAATATGGTGCGGATGCAGTACGATTTGGCATTATGATTGCTTCTCCTGCAGGTAACGATTTATTATTTGATGAATCTACTTTAGAGCAAGGAAGAAACTTTAATAGCAAATTATGGAACGCTGCCAAACTATTAAAGATGTGGGAACCGCGTATCAGCAAGGAAGGTAAAGTAGAACAAGACGCTGCATTTGCCATGGATTGGTTTCAAGCAAAATTAAGTGCCACACAAATTGAAGTAGATAGCATGTTAAAAGAGTTTCGATTAAGTGAAGCGCTGAAAACTATTTATGGATTAATATGGGATGATTATTGTAGTTGGTATTTAGAGTGGATCAAGCCTGGATTTGAGCAAGCAATCCATGCCGATGTATACAATAAGAGTATTGAGTTTTATGATTCCTTATTGCAATTGTTACACCCGTTTATGCCATTCATTACCGAAGAATTGCACCATGCATTAAAACCTCAAACACAGGATTTATGTGTAAAGGAATATGAAGCTGTTGATAAAGTGGATGAAGCAGTATTAAATGCTGGAGCATTATTAAAGAATGTAATTTCTACATTGCGTGATGCAAGAAATAAAAATCAAATCAAACCAAAAGATGCGATTGAATTGCATATACAATCTGAAAATAACGCAGCCTACCAAACTATACAAAATATTTTAGCAAAACAAGTAAATGCTAAATCGGTTGCTTATACCAATGTATCTATCGGATCAAGTATTGTGGTTGCTTTGGAAAAAGATAAGTTTTATTTAGTAGCTGATCAAGCAATTGATACTGTTAGTTTAAAAGAAAATTTATTAAAAGATTTAGCACACCAACAAGGTTTTCTTGCTTCAGTTGAAAAGAAATTAAGCAATGAAAAGTTCGTGCAAAATGCAAAGCCAGAAATTATTGCCATAGAGCAAAAGAAAAAGGCCGATGCATTAGCTAGAATCCAAACTATTGAAGAAAGTTTAGCGCAATTATAAATGTCTGAGATAATTATCACCCCTGCTACCCTTGAAGATCGTGCCTTTATACGTTCTGTATCTGAGCGTACTTGGCCTAGCACCTATGGACATATTATTTCACAGGAGCAGATTGATTTTATGTTGGACTGGATGTACAGTGATGAATCCCTTGCAGCACAATTTGAAAAAGGACATCAATTTTATATTGCTAGTTTAAATGGGGATCCTATTGGATTTTGTTCGGTAAGTGCTGAAACTAATGAGGTAAAAAATGAGGTAATAAATGAGGTAGCTAAACAACACAAATTAAATAAGCTATACGTTTTACCAAGTGCACATGGAACAGGTAGCGGTAAAGCACTTTTACATAAAGCTATTGAAGTAGCAAAAGCAGCAGGGTCTACTTCCTTATATTTACAAGTGAACAAACACAATAACGCTTATACTTTTTATTTGAAAAATGGTTTTATAAAAGAAAGCGAATTCAAATTTGATATCGGCAATGGCTTTTACATGGACGACTATGTGATGCGATTGACTTTCTAGAAATAGATTTGATCTAATATTTTTTCTATTCGTTAAATCCAATTTTATTTCGATCCTCCCATTTCACTTTTGCAATAGATAAATCCAAAAGGTGCTCTATAGTATCATAGATCTTATTTAGTTGAATATCATGTTCTCCAATCTTTTCTCGCATTTCCTGCAACTGCCCTTTAATACTAGCATTTTTAATTAGTACTCTTTTCATTTCAATAAATAGTCTTATAATCGAAATATTCATCTTAACCGCCTTCTCACTTTTTAAAACTCCAGATATCATGGCAACTCCATGTTCTGTAAAAGCGAATGGCAACAAAGTATTTTTTCTTTTAATTTGAGATTCAATTGCATTTTGAGATATTATGGTTTTCCATTCTTTCTGGTTTAGCCTAAACATAAAATCCTCTGGAAACCGATCAATATTCCTCTTAACAGCTTGATTTAGAATTTTAGTATCTACTTCGTATAATAAAGCCAAATCAAAATCAAGCATCACCATTTCTCCCCTAACCTCATGAATTTTTTGTTGTATTATATTATTTTCAATCATTTATTTCCGTTTTTCTGAAAATAGTAATTCAACTAAAGCGGTCGCGTAGTATTTGTACTTGACTGGTGTGCGGTCACAATTTGTGACCGCATACCTTAAAAATGCCCCTATGATGTCACAATTTGTGACCTCATGCCTTAAAAATGACTTTATGAGGTCACAAATTGTGACGTCATAGCAAAATATTCGAATTAGGTCTAAACCATCACATGGGTTTGTTTCACTACGCCCATGATAAATACACTCTGTACTTGTCCAATATTTTCCGCCTGACTTAATTTGTTTACATGAAAATTGTAATAGCTATTCATATCCTCCGTTACAATCTTTAACATAAAATCAAATTCACCCGAGATACTATAACATTCCATTACTTCAGGCAATTCATTAATGAGTTTAATAAATTGAGAACCCGATTTTTTACTGTGTTGATTTAAGGAAACATAACAAATAACCATCAACCCTCTCCTTAATTTTGCTCCATCTAATAATGTGGCATACTGCTTAATTACACCACTTGCTTCTAGTCTTTTTATACGCTCATGAACGGGTGTAGTACTCAATTGAATTGCCTCCGAAATCTCCTTCACAGACATTCTTGCATTGTCTTGTAAAAGTCTTAAAATCATTAAATCTTTGGCATCCAAAGGGACCGTATTATTATTGAAATGATTGGCTGCATTTTGAGAGATAGCCGAATCCTCTATTTGAATCTTATTTTTCATGTATAAAAAGCATTTATACCAACAAAAGTATCAATAAATAGACGAATTCACTATTTTTTATATTTATTTTATTATTATCTACTACAAATTTACCTTTGAGCCTTAAATAAATACTATTATGGGCTTACAAAACATCGATTTTAGCTTACCGTATAAGGTAGCAGATATTTCCCTAGCAGATTGGGGTCGTAAAGAAATTCGTTTAGCTGAAGCAGAAATGCCAGGTTTAATGAGCATCCGTGCTGAATACGGACCAAGTCAACCATTAAAAGGTGCACGTATCGCAGGTTGTTTACACATGACTATCCAAACAGCTGTATTAATTGAAACTTTAACTGCATTAGGTGCTGAAGTAAAATGGAGCTCTTGTAATATCTTCTCTACACAGGATCAAGCTGCTGCTGCCATTGCTGCTGCTGGTATTGGTGTTTTTGCTTGGAAAGGTCAAAGCATCGAAGAAGCTGATTGGTGTATTGAGCAAACTTTATTCTTTGGTGGTGAAGATCGTCCTTTGAATATGATTTTAGATGATGGTGGTGATTTAACAAATATGGTATTTGATGTGTACCCACAATTTGTTGGTGGTATCAAAGGTTTATCTGAAGAAACTACTACAGGTGTACACCGTTTATATGAGCGTATGGCAAAAGGTACTTTACCAATTCCTGCAATCAACGTAAATGACTCAGTAACAAAATCTAAATTCGATAACAAATATGGTTGTCAAGAATCATTAGTAGATGCGATTCGTCGTGCAACTGATGTGATGATGGCTGGAAAGGTTGCTGTAGTTGGTTCTTACGGTGACGTAGGAAAAGGCTCTGCTGCCTCTTTACGTGGAGCAGGATGTCGCGTGATTGTAACTGAGATTGATCCTATTTGTGCTTTACAAGCTGCAATGGATGGATACGAAGTGAAGAAAATGATTAACGCAGTGAAAGAAGCGGACATTATTGTTACTGCTTCTGGTTGTCGCGATTTAATCAACGAAACACATTTTAGAGCAATGAAGGATAAGGCAATTGTTTGTAACATTGGTCACTTTGATATTGAAATTGATATGGCTTGGTTAAATAAAAACTATGGTCATACAAAAGATACGATCAAACCACAGGTTGATTTATACAATATCGATGGCAAAGATGTTATCGTATTAGCGGAAGGTCGTTTAGTAAACTTAGGTTGTGCAACAGGTCACCCATCATTTGTGATGAGTAACTCTTTCTCAAACCAAACTTTAGCGCAAATTGAATTATGGAATAACCATAAGAACTACGAAAACAAAGTATACGTTTTACCTAAGCATTTAGATGAGAAAGTAGCTCGTTTACACTTAGCTAAAGTAGGTGCTGAATTAGATGAATTAACGCCAGAGCAAGCTGCTTACTTGGGTATTCCTCAAGCTGGACCATTCAAATCTGATATGTACAGATACTAGTGGAAAGCCAACTAGTTTTATAAAATAGAATTAGTTCAAAATATACTAAGCCCGATCCCAGAAATGGTGGTCGGGTTTTTTATTTTTAGTATCTTTAGAAAGCTAATTTAACGATTCAGCTTTTAAACTAAAACGATTGTATATGAAACTAAACAAGTGCTTAGTGCTTGTGTTGGCTATTGGTATTTATAGTCAATTAAGTGCGCAAAATGTAAACATTATCCCTGAACCTTTCCATTTAGCAAAAGGTACTGGCAATTTCCAATTTCCAAAATCAATTGCTATCAATGCGCCTACTAGTGCAAACGAAGTGACGGATCAAATTGCTACTCAATTAAGAACTGCAACTGGGAAGACCGTTTATTTTAGCAAGAATAATGCGAGTATAAATTTAGAAATTATCAAAGATGAAGTATTGGGCAATGAAGGATATACTTTAAATGTAAATGCTACGGGTGTTACTATTAGTGCTAATACCAATGCTGGATTATTTTATGGATGGCAAACAGTACAACAAATATTGCCAGCTGCAATCTATGCTAAATCAGTGCAAGCGAACACGCAATGGCAATTACCATTTGTTTCCATTATTGACAAACCTAGATTTGGATGGAGAGGATTAATGCTAGATGTAAGCAGACACTTTTTTAGCAAGGCGGATGTAAAAGTTTTTATTGACGACATGGCTCGTTATAAATACAATCGTTTTCATTGGCATTTAACCGACGATCAAGGTTGGAGAATTGAAATCAAATCACTTCCAAAATTAACCGAGGTGGGTGCATGGAGAGCTGAACGCAAAGGCAAGTGGATGAATATTACTACGCCAGCATTAACGGAACCTAAAACCTATGGCGGTTTTTATACCCAAGAAGATATTAAAGAAGTAGTCGCTTATGCTAAATCAAAGTTTATTGAAGTAATTCCTGAAATTGATATACCAGGTCATAGCATGGCAATCAATACAGCCTACCCTCAATTAAGTACAACCCCTAATTACCCATACCAAGTAAATGCGGGAGACGAATTTATGGATTGGGAAGGATTAAATGGACATGTAGCCGCTAGAATTGATAATTCATTAGATCCATCAAACGAATTAGTATATACATACTTAGATAAAATATTTGGAGAAATCGCTCCCCTCTTCCCTTTTGAATATATCCATATGGGTGGAGATGAAAATGCAAAAAACAATTGGGAAAAATCTGCAAATGTGCAAGCCTTAATGAAAAAAGAAGGATTAAAAAATCAGAATGAAGTCCAAAGCTATTTTGTAAGACGTGTTCAAAAAATAATCAATAGCAAAGGAAAGAAAATGATGGGATGGGATGAGATTTTAGAAGGTGGATTGAGCGGTGATGCTGCAGTAATGAGTTGGAGAGGAATAGCTGGTGGAATTGAAGCTGCTAAACAAGGACATAAAGTAGTCATGTCTCCAAACCAATACAATTACATTGACTTTTACCAAGGTGAATTAACTGCTGAAGGGAAAGTTTATGGAGGATTAAGAATGAAAAAAACATACAGCTTTGATCCCATCCCAGAAGGCGTTGACCCTAATTTAATTTTAGGAAATCAAGGCAACCAATGGACCGAGCAATTACAAACAATGCGCAATGTTCAATATATGACTTGGCCTAGAGCATTAGCCATTGCTGAAACAAGTTGGTCTCCAAAAGAAAATAAAAACTGGAACAGTTTTACTAAAAAAGTAGAAGCACAATTTGATAAACTTGAAGCAGCCAATGTGAAATATGCAAAGAGTATGTATGATCCAATTGTTACTACTCAATTAAATACAAAAGGGGAATTAATTGTAAACATGGAAGGTGAAGTTGATGGCTTAAAAATTTATTATAGCATTGATGATTCAATGCCAGATAATTTCAGCGATGAATTTACTAAGCCATTTGTAGTACCTGAGGATGTAACTGTATTAAGAGTGATTAGCTATAGAGATGGAAAGCAATTAGGAAAAATGTTAAGCATCCCAATGGAAGCCTTAAAAAAGAGAGCAGTTAAAGTATTGTAAAAAACTACTTTTCTGCTTATCCAGAAAACAAATAGGCGCCCAATGGGCGCCTATTTGTTTTAACATCTTAATACAATAATTCTAATACATATTTAGTAAATTTGAGTACTTAAGTATCTGATATCCAACCATGTTCAAGAAAGCACTTTATTTCTTACTGTTCCTGACCCTTTCAGCAAGTGCTTTTTCTCAAACAAAAAAGTACGAGACCAATATTGCCAATTCAAAAGACAGTAATTTATTCATAAGTTTTATAAAGCTTTTTAAGGGCAAGCCAAACCCATTGATTGATTCTACGAGTATTACCATCAATAAATCAATCAAATCAATTGCAAGTCAGGAAGGGAAAAGAATCAATAGCATTCATATTGAACATAAGCATTTTGGAACTTTTGGATACTCGGATTCTATTTACAAACAAAATGCCTTAACAAATTTTGCTAATAGCCTGCATAATTTCACTAAGGAAAATACCATCCGAAAAAATTTATTTTTTCACGAGAATGAATACATGAATCCATTAGTGATTGCTTACAATGAAAAGTGGCTTAGAGACCTTCCGTTTATTCAAGACGCAAGGATTGTTGCATTCCCCTTAATAAATGACAGCAATAGCATTGACCTTTATGTTGTCACTAAAGATGTATTCCCATTTGGGGCAAGTCTGCAATTTAAAAATATTGATGCTTACGATGCAAGTATAACAGTTGAAAATATAAATGACATGGGTAATGCATTTACTATTTTTCACAATTTTGATGTCAACCGAAAAGATAAAGCAGGCATTGGCGTAAACTATATCTCAAGAAATATTCTAGGCAGTTTTATGGATATTAATCTTGGTGCCAATACACTAGATAAAAATTATGCAAATTATGAAAACACTGCATCAAGTATCTATATAAAAGGAAGTCTTCCATTGTTAAACCCATTAAGCAAATGGACTGGAGGTTTTGAATGGAGTTATTCCAATAATAAAAATGAATTTCCTGACAAATGGTCAGACTCTTTATATCGCAATAGCCTTCAATATAAATTAGCTCATTTTGATAGCTGGATAGGTTATCAATTATTTAGAAAAACATGGAATTACAGCAATGATGCAAACAGACATTTTGTGCAATTTAGATTCCTGCAAAATGATTTTAAATCAAGGCCTTTTAACTATCTTGATCAGATAGATAGAAATTATCAAAACGTATCCGCTTATTTATTTTCCTATACATTGTTTAAACAAAAAATTGTTAGAACACAATACTTATATGGATTTGGCAGAAACGAGGATTTGCCAACAGGTAAATCATTGACTTTTACTACTGGGCATTATAAAAGAGAAAACGCTGACCTACCTTATTTAGGACTTCAATTGGAATCTTATAAATTACTCAATAATGAAGGGTTCCGTCATACGCTTATAAGTTCTGGCGGCAGCTATGCAGATAAACAATTAATTGACTTTAAATTCTTAGCAAGTGTCGAACAAATTTCAAGACTTCATTATTTAGAAAGTGGTTATAAGTATCGAAGTATTTTAAACTTAAGTTTTGCAGAAACACTTAAAAATAAGTTTAATGACGTACTCTTAATTAATAGTATTTATGGTATTCCACAGCTCAACAAAGAGCGAATTAAAGGAGGTACCAGACTTAGCGCCAATTGGGAATCTATCTGGTATAATTCAAGATCATTTTATGGTTTTAGGCAATCGCCATTTGCTTTTGCCAATATTACCTATATCAGAACAGTGGGCGATCCTATAGCAAGTGGAGATATCTATTCAGCAATTGGAGGCGGCTCAAGAATCAGAAATGAGAACCTTATTTTTGGAACAGTAGAAATTAAAGGATTCTATTTTCCAAGAACCAATTTACAATTAAGCCCATGGAATGTAAGTATCACCACCAACCTAAAATTTAAGTACAATTCCAACTTATTAAGTAAGCCAGATTTTGTTCAAGTAAACTAAAATTGCTCAACTTTTTACGTCTATTATTGTTATATAAATATGGTTCAAGCATATAATTTTTTAGCCAGTTGGCAGTTATTCCCCGAAAAATGTGATTTTCAATATCAAATAGTGCCAAAATCGGGCAATTACAAGATTGAGACCGTTCACGCAGGTCATCATTTAAGCTTTAGCCATAATTGGGTGAGTCTTGATAACGAGGCTTTTTATGCGCAATATCAAGTAAATCCAAATGGCGCTTTACATGATTTTGAAAATAAAGATTTAGCCGACTCCGTTGCTGCAGAAATAAATAATGCTTCTTGTTTAACTGTTCAATTTTTTAAAGGAGAAACTAGCGTTTTAAAAGTAGTACATGAGATTTTATCAAATGGATTTTTGAAAGTAACGCACCACGGAAATAAAGAAGACGGCGTTCCATTTGTAAATACCGAAGTTTATCATAAACAACTAAGTGTTTTACCTTATGCATCCTCTGCAGGTAGTGTTGCCATAAGACCTACTAAGGAAGGTGTGATAAAACACAAAGCTTTATCTGCCATGGAGGATCAAACCAATATGCAGTTAAACCAAATTAAAGAACAAATTGAATTACTCGCTAGACAAGCACAGGAAATACGTAAGCGAAAAGAATTAAGCTTAATGATTTATGAGGCAAAAATAACTTTTAAACCACAGATAGGACAAGTATATCATGTTTATGAGAAAACAGACGGATCACATGTATTGTCATTAGTAGCTCCTTCGGAATGGGGCGGTGGTTCAGGACCTTTTGCACAATTTATTGCAACCGTAAAATTACTAGCCGACCATACTTGGGTGGAGTGCTAGTTAATGAATGTCCATAGTGCTGTATTAATATCCGTACTTCGCTAATATTGTATCTACCCTTTTTTCAACTTCAGCATCCTTAACAACAGGTGGTGCATGATGTTTTTTAATGGTTGCATCAATAATCATGGGCCCTTTACAACCCCAATGTTTTTTGTTGACAAATGCATCTACCCCATCGATATCATGTGAAGGATTAGCTCTTGTAAATGCAGCCCATAAAAGATTATTCATATCCGCCGCCATCCATGCAGCATCTTCGGTCAACACTAAAATAGCTACTCCTAATTTTTCTAACAATTCAGTACCCAATCCATTTAACAAGGTTTGCAATAAACCTGTATTCATCTTGCTTGCATTTAATGCAATCACCCCTGGCATAATTAAATGTGCATCGGCATTTAATTGCTGAATGGCATCTGGAATAGTGGTAGCAAGGGTTCTGATAGGATCTCCATAAGCGGCTAACACTAATTTTGAACCGCTATTTAAATTTTCACCTGAATAATCTAAAGTGTCAATGGTGGTGTTGGTATGAAAATGTAAGTCCCTACTAAAATCCATGCGCTCTAACATATACGTAAAGAACTCCAACTCATTATGGGTATCTAAAACTACATTGGTTTTGGCATCAGGTGCAGTAATCCATAAAAACTTGGCTAAACTTAATTGCCCTGTTCCTAAAATATGATTGGCGATGGTTAAAATTTCAGCAGGTCTTTTATTATTTAAATATGGCGTATATCTTTCACTTCCAATAGCAAGTAATAAAGGATGTACTCCTGCTGCATCAACTGCATGTACTTCTTTTAATCCAGGAATTTCATTAGATATCGCTGAGCCCGTCATGGAATGAATGAGTTGTCCAAAACTAGTATCTTCTTGAGGTGGTCTTCCAACAACTGTAAATGCCCAGATGGCATTTTTTCTTGCAAAAACTTTATGCACTTTCATTACCGGAAAATCATGTTGCAAACTATAGTATCCTAAGTGATCTCCAAAAGGGCCTTCGGGTTTATTTTCACCAGGATATACTTCGCCCGTAATTACAAAATCGGCATCGGTGCTTACACAATAACCATCTACATAAGTATAATTAAACCTTTTACCAGCAAGCACTCCAGCAAAATTCATTTCACTCATTCCCTCAGGCAATGGCATCACCGCAGCAACGCTATGTGCAGGCGGACCTCCCACAAACACACTCACTTTTAAAGGCATGCCTTTTTTATTCGCCTTTGTTTGATGCACACCAATGCCACGATGCAATTGATAATGCAATCCAATCTCTTTATTTAATTCATAATTATTTCCATCCAACTGAATACGGTACATTCCTAAATTAGCATTGCCAATTCCGGGTTTATCTGCATCCTCGGTATACACCTGAGGCAATGTAACAAATGCGCCTCCGTCCATGGGCCAATGTTTAATTAAGGGAAGGTCGCTGATATTTATTTCTTCAAATAAAACGGGCTTTGAAATGGGCATGCCATTTGGTAATGCATTTACTGCAGCAGGCAAAGCCGATAAAGTTTTGAATGGACTTTTAATTGCAGCGGTTGGATCAATTTTAATATCAATTAATTGCTTTACTTTAGGCAAGGTATTTCTAAAAATAAATTGGCTACGCTCCAATGTTCCAAAAATATTAGATGCTGCGCGGAACTTTGAACCCTTCACTTTTTCAAATAAAATAGCAGGTCCTTTTTGTTCAAAAATGCGCAAATGAATTGCTGCCATTTCTAAATTTGGGTCCACTTCCTCCTTAATACGCAATAGTTGCCCATTACGTTCTAAATCCAACAAACAAGCCTCCAAATTAGAATATGCCATGCTAGTATATTTGAGTTGCAAAAATAACTTAAATTCGCTCATGACTCGTTTAAGTGTAAACATAAATAAAATTGCCACCCTACGAAATAGCCGTGGCGCGGACAACCCGAATTTAGTGCAGGTAGCTAAAGACTGTCAGCGTTTTGGTGCAGAAGGAATAACCGTACATCCAAGACCGGACGAACGACATATTCGCTACCAGGATGTTTATGATTTAACCAAAATAGTTACCACAGAGTTCAACATTGAAGGTAATCCCAAGGAAGATAAATTTGTTAAGCTAGTTTTAGATAACAAACCACATCAAGTGACCCTTGTGCCAGATGCCTTGAATCAATTAACAAGCGACCATGGCTGGGATACCATTAAGGAGCAGGAATATTTGAAAGAGATCATTGCAAAATTTAAAAATGCTGGTATTCGTGTTTCTATTTTTGTGGATCCTGTTGAGGAAATGGTGCGCGCTGCTGCAACCACGGGTACCGATCGCATTGAATTATATACCGAAGCATATGCAAGAGCATTTGCCGCAGGCAATAAAGAAAAAGCAGTTGCTCCTTATGTACACGCAGCCATTATTGCCAAAGAGCTTGGCCTAGGTATTAACGCCGGACATGATTTAGACAGATTTAATTTAGCTTTTTTAGCAAAGTCAATTCCAGCAATGGATGAAGTGAGTATTGGTCATGCACTGATTGCAGATGCATTGTATTTAGGTTTAGAGAATACAATTCAATTGTATAAAAGAGCTTTAGCAATTTAAAAATCGCAACCAATATAAAGCAATCAATTTTATAGCAATCAATATTAAAGTAATCAATTTTAAACGATATTTTATTTTCAATAATTAAACGAATTCCGATGCAAATAAATAAAATGGCTGCCTTTGCTTTGCTTGCATGTCTATATACACTACCTGCAAGTGCACAAACAAAATTTGGCCCAACGCCCACTAAAGAACAATTAGCTTGGCACGACAAAGAATTTTATTTGTTTATGCATTTTGGGCCCAACACATTTACCGATTTGGAATGGGGACA
>DAIUEC010000051.1:13794-16271 GCA_036845345.1 Sediminibacterium sp.
GGGTATGGTAAATTTTTTGAACTATGGTGGGATGGCGCCAATGGCGAAGGTCCTAATGGTAAAAAACAAGTGTATGATTTTACAAGATTCAAAGAAGCTGCTTTAAAGGAACAACCTCAATTAGTTATTTTTAGTGATATTGGTCCGCATGCAAGATGGATCGGAAATGAAAATGGAATCATTAATGAAACCAACTGGAATTTATTAGATACGGCAGGTTTTAAAAGAGGCGAAGGTGCTCCGGCAAATGATACATTAAACAGAGGGAATTATAATGGTAAAAATTGGATCGGTGCCGAAGCAGATGTATCCATTCGTAAGGGATGGTTTTATCATAAGGAGGAAGATAATACGGTGAAATCAGGAGCTACCCTTTTTGATTTGTATTTAAAATCAGTTGGTCGAGGTGGCAATATGTTATTAAATGTACCACCCAATAGAAAGGGCTTGATTGATCCAGTGGACTCAGCAGCTTTAATGCAATTTAAAAATATTAGAGACCTTGCATTTAAAGAAAACGTTTTCAAGAATGCTAAAATATTACGTACCAAGAATAGTATTGAACTTCACTTTGATAAAGAAGTAGCATTCAATACACTTGTATTAAAAGAACAAATAAGTCTTGGACAACGTGTCGTTAAATTTGAAGTGAGTGGCGGCAATAATTTGGAACAATTTCAAAAGATCACAGAGGGAACGACGATTGGACATAAAAGAATATTGAAATTCCCTACTCAAAAATTGAAATATATCCGCATTAAAGTGACCGAGTCCAAAGCAACTCCATTAATTAGTAGTATCGAAGGCTATAATATAGCAGGAATATAGCTTTTAGGGCTTTCTGAACCATTTAATTAAGATTATTTATCTTTGTAGTATAATACACTAAAAAATTCTTTTATGGCCAGTCCAGCAATTGTAGGAATTATCATGGGAAGCGACAGTGATTTAAATGTAATGCAGGCAGCTGCAGAAGTTTTAAACACTTTTAATATTCCATTTGAATTAACAGTTGTGTCGGCACACCGTACCCCAGAAAGAATGATGGACTATGCAAAAACAGCACGCAAAAGAGGCTTGAAAGTGATTATAGCTGGTGCTGGTGGAGCTGCACATTTACCAGGCATGGTTGCAGCCATTACAAGTTTACCTGTAATTGGTGTTCCAATTAAATCAAGCAACTCAATTGATGGTTGGGATTCTGTATTATCTATTTTACAAATGCCAAGTGGTGTACCAGTTGCAACTGTAGCATTAAATGGTGCCAAGAACGCTGGCTTATTAGCTGCACAAATTATTGGTAGTTCAGACGCTGCTATTGGCAATGCGATGGAAGATTATAAATTGAATATGCAGTCCGAAGTTTTAGGGAAAGTAGAAAACCTAAAAGAAAAATTTAACAACGAATTTGATCAATAGTCAAAAGCTATTTGATCATATTTACACCTGCACACTTTAATAATTGAGTCCCTTTAATTATTGAGTACTCATTATTTATTTTTCTGAAATAAGAATGGTAAAACTGTGCTCCATTGTATTGGAATGTTGCATAACAGCTTCCACCCAAGACCAGCCATAGTCTCCTACCCACTCTGCAATATTATCTAACCTTTCTTGTAAACTATTTTGTGGGAACAATTCATTTTTAATATGCTGAATACGTTCAATTGAAACCACTTGTTTCTTTTTTTCTGCTTTCAATATTTTCTTTTCCAACTCCACTAATTTCTTAATGGATTGAACAGACAAATTCATGGTGTGATCACCCAATGTTCCATCCACTTGAATGGCTTGATTTTGAATTTCTTGATACAATGCCTTCATTGCATCAATAGAAGCCGCAAGTGATAAATTATGTTTTGAATTTGCCTTCACATAAGCTACTTCCAAATCCAATGAAGGTGAAAATAAATCCGCGGCAGCGAAACCTAGATCAGCCCATTGTTTGGCCATTTTTTCCTTGATAAAAAGAAATGAATTTCTTAATTGTAATACAGGATAATGCACCCCTACTGCACCAAATACTTCTTTTAATTCCATCCAATACGCAAGTTCCCCACCTCCACCAATAAATACGATACCTGGCAAAATGGTTTCTTGATACACCCCTCTTAAAATTACATTGGGGCTAAAGCGTTCTGGATATGCATGTAGTTCAGCAATAATTTCTTCCTGCGTAAAACTAATTTCGGTATCAACAATACTATACAACCCATTATTTAATTCAATGCGTGCACGCGTGTTATCTTTTAAATAAAATAAATTGATAGCACGACCTTCTGTTTGCACATGGTATTGCTTTTTCAATTTTTCAATAGTAGGTTGCAATACTTTATTTGAAAACTGGGTAATCAATTCTTTTTCCATCACAGATACAAAACAGGATTTCAATTTTGCATCATCCGGCTGAACCACTATTAATCCATATTGACCAAAATAACTATGCACAAAACTCAAAGTAGCTTCATTAATAGTTA
>DAIUEC010000052.1:0-16186 GCA_036845345.1 Sediminibacterium sp.
AAATTACTGCAATATGATGAACAGATTTTAGTTGCATAAATAGTTATTATTTGATTTTTTATTAGATTTTATTTTTCTCAAGAAGTTCTATGATCTTATTTAATTTATCAATCTCAATTTTACTCAATTGAACCTGCAGGGCTTCAATTTCCTTTTTTGCATCAATATTGGTTTGGTAGTCATGAAGGGCTTGCTCTCTATCTCTTTGATTTTGCCTGTTTTGAGACATCATAATAATTGGAGCAGCATATGCGGCCTGCGTAGAAAAAATTAAATTAAGTAATATAAAAGGATAAGGATCCCAATGATTTATAATACCAATCACATTTAAAGTCATCCATAATAAAACAATAATTGTTTGTCAGATAATAAATCTCCAAGATCCCATTCCATTAGCCACTGAATCTGCAAGTCTATCACCAAATGAAGATTTTTCTTTGTGTTTTTCATGCCATGTTTTTTGTGCCATAACGATAAATTGATTTTACGATATTGAAATATTAACAATGTTTACATTATAAATTTATTTTAAATTATTTATATTTATGTACATGTGATTTTATTAAGTATAAATTAAGTTGCCATGAAATTAAATGAGTTTACGCAAGATCAAATAAATAGTTATCATAAAGAAGGCTATGTTATTATTAAAAATTTTTGCAGCAAAGAAGAGGTTGATAAGATGTATGGAATTGCGATACAGGATGATGCCATGGCTAAAAATGCTTTAGACTTAAACGATCAAACTGGTAAAAAAACAAGGCTGTCATTATGGTTTACGCCAGGCAATGATATTTTTGGATACCTAACCCGAAGTAAACGCATAATTAATAGAGTTGCACAATTATTAGATAGTAGCGCAGCTGTTTGTCATTTTCATTCAAAGCTGATGCAAAAGGAACCAAAAGTAGGTGGAGCTTGGGAATGGCACCAGGATTATGGATATTGGTATAAAAATCAATTTATGTTTCCCGATCAATTGATAAGTGTAATGGTTGCTTTAACCCCAGCGAATAAACAAAATGGATGTATTCAAGTAATTAAAGGTTCGCATAAATTAGGAAGAGTCAATCATGGTTTTGCTGGAGAGCAAGTAGGTGCTGATATGACCATGGTAGACAATGCTTTAAAAACAATGGACTTAGAATATGTAGAAATTGAAGCAGGCGATGCCCTATTTTTTCATAGTAATTTATTGCACCGTTCTGAGGCAAATTTATCCGACAAACCAAGATGGTCCATTATTTCATGTTATAGTTCTCAAAGCAATTTGGCCTATAATGAAACTTCTACATCTTGGAAAGAGGCTATTCAAGTAGTGCCAGATGAAGCCATTATGAATTGGGAACACGAAAGCTTGGGCAATGCTGATTTTCTAAAAAAGGAAAATGATCCAGCTTTAAAAGAGACTGGCTGGGAGCAATAAGGATCTAAAAATTACACAAATAGCTTAAATTTAATTATTTAAATAATATATAATTTTTATATATTTTAATTTTAGGCCTTGTATTAAATTTGGATAAATAGAATATTTCACTACCTTTAAGTTCTAAAATTTATTTTATGGGAGACATATTTTCAGGACAACACATTATATTGATTTTATTGCTTGTATTGGTATTCTTTGGTGGTAAGAAAATACCTGAATTAATGCGTGGGCTAGGTAAAGGAATCAGAGAATTCAAAGACGCAAAAGACAATATTAAAAGAGAAATTGATAGCCAAGTGAACGAAGACGGAAGCCCAAAAAGCAACACTACGAACACTACTACTCATCAATAAGATGATATCTAATTAATAGAAAACCTCGAGGGCAACCTTCGAGGTTTTCTATTAGTAATAGTCCACATTTACTTTCCATTGTACCTACTTCAATGAGCATTTTCAAAAAAAAGACCGATTCAGAACTAAAAGCGGAAATGACGTTTTTTGATCATATTGATGAACTCAGAAAACATTTATTTCGCTCTGCCATTGCTATTGTAATAGGAATGATTGTAATTCACATTTACAATAATTTCATTGTAAAGAAAGTGTTGATGGGACCAACCCATGCTGACTTTCCAACTTATACACTACTTTGTAAATTAGGTCAGAAATTAAATATGGGCAATAGCTTATGTTTAAGTGCAATTAAAGTAGAGCTTCAAAGCAATTCTGTTGCTGGCCAGTTTGGAGTGTATGTAAACATTTTAATTATTGGAGGACTGATTATTGCATTCCCATACGTATTTTGGCAATTTTGGAAATTCATAAAGCCTGCTTTAAAAACAAATGAATTAAAAGGAACGCGTGGTGTAATTTTCTGGGTTTCAACTTTATTTTTTACAGGGGTATTGTTTGGCTATTTTGTTGTAGCACCATATACCATTAATTTCTTTGCGAATTTTTCTATTGATGATAATATTAAAAACTTCTGGACACTGTCTAGTTATTTTAGTACCATCATACCACTTATACTAGGCTCTGGTATTGCGTTTCAGCTACCATTGGTATTATATTTTTTAGCTAAGGTTGATATTGTATCTGTAGCATTTTTAAAAAAATACAGAAAGCACTCAATTTTAGTAATTGTAATTGCAGTTTCCGCTATTACACCTCCTGACATGTTGAGTACTATTATTTGTAGTATTCCACTTGTATTGCTTTACGAAGTAAGCATTTTGCTTTGCAAAAGAGTAGAAAAGAAAAAGCAAAAACAAGATTCAGTACCAGAGTGGGATTAATAAGATGATTAATTAAGTATAACAAAGAGGCCCCGCGAATGCTGGGCCTATTTGTATTTCAAGTATATTTTTAAAAAATTACACTAAAGTAAAGTCCAACTATTTAAAGCCAATCTTCTCTAATCCTTTGTGGCTGATAACAATTGCCTCTTCGGGTGTTTCATTAAAAGTGGCATCTTGTTCAACATAGTAATATAACATACCAGATAATTTCTTTTCAGCTAGAATACGCTTAAAATCAATATGACCATTACCAACTGGTGCAAAACGACCTTGATCATCCATATCCTTTACATGCCAAATTTTAAAACGACCTGGGTAACGCTTAAAATACGCAACAGGATCTTGACCCGCTTTAGTTACCCAATATAAATCCATTTGAAAATTCACGATACTTTTATCGCAATGCTCTAATAAGTAATCCAACACAACATTACCCTCCTCATCTTTAGAAAATTCAAAATCATGATTATGATATAATAATTCTAATCCAGCAGCTTTACATTTAGCACCTAATTTGTTTAAAATGTCAGCTAAGTTCTTAGCACCTCCTTTCATAGCCATTTTCTTATTGGCTGCATCAAAATAAAATAAACCCATTGGCGGAACAGGAACAACAAAATATTTAAAGCCCGCAGCTTTTAAATCAGCAATTTGTTGATCGATGTTGTCTAAAGTAACTGATCCTTGGTGTGCTGAAATGGGAGTTAATTTCATTTCATCTAATAATGCCTTAAAATCAGCAGGAGATAAATTGTAAAATTTACCATTGTTATAACCAGCTGATTCCACATTAACATATCCAGCTTGAGCCACTTTTTGCAAAGTAGCGCGTACATCCTTTGTCATTAAATCACGCACAGTGTATAATGCTAAACCTCCAAAAGGTTTGCTAGGTGCCTGTTGTTTTTCAATTGGTTTAAAAGCAAGCAGGGTTACTGCAAAAAATGCACTTAGTGCTAAAACGGGTTTAAAAAATTTAGAAATTTTCATAGCAAGCAATTGTATTGATTATTTTTAATAATTTGATGTTTCAATTTACTGAATTTGAGGATAAAACAAACTAATAAACTCATTAATTATATAAATGGAAGTAGTTTTTTGTTATTTTCACAATACAAATTAATTGGCCTTTATTATATCTCATAAATAAAAAATCAAGGAAAATGGCAAGTATTAATCCTCATATTCACTTCAATGGCAATACCGAAGAAGCATTTCATTTTTACCAATCTGTCTTTGGCGGTAGTTTTGGAAGCATCACTCGATTTAAGGACTTAACTACAGAAGGTTTTCAATTTCCGGAAGAGGAGTTAAATAAAATTATGCATATATCCCTACCTATTAGTGCAGGCAGTACTTTAATGGGAAGCGATGTACCTAGTATGTTGGGTACAGTGAATGAAAAAGAAAACAGAAGTAAAATTACGGTGAGTGCTGAAAGTAAAGAGGAAGCAGATAAAATTTTTAATGGATTGTCATTAGGGGGTGAGGTTGAATTCCCTATTGGCGATAGTCCATGGGGCGCTTATTTTGGAGCATTTAGAGATAAGTATGGAGTTGAGTGGATGATCACGTTTAGTTAGTTTAACTTGTAATTTGGATGAACATTTTGTTACATTTTACGTTTATGTAATGAATACTTTAAACATCCATGTCAAACTCAGCTGCGATTCTCTTTCCACACCAATTATTTAAAAATAATCCCATATTAAATAAAGCAACTGATGTTTATTTAGTAGAAGAAGCCCTCTTTTTCAATCAATACCAGTTTCATCAACAAAAATTAGTGTTGCATAGGTCAAGCATGAAATTTTATGAGCAATATTTGAAAAAAGAAGATTTTAAGGTTCATTATATAGAATGTCATGATAAAAGAGCAGATAGCAAGTTGCTTATTGATGATTTAGCAAAAAAAGGAATTTCAGAAATACATATTGTCGAAGTAGTTGATAATTGGTTAATGAAAAAAATACAAGCTGCGACTGATCAACATAAGATGTATTTAAATATTACAGATAGTCCAAATTTTTTAAATACCAATGTAAGTGTTGCTGAATTTTTCAATAACAGAAAAACTTATTTTCAAACTGATTTTTATACTTGGCAACGTAAACAGCGAAGCATCCTTTTAGAAAAAGATGGCAAGCCTGCTGGAGGCAAATGGACTTATGACGCAGAGAATAGATCTAAGTTTCCTAAAAAAGAAACAGTGCCTCATCTGCCATTACCAAAAGAAAATGAATTTATACAAGAAGCTAAAACTTATGTTCAAAAACATTTCCCTAGTAATTATGGTGATACCAATGGGCCATACCTTTTTGCAACTAACTTTAAGGACGCAGAAAATTGGTTAGATGAATTTTTAAATACCCGATTTGAAAAATTTGGAATTTACGAGGACGCCATTGTAACCAAGGAAACCGTATTGCATCACTCGGTATTAAGTCCTATGCTGAATATTGGCTTGCTTTCACCCAACCAAATTATTGAAAAAGCTATTTTGAAAGGACAGGAGAAAAATATTCCATTAAATTCTTTGGAAGGATTTATTAGACAGGTTATGGGCTGGAGAGAATTTATAAAGATTGTTTACGAGCGCGAAGGAACAAAACAGCGCACAACAAATTATTGGAAGTTTACAAGAAAAATTCCTGCAAGTTTCTGGAACGGCAATACAGGCATAACTCCAATAGATAGTACTATTAAAAAGATTTTAAAAACAGGTTATTGTCATCATATTGAGCGGCTCATGGTTTTAGGAAATTTCATGTTATTATGTGAATTTGATCCTAATGAAGTGTACAAATGGTTTATGGAAATGTTTATTGATGCCTATGATTGGGTAATGGTTCCCAATGTATACGGTATGAGTCAGTTTGCTGATGGAGGTTTAATGACCACCAAGCCGTATATCAGTGGTAGTAATTATTTAATGAAAATGAGCGATTACGAAAAAGGGGAATGGCAGGGCATTTGGGATGGATTGTTTTGGCGATTCATGCATGAACACCGAAGTTTCTTTTTAAAAAATCCAAGACTTGGGATGTTGATTGGAACCTTTGATAAAATGAGTGCCGAAAAACAAAATGCACATTTAGCAAATGCAAATAATTATTTAAAAAGTTTAGACCAATAAAATGAAAACGCAGATTACAAATACCGAATTGATGCAAATGGAGCAGCGCGAAAGAGCGCACCTAATAAATAGTGTAGGCGGATTTAAAAGCGTTTGCTTAATTGGCACTGTTGATGACGCTGGACAAACCAACTTGGCTATATTTAATTCAATTGTTCATATTGGGGCTAATCCACCGCTTATTAGTTTTATCATGCGTCCCGATTCGGTGGAGCGTCATACGCTAGCGAATATTTTAAGTGTAGGATATTACACTATTAATCATTTAAATGAAGCCATTTATAAACAAGCGCATCAAACATCGGCAAGATATCCAAAAGAGGTGTCTGAATTTGACGCAACCGGTTTAACTGCTGAGTTTAAAAATGATTTTAAAGCCCCTTTTGTTGCAGAAAGTCAAATACAACTAGGTATTGAATTTAAAGAGCGCATTAATTTAACAATTAACAATACCATCATGATTATTGGTGAAATAAAAGAAATGTATTTCCCAACAGATTGTTTACTGGAAGATGGCTATTTAGATATTGAAAAAGCGGGAACCATTGCTTGTACAGGGCTTGATAGCTACCATCTTACTCAAAGACTTGAAAGATTACCTTATGCAAAGCCATAATCAAATTAGCTTCCCAACAAATTATGAATCGATTCTGGAAAGAATTGAAGCAATCGATCCAATTAAATATGCTCAAACAAGAAACTATTTAAATGGACGCATTACTTATTTGTCACCCTATTTATCTAGAGGCGTTATTTCATTGCCACAAATATTAAATTCAATTTTAAAAAAAGGATATCCTACAAAAGCTGCAGAAAAATTAATACAGGAATTAGCATGGCGTGAATATTACCAAAGAGTGTGGCAGGTTAAAGGCAATCAAATATGGAATGACTTAAAACAACCCCAACAAGATGTTGCTCACCATTCAATGATAAGTACAATTACAAAAGCGGATACAGGTATCCAAGTAATTGATAAGGAAATAAAACATTTATCTGAGAGCGGTTATCTGCACAATCATATTAGAATGTATCTATCTTCCATTATTTGCAATATTGGTAAAGCACATTGGCTTAACCCATCAAAGTGGATGTATAATCATTTATTGGATGGTGACATTGCAAGTAATAATTGTAGCTGGCAGTGGGTAGCAGGAGCTTTTTCAAGTAAAAAATATTATTGCAATCAGGAAAATATCAATAAATATACATTCTCAAATCAAACGGATACATTTTTAGATACATCCTATGAAGCTTTAGTGGATATTTATATCCCATTGTCTTTACAAGCAACAGAGGATATTGATTTACATACCCAACTACCTGAAACCAAGTTTCCATTTATTGATAGTAGTGTACCCACCTTGATTTATAATTCTTACAATCTAGACCCCAATTGGAAAAAGGAAGCAAATGTCAATCGTATATTATTATTGGAGCCTTCTCATTTTAAAGCCTACCCAGTAAGCGAAAAAGTAATTGAATTTATAATCAGTTTAGCTAAGCATATTACCGGAATTCAAATATATGTAGGCGAAGTTGAAGCAATAGCAAATGTTTATAAAGCAAGTAATATTGAGCCTTCTGAAAAAATTATTTCAAAAGAGCATCCTGCATTTGATTACTATCCTGGTATTAAAGAAGAAAGAGAGTGGATGTTCCCAAGCGTTACAGGATATCATCCTTCCTTTTTTAGTTATTGGAAAAAGTGTGAGCGCTTACTGAATAAACTATAGAAACTTAATCTTATTAGCCTCTGATGGAATAGTACATTCATTTCTTTTACCAAAAATTCGGTATCTATTTTTTGCAATAAAATCATACATAAAATTGCGAAACCATTTTGGAACAATCCTTCCATACTGTAAAATGCTAGGCCATCCAGTTAAAAGTTTAGCAATTTCAATAATAGCATCCGACTTATCATACACTTTCGTTTCCTTAATAAAAATTACAGAGTTATTATTTATGGCTATATTATTTTGAAGCATGCTATTTTTACCTGCTTCGGTTTGTTGTGCACAAAATCGTAGTTGATTGTTGGTATCATGCTTAATTAAAAACAAAACAGTTGAATTGCATAAATTGCATACCCCATCAAAAAGCACAATATTCATTATATTGATTAAGATGTAAAATTACAAAGAAAAGCCCCGCAATTGCGAGGCTTTCAAATATATTATCGTGTATAATAGCAAGAAACTATTTGCCTGAAATTCTTGATCTTAATTCAGGGAAGCGATATACAGCAACGATCCAAATAAACGCTTGAATAATGCATTGAGCAACAAAAGGCAAACCATGCTCCAAATGCGTTGCAATGGCACCACCCATATAAGCAGCCAAAAGTAAGGTACCCAAAACACCTGTTCTTGGGATTACAAATAAAATAGCAGCTACAATTTCAATAATACCTAAGGTTGTAAAAGCCTGAGCATTCAATCCAAAAGAGGCGCCCATTTTTAAAGCTTCTGGGTTAGCAGTGAATTTTCCAATTGCACTACCTACAAATATGAATGCTACTAAAGCAGTAAGCACCCAATAAATAATTTTGTTAGCCATTGTGTTTGATTTTGAGTTTTTAGTTTTAATTAGTTTAAGTGTTTGTAAATATAATTCTTATTTATTTTTTAATGCCTTGAATTTTTCGATATCTAAACACATAACCCCCCACATATATCCATCTACATCTTCAATACTTCTTAAATACATAAAGCCCTCATCTATGGCAGCTACTGGTTCTTTTCCACCTGCCATTAATCCACTTTCCATGATTTCATTCACTTCCTCTAAACTATTAACCGGCAAAGTAAAGGAAGGTATTTGATGCTTACTGGCATCAATCATAGTCTTATTCAAATACGTATTTGCAAAATGTCTGGTTTGCAACATGATATAGATAGCATCGGACCACACCATGCACTTTTGTTGCTCATCAGTAAATAATGGATTGATCGTAAAACCAAGTGCTTGATAAAATCGCATTGATTTATCTAAATCATTGACAGGGATATTTATAAAAATTTGTTTCACTTAAATAACACTTAAATATTAATAATCTATTTTTTTTGCTCTTACAATTAAATCTGTGTCAATTAACTCTAAAGCCAATACCATTTCCTTAACCGTTTCTTTGTATTTTTTAAAATGTGGTGCTATTATATGTGACTGATATGCTTCTTGATTTTCGTATACTTCAAAGATGGTAATAGAAGTAGTATCTTTTTTATCTGCGACAACAGTATAAGACAAAACACCAGGCTCTAATTTAATGGCAGCATCCATTTGCTCTTTTAGTGCAGCTTTGTATTTATCCAATTGATTAATGTCTACTTTAATTTTTGCAATTCTATACATAGTATTTGAATTTTGGGCTTTTGTAGTAAAACTAAATAGCGATAATATTCCAGTTAGAATAAATATTGAAAAAATATTTCTTATCATAATATTCAATAAAAGTTTAGTCTATAAATGTATGAAAAATAAATATGTCTATTATATTTTAGCAATCATATCCACTCCCCTTTTAAATTTATTTTGAAATATTCCGGCAGCCGTTGCTACAACAATTGTAGCAAAAGCGGATACAAAACATAGGGCTAAAAATCCAGCTGGGTCATCTTCTTTGCTGTGAAATATTTTAATATATAAACCTGCAAAAAATATAAAGCCACAAAGTACAATCCCACAGTTTTTAATATTCTTAAGTGTTTGTACAGCCTCAGAGGTAAAAACTTTATTTTGACCAATATAAGTAAGTAATTTAAACGCCTGATATAAAGCCGTAAAAAAAGTTATAGAAGCAATATATATGTACGCTATAAATGGGTCAGCGTAAATTTTTAATAAGCTTAAATTAGTTGCTCTTCCCTCGCGCAATGGTGCTATTATTAAAATAGTAATTGATAATATTCCGATTAGTACCAATGCCGATTGAAGAAACATTGCTGATATTTTCCTCATTTTTGGTATTTAAGTATTGATTATTAGAAGTACGAAATTGAAAAAGCTTTTTATAAAGTATTTTTCATGTTAATTCAGCATAAATAGTAGTAGCATCAATTTCTAGTTCATTTGACCAAGCTATTGAATTTCCATTCGTATAAACTTTTGCGAACTGATTTTTATCTTGAAGTACTTTGAAAATTCCTTTTTCAACTAAATCATTTAATTGAACATTTCCAGCTATACCATCATCAAATTTTATGTTAATGGTATAATCGGATAGATATTTAACTTCTTGAACTTTCATAATCAAATGTACAATGAAAAAAGTTGCATATAAACACCAACGTATAAATACATGGCAAGTATGAATTTTTAAGAGGCACAAACGTATTAGAAAATCTCCTAACTCACTGACGGACAAAGACAAGTCATCATTGCTAATGGCTTGTCTAGTAAAGAACGGCTTGCACATCAATTTTGTAGCTATTTAAAATAAAGTGAATTTAGAAAGTTTTCTATTAGTAAACTTATTATCTTTACAATGTGTTTAACATAATTACCCGTAAAACGCTATTAGACTATGTAATAAAGTATCCTATGGCAAGGACTGCCTTATTTGAATGGTATCATGAACTTGTTATATCAGACTTTAAAAACTTTAATGAACTAAAAAAGGTTTATGGGAAGGTTAGTTTAGTTAGTGATGATAGAGCAGGATTTAATATAATGGGTAATAAATATAGATTAGTAGTAAGAATGGTGTTTGAGTTTAAAGTGATACAGATTAAATGGTTTGGAACTCATAGCGAATACGATAAGATAGATGTTAAGACAATTCAGTATAAAAAGTAACTATTATGGAATTAAAAATTATAAAGACTAAAAAACAGTATGAGCAATACCTTAATTGGGTAGATGTTCAATTTGATAATAAAGTAAAATCAAATACTCCTGAAGGCGAAAAGCTACAAGTTGCACTTTTATTAATTAAACAATATGAAGATGCTAACTATCCCATTCCATTGCCTGATCCTATTGATGCTATAAAATTTAAAATGGAAGAGTTAGGATTGAAAAATAAAGACCTTGTTGGCAAGGTGGGAAGTAAAGGATATGTATCATCATTATTAAATAAAAAGAAGCCATTGACTCTTGAACTTGCTAGGATTTTTCATCAAGAACTTAATATCCCAGCAGAGGTCTTGCTATCATAATTTTTTTTGAAGTCGCAATTTGCGACCTCAAGTATGGAATTGATACTCAATAAAAAAGCCCTGCAAAATGCAAGGCTTTTTTATTGAGTGCTCCCCCTTCTGGACTTGAACCAGAGACCCTCTGATTAACAGTCAGATGCTCTAACCAACTGAGCTAAGGAGGAGTATTCCCTTTATGGGGTGGCAAAAATAATACATTTTAGCAAAGTACAAAAACTTTAAAAGAAAGAATTGGGCTTAAAACCAATAAAAATTCCTTCGGGACGGGTTTCAACGGGGTAAGTCTTTAAAAAATAGCCCTCTCCGGTAGTATTTCGGCCATTTTTCATGTCAAAAGCATACCTATGAAGTGGGCAAACCACCTGACCCTGGATATTTATATAACCCGAAGCCATTCTCCCGCTGGCATGGGGGCATTTTTGCGCAAAAGCATAATATCCCTCGGCCCATTTAGCAAGGGTAAATTTTCGACCTTCTAGCTCCATTTCGAGCATGCCATTTTCGGTAAAATCTAATGCTTGAGGAAATTCAGTGATCAATACCCAGTTCATGTAAAACTTGTTTGCGTATTAAGTAAAGAAAACTGTTTTGTACGGATATTTTACTTGATACATATCACGCACTTTATGCAAAATCACTGTTCTTAATTCTTCTATATTTAATTTCTCAATAGCAGAAACAAAAACACATTGATTGTTAGTAATGCCATTCCAACATTCTTTTAATTCTCTTAAAATATCTTCCTTCACTTCGTCCTCTAACCACTCGTCAAAATATTTTTGCTTGTACAAATCCATCTTATTAAAAATAGTAACTACTGGTTTATCAAAAGCTTTTAACTCTTGTAAAGTTTTATTCACCACCGCAATTTGATCCTCATATTGTGCATGTGAGATATCTACTACATGTAATAACACATCGGCCTCACGCACTTCATCTAAAGTACTTTTAAAACTTTCTACTAAATGATGCGGAAGCTTACGAATAAATCCAACCGTGTCACTTAATAAAAAAGGCGTGTTTTCAAAAACTACTTTACGCGTAGTGGTATCAAGGGTTGCAAACAATTTATTTTCTGCAAACACATCACTCTTACTCATTAAATTCATAATGGTACTCTTGCCCACATTCGTATAACCAACCAAAGCAACGCGAATAAATTCACCACGCTCTTTACGTTGTGTGAAAGATTGTTTATCAATTTCTTCTAATCTTTTTCTTAGTAAAGAAATTTTATCTTTAACAATACGACGGTCAGTTTCAATTTCAGTTTCACCCGGACCTCTCGATCCAATACCGGCACCTTGTCTTTCTAAGTGCGTCCACATCCCTTTTAATCTTGGTAAGATATATTGATACTGCGCTAGCTCCACTTGCACTTTTGCAGATGCGGTTCTTGCTCGTGATGCGAAAATATCAAGAATTAAATCTGAACGATCAATGACTCTGCACTTTACTTCTTTTTCAATATTAGAAATTTGTGATCCAGTTAATTCATCATCGAATATCACCATGTCAACATCCTTCGCAGCAACGTATTGTTTTATCTCATCCAATTTTCCCTTTCCTACAAAAGTTCTTGAATCTGGATGCTGTAATCTTTGTTTAAATAATTTAATGGTCATTGCTCCCGCCGTCTCCGCTAAAAATGCAAGCTCTGCTAAGTATTCATTTACTTGTTCCTCGGTTTGGTCTTTTTGAATAAGACCCACCAATACCGCTTTCTCTTCCTTTTTAATAATACTTTTCTTCTCTATCAAAATGCAATGTTTTTACAAAGATAATCTAATGTTTGGGGTAAATAAAAAACCCTCTAAATAGAGGGTTTTCAAAATATTTGAAGTGATTTACTATAAACCACTAATTGTGATACCAAATGAAACTTTATTCATCACAGCACCATATCCATCACGTAAATAACCTGTTGGCGTATAGCCCATGTCGAGAGAAAAAATACCATAACCAACACGACCAGTTAAAGTAATATCGGTTGAATTAAAGAAACGTGTATCCTCCTGTTTTTCGATAAATGTTTTACCATAGATAGAAGCTCCGCCAGCAGTTTCGTAATTTTTTGCTTTAGAATATGCTTTTAATAACATGCCTGCTTTTATACCAGCTGCAGCTTTCCAAGACTTACCTGGATGCGCTGGATCGCTGTAATACCTTAATTCTACAGGTGCTTGCAAATAAATGGTAGTTAATTTTTGCTTCGCAAAATGATTTGCTGTTGTATCTAATTGTTGAAAAGGAAGCGTGCTTGCACTTGTCTTTAAATTAGCATAAGTATGATTATCTAAAAATAAATTGTCAGTTCCTAAACCAGCACCAAACGCAACACTATAATGTTGATTTTTCTTAAAGGGCTTATCGTACATAAAGTAAACATTAAAGTGTCTACTAAACCCACTTGTTTTAACGCTATCCGGACGACTCATTAAAGCGTCACTGCCAAACTGAAATACCAAATGATCGGCCGCGCGGCCTGAAAGATCAATTTTAGTTTCACCAGTTGAAGTTGTTGTTTGCGCTTTAGCAACGTATCCTAGGAATAAAATAGTTATAGCCGATAATATTACTTTCTTCATGCCGCAAAAATAGTCGAAAAAAAGGGTAGATAACCTTAAAAAAGGTTAAAATATTCGGGGATTATGGTCAATCACATGGTCAATTTTACTATTTTTGCAGCCTGTCATAGTAAAACCATTTATTATGAGGGCCTATAGCTCAGTTGGTTAGAGCACCTGACTCATAATCAGGGGGTCCCTGGATCATGCCCAGGTGGGCCCACAGGGGAAAGGCAACATTATCAAGGGTTTATGAAGCAAAATTCATAAACCCTTTTTCTTTTGGATTACGTCTCTGCCAGGTTCCTGCCAGGTTTTGGGTTTTTTAAGGGAAAACAGGGGTGAATGGAGGTGAATGGGTGGAATTATTTAGACCTGATTTAATGTATTATAAATGATTATATTTGAGGACCCCAAAGGATAGATTAAAACTTAATTTATGAAAAGAGTAATCTTTGCTTTGGGAAGCCTATTGCTATTTGCTTGTAGTAAAACAGATAAAGTATCACCCCCAGTTGCAGTTGTTCAAGAAGAGTCAATAAAATTCACAACAAACCTTGATACAGGAACTTATAATGTTGCAGACACACTACCTCTTGTAATTACAGTAAGTTCTAAATTACCAAGTGCAGGAGTAGTTTACTCCATTACTACCACATGGGTTGATAGTTCAAAACAGGTATTTAAGTTAGATACTAGTTTAATTACTTCAAGTTTAAGTTTAAATATCCCAGGTTTGAAAAAATCAGGTAATTATTCTTTATCTGTTACTATTTCTTCAAAATCAACTCCTTCAAATATTTTAAATAAATCAATATCCGTAGTTAATAATCCATTAGGAAGATTTATGGGATATAAGGTTGCTGCAAATGCAAAACAACAAGGATCAAGTTACTGGAAAAATGTTCCAGTTTTATCTGATATAATTTCTGTAATTTTTCATACCCCTGGAACAGGTCATGACCATGTTGGAACTGGATTAAATACAGTTAGTGGTGACTTTAATGGCGATGGATATATAGATGTTTTTTGTCCAGGGAATATTTATAGTAATAATTTAGATAATGATGTTGGATTTTTAATTTGGAATTCCACAACAAAAAAATTTGAAGATAAAAACCTATTTAATGATAAATCTCAAATGTCATTAATATGGAATGCTCAGAAAGTTGTACCACTATATTTAAATGATGATAATTACGTTGACTTAGTAATTTTTGGATATATAGATGAGGGAATACCTAACTTTTATACATCTGATAATATTTTAAAATATTCTAAACCAGTATCTTTAGCAATTAGTGATGGTAAGGGAGGATATGATTTAAAACCATTAGTTACAGAAAGCCCAATTTTTTGGCATACAGGAGGTGATGTAGGTGATTTGAATGGAGATGGGATTCCTGATTTAGTTATCAACTATGGACCAATGATGAGAATTATGTGGGGTGTTACCGGATTCCCATATTTTTCAAATTTAAATTCTGCAACTTTTGTAAATGATCCTAATTTAAATTACACAAACAATAATGGATTTGGTGAATCATGTGCTGAATGTGCATATAATGCAGGTGATTGTGTTATTTCTGACATTAATAAAGACGGTAAAAATGATTTAGTACTTTCGTCCTCTGAAGATTTAAACAGTTCAACTTTAGGACCAAAAATTCCTAAAGTTTTAATCAACTTAGGTAATGGTAGATTTAACAAGTCTAGTATCATAAATTTACCTTATTATGGAGATGGAACCAATAATCCTATGTACACACAAAATGATTTTATCATAGATGATGTAAATGGAGATGGTAGAAAAGATATTATAGGACTTAATGAAGCAAGTTATAATACTTGGAATTTGTATGGTTATATTCAACAAATTGATGGATCATTTGTAATCGATAAAAATTTATTTCAATTTTCGATAAATAATCCAAGATTGGCTAGAGATTGGAAACCAAGAATGATATATTCTGATTTTAATGGAGATGGTATAAAAGATGTTGCATTCATAGATGGTGTGGCTGGTAACATTCATTATAATGACGCATTAAATATTATGATAAAAAAGAGATCGGTCTTTATAAGACAAGGGAATCAATTTGTTGAACAAGATTTTTATCAATATGATCCATATATGCAAAGTTTATTGATAAATGTCAAATAAATCCCTGCCAGGTTCCTGCGAGGTTTTGTGTTTTAAAGGGAAAACAGGGGTGAATAGAGGTGAAGGGGTGGAATTGAAATAATCTTATTAAATATGATTTATATATATATGTTTGAAATTATATAATTTTATAGAAACATTAAATGGATGTCAGAATATAAGAAATTAAAACTCAAATTATTAAATGAGTATAAGTTAAATAATGAAGATGTTCATATCGATCAAGATGATTATGATAAAATATTTTTAGTTCTAAATGATTTAAAAGAACTTGGATTTGATAAAAGGATAAATGAACTAAATAGGCCAATAATTGAAGTAAAAAATGGTAAAAGTATTATTTACAGAAAATTTAAACAAGGAAACCAATTTGGAATATGTTCAAATGAAATTGGTTTATTAAAAAGAGATGTGAATTACTTAGATAT
>DAIUEC010000053.1:0-15797 GCA_036845345.1 Sediminibacterium sp.
TTTCAGGTAATAATTTTTCAGTTAATTCAGCAGCACTCATTTCTGGTTGCAAATCATAAGTGGCAACTTTAGGGGATGGAGCCATTATACGTGATTCTCCCTCAAAAGGAACTTCACGGCCGCCACTAAAAAAGAAAGTAACATGTGGATACTTTTCAGTTTCTGCAATTCTAATTTGTTTTTTATTGTTTTGAGCTAATACATCACCTAATGTATTTACTAAATTATCATTCTCGAAAATGACATGCACATTTTGGAAAGTTTCATCATATTTGGTGATAGTTGTGTAATGTAAATCCAATTTTTTCATTCCAAATTCAGGAAAATCTTTTTGAGATAATACTTCTGTAATTTCTCTACAACGATCTGTTCTAAAATTGAAACACAATACAGCATCACCCGCTTCTATTTTAGCAATAGGCGCGCCATTTTCTAAAAGTATAGTTGGCTTGATAAATTCATCAGTAATATCTTTAGCATAATTTTCTTGAATCGCTTCAAGTGCCGAGTTTGCTGTTGGTCCATTTGCATTTACCAATGCATCATATGCTAATTGCACTCTTTCCCAACGCTTATCACGATCCATTGCATAATATCTTCCGCTCACGGTGGCAATTTTTCCTACTGATGTTTTTAAATGCGCTTCCACATTTTCAACATAGGCTAAACCACTTTTTGGATCCGTATCTCTTCCGTCTGTAAATGCATGAATGAATACTTTATCTAAACCATTTGCTTTACAGATATCACAGATGGCTTTTAAATGTGAAGTGTGTGCATGCACGCCACCATCACTTACTAATCCTAATAAATGTAAAGGTTTGTTATTTTCTTTTGCATACTTAATAGAGGCAAGCAAAGTTGGATTCGCTGCTAGTTCTCCATCTTTTATCGCCACATTGATTCTTTGTAATTCCTGGTAAACGATTCTACCCGCACCTAAATTCAAATGACCAACCTCACTATTGCCCATTTGACCTTCGGGCAATCCTACATCTTCGCCGCAAGTAATTAAAGTGGAATGAGGGTATTTATTATACAAACTGCTTACGAATGGAACATTTGCTTGTTGAATAGCATCTGATAAAGGCACTTTCCCTAGTCCCCAGCCATCCATAATTACTAAAATTACTTTTTTTGACATAATCTTTATTTTTGGTCTACTTAGTTCTAATTTTGTTCTGAGAAACCCCATTTTACACAAAAAATGAGTTTCATGCAAATTTACGCAGATATCCTTACATCTAATATTAAAAAATGAGCTGGATTAGACAAATATTACTACTAGCACTTTTTGCATTTGCTAGTTTGGGCGCAAGCGCTCAAAATGATGCCGATCAATTGGTGCAACATTTGCAGACTGCCAATTTTAATAAATTACTTTCCTTTTGGGATACGCAAGTGGAAGTGAATTTGCCCGATTTTGCGGGTCAAAAACAATATACTCCTGTGGATGCAAATGAAATGTTGAGGTCTTTTTATAGTCGCAATAATATTATTGGTTTTGAAAAAAATGCAGAGCGAAAAGTGGGTACAACCATATATTTGACAGGCAAATTATTGTCTCAAAATACTAAATACAATTTAACTTTATTGATGCAGGAAAACAAACAGCACTTAACTATTGTGAGTGTTAGAGTAAGTTAATTTCAATCCATTATTATAAGCGTTATTGAATGAGTAAAAAAAATAAAGCAGCAGGATCCCCATTAGTATATAGCACTGACCCCAATTATTTACCTCCTAGTGAAGAGGAAGTTGTGGAAACATTAGAGCCTGCGCAACAGCCTTTGCGTGTGATATTGGAGACAAAACATCGTGCAGGTAAAACAGTTACGATTGTTTATGGATTTATAGGAAGCGAAGATGACATGAATGCCTTAGGGAAATTACTTAAAAACCATTGTGGGACGGGCGGTTCGGTGAAAGATGGTGAAATCATTATTCAAGGAGATCACCGCCAAAAAGTATTTCAATTCTTAAAACTAAAGGGATATAGCAAAGCCAAATTGTAGTCCCTATTAAAAATATACTTCTAAGTTACACTTGTTCTTAAGTTCTCTTACCAAAGGATATTGCTCGGCAATACGATCGTATTTTTGTTTGCTATTAAGACGCATATGCAATGGAACATCTTCTTGCTCACTAGCTTCAACCAATATATCCAATTGAATGGCTCTGTTTTGAAATTGTTCCCAAACTTTTTCTAATACATTCATGCGCTCTTGCTCCACAAATTTTTGTGCTGTTAACGCGCCTACAGTTACTGTAAAATGAGTGTCGTCAATGATATTAAGTTCCGCTACTTTAAAAGTGCCAGCAGATGCATGCTTTGCATTGGCTTCCAAAACAACTGCATATTCATCCCAACAGGTTTTTAAAATATCCATATTCAAAGGGATAGACTCTTTCACCTCTTCAATATCATATTCCTTGCCATATTTTTGTTGCAATACGGCAAGTAAATTTTTATTAGTACCCCCTGTAGCAGAAGGTGTTGGAATTGCGGATGGTTTTGCTTTTGCTACTGGAGCCTCAGGCTTAGCAGGTGCTGGAGTAGCTGAAACAATTGGAGTTGAAGCGGTTTGTGTGTTTGCAACAGTTGCTGTTCGTGAACTTGCTGCTGGTGCTGTTTTAGGAGCAACAGCCGGTGTAGGGGTTTCAATAACAAGTTTGGCTTCAGCATTCACAACTACATTACTTAAAGGCATTATTTTCTTTAAGCGAATAGGGTAGTGTGCATCAACTAGTTTTTTTTTACTATCTGGTTGTCATCCAAACTTAATTCAATTGCCTGTGCCAAAAAGTTCAACTTTATAATGGCCATTTCAACATGCAGCCTTTTATTGCGTGTTTGTTTAAATTGAATTTCAGCTTCGTTTAAAATATTAAGGGCACTCACTAAATAAGGAGTACTAATTTCTTTCGCAGTACTAATGTATTGATCTCTCCATCCCTCAATGGATTCTAATAAGGAAGCACTTGCAGGATCTTTACACACTAATAAGTTTCTGATAAAAGAGGCTAAGCCTGACAATACCATATCTCCTTCAAATCCTTTTTGATTGATTTCATCATACAATAACATAGCCTTTGTAAGCGCTTGTTTTGTTAGGTATTCAATCAATTTGAAAAAATATTCTTCGTCTAATATGTTTAAATGCTCAAGGGTATTTTTATAGGTTAATTCTCCATTGGAAAAACTTACAATTTTATCTAAAATACTCAAGGCATCACGCATGCAACCTTCACTTTTTTGTGCAATGAGTTGTAAGGCGTTACGTTCCGCTTTAATATGTTCTTTACTAATGATTTCTTCAAGGTGTTCAACCGTATCGTTATTGGTAATTCTTTTAAAATCAAAAATTTGACATCTACTTAAAATGGTAGGTAAAATTTTATGCTTCTCCGTTGTCGCTAAAATAAAAATAGCATGGGCAGGAGGCTCTTCCAAAGTTTTTAGGAATGCATTAAATGCACTTGCACTTAACATGTGGACCTCATCCACAATATATACCTTGTATTTGCCGGCTTGTGGAGCGAATCTAACCTGATCAACTAGGGTTCTAATATCATCTACTGAGTTATTGCTAGCTGCATCTAATTCATGTATGTTTAAGCTAGCTCCTTTTTCAAAAGAGGTACAGCTATCACATTCATTGCAAGCTTCCCCCTCCTTGGTAATGTTGGTACAATTGATGGTCTTTGCTAAAATACGCGCACAAGTAGTTTTACCAACCCCTCTTGGTCCACAAAACAAAAAAGCATGCGCTAAATGATTGTTTAAAATGGCATTTTTAAGGGTGGTCGTAATATGCGACTGCCCCACAACGGTATTAAAGTTTTGGGGTCTATATTTTCGAGCAGAAACAACAAAATTATCCATAGTAGACGTGCAATATACAGATTATCCCCTAAAATTTTAGGCGCCTTTTATGCACATTTATATTAGGAACCCGTGTTGTATTCCATAACTGGGTGGCGCTCAAAAGGATGGGCTTCGGTATTGAAAATATGTCTAAAAGTGACCATTTGTCTACTAGGCTGGGCCCCTAAGCTTTTATAAATATTTACCATTTTAGGATTCCAATCTGCGGCCCAACCCATTTCATATTGCTGGTAAGTTTTAATGTCTAAAAGCAATAAATAACTTGAGTAAATTAAAAAACTATCAATGCCCAAGGATTGGTATTTTGGCACTACTCCAAAAGCTAATCCAGTTAAACGATTATTTTGACCTCTAAACTTCATCCATAATAAATGAAGCTTTTGTTTTAGTCCCAATTTCCCATCAAAAAATTTAAAATATTGATTTACATCTGGGATATTAATGAACATAGCAATAGGCTCTTCCTTATAATAAGCAAACCAAATTACGCGGGGATCCATCACTGGTTTAAGTGATTTAAATAATTTCATGATTTGCTCATAAGTGATTGCTTTTGCTTCACCATGTTGTGCCCAGGCAGCATTATATATAGTCACAAAATCCTGTGCGTATTTTTCCAATTGTGATTTATCTAAATGCCTTGCTTGATAATCTGACTTTGCTTTAAATTTTTCATAGCGCTCTTTAAAGCGAGGTGGCAGTTCATCAAAAGTATTTAATCGATAGTAGTATTGATTGTAATAATTCTCAAAACCATAGTTCGTAAATAAGGTCTCGTAGTAATCTGGATTAAATGACATTCCATACATGGGTTCATTAACGTAACCATCTACCATTAATCCCCACCATTTATCTCGGTCACCAAAATTAATGGGCCCATCCATGGCTTCCATTCCATTTTCAATTAACCATTGCTTGGCAGTATCAAATAATAAGTTTGCAATTGTTTGATTGTTGATGGCATCAAAATAACCCACGCAACCTACTGGAAATTCAGTGCCTTTATTTACGTATTTACTATAATAAAAAGCAGCAATACGTCCCACGGTAATACCATCTTTGTCTTGTACAATCCATCTTTTGGCATTGCCGTCTTTAAATAATTTATTTTTTTCGGGATGGAATACCTGTTCCACCTCATTGTCCAATGGACGAATATAATGTGGATTGTCTTGATTTACTCTCGCATTCAAGTTTAGAAATTCCCTAACTAATTTGGGTGTTGTTACTTCTAAAACAGTCATAGCTGCAATTTAGAATTTTTTTAATACACTCAATGCAAATATGCCAGCAGTTTCGGTTCTTAATCTGGTATTGCCAAGATGTATGGCTTGATATTGTAGATTGATCGCTTCCTCAATTTCATGGGGACTAAAATCACCTTCAGGCCCAATTAGTAAAACACAATCATCGCTCGCCTTTAATTCTTTAATGCTAGTTTTTTGTGTGGGCTCACAATGTGCAATTAATTTTTGAGCTCCTTGCATACTTTTAATGCAATCGGCAAATGTAGTAGGGGTATTTAAAATAGGCAACCAAGCTTGTTGGCTTTGGATCATTGCAGATTGCAAAATATTTTGCATTCTATCTTGCTTAAATCTTTCATGGATGGTACGCTCGCATAACAATGGTACAATAGCATGAACGCCCATTTCTGTTGCTTTTTCAAGTAGCCATTCCAGTCGAACTGCATTTTTTAACAAGGAAATTCCTAAAGTTATTTTTTGTGCTGGGGCTGCAATACTTTTTTGATGTTGAATTTGTACTGTAGCCGATTTTTTATGTGCATTGGTAATGGTGGATTCGAAAATTTCTCCAATGCCATTGGTTAAATCAATGCGATCTCCATCCTTCATTCTTAAAACCTGAACACAATGCTTACTGGTTTCTTCACTTAAAATATAAGTAGAAACAATATTGGTAAGTTGTGGTTCATAAAAATAAGGAACAGACATAGCTAGCGAATTAATTTTTATGCAAAATTAAAAAGGACTTTCTTCATTTAATCCTTCATCAAATTCACCGCCATTCATACGACTTCCTTGAATAAAGAATCTGCCTCCATCGCCTTCGGCCGCTGGATTATTGAAACTAGAAATGGGTTTGTAATTATTAGGTAAACCAGGTAGGGTGCCACTATCGCCATCCCATTCCTCGAATCTTTGAATATCTAATCTAGCTCTTAATTTAATTAAGTCTAAAGAACCGTTTCTGTGTTTTGCAATTCTAATATGTGTTTCACCCTGTGTACTTTCGCCATTCTCATTACTCATTACCTCATAATATTCTGGGCGATATATAAACATTACCATATCGGCATCTTGTTCAATGGCTCCTGATTCACGAAGATCACTCAACTGAGGCATCTTACTTTCTTTTCTAGTTTCCACCGCACGACTCAACTGTGATAAAGCAATAATTGGAATATTTAATTCCTTTGCCAATGCTTTTAAACTTCGAGAGATATTACTAATTTCTTGTTCACGATTGGAATTTCTATCACCTGATCCACTCATTAATTGCAAGTAGTCAATAATGATGATTTTTACATTGTGTTTGTTCACCAATCTTCTTGCCTTTGCTCTAAATTCAAAAATATTTAAAGCGGCCGTATCATCAATATAAATAGGAGCAGTCTCTAGTTTTTTAATACCCTTGCTATGCAATTGTTGGTATTCATAATCCTCTAATTTACCACGTGAAATTTTTTCCATTTTAATTTCACTCTCCGCACTCAAAATTCTTTGTACCAATTGAGAGGCACTCATCTCCAAACTGAAAAATCCAACAGCCTGTGGTTTGGTAGGGTGCAATGCTGCATTACGCGCTAGGTTTAAGGCGAACGCGGTTTTACCCACAGATGGACGTGCTGCCAATATAATTAAATCCGTAGGTTGCCATCCGTAAGTGATTCTGTCTAATGAATTGAATCCACTTGGCACCCCCGATATTTCATCCTTCTTAGTTCTTAATTCGTCAATTCTGTTCACGGCATCTGCCAATGCATTTTGAATATCCACGAAATTCTTTTTCAAGTAATTATTCGTGATATTGAACATCTTGGTTTCACTGTCATCCAATAAATCAAATACATCTGTACTGTCTTCGTAGGCGTTTGCAATGACTTCACCACTGATTCTAATTAATTCTCTTTGGATAAATTTCTGTAAAACAATTCTTGCATGCGCTTCAATGTTTGCAGTAGAAACAACAACATTGGTTAACTTAGAAATATAATAAGCACCACCTACTAAATCCAATTGTTCGCGCTTTTTTAAAGCCTCCACAACAGTAAGCATGTCAATGGGCTGGTTGTCCATTTGCAAACCTTGCATGGCAGTAAAAATCATCTGGTGTGCATCGGTATAAAAACACTCTGGCTTTAAAATTTCAGTCACCGTATCAAAAGCACTTTTCTCCAATAAGATGCCCCCTAATACAGCTTCTTCAAGTTCTTTTGCTTGTGGTGGAATTTTTCCATACATCATGGAACTAATGTCCACACTTGAGCTCTTTTTGCGGTTTTTAGTATTGGTATTGATATTTGGAATCGACATAATAAACACTGTTTTCTTACTGCGAAAATCCACTCTAAAAAGCAGAACATGAAATTTATTTTCAAGTTTGGATATCCACAAATCCATAGAACGGCAATGCACATGATTTTGGGGTTATACACCTGTTTTGCACCTCATTTTTGGGGTTATTCACCTTTGAGTCCATACGCGCACAAAAAATTGCTTATTTTTGAAGCTATACTTTAAAGTGCTTATATGACCATTAGTTACAACTGGCTGAGTGAATATTTACCAAAAACAATTAGCCCCGAAGATTTATCTACTATATTGACCTCTATTGGATTAGAAGTGGAATCCTTGGAAAAAATAGAAAATTTTAAAGGCGGCTTAGCAGGATTGGTAGTGGGTGAAGTGATGGAATTAAGCCAACATCCAAATGCGGATAAATTAAAATTAACAAAAGTCAATACGGGTGGAGAGCGTCCATTAAATATTGTTTGTGGTGCAAGTAATGTGGCTTTAGGTCAAAAAGTAGTAGTGGCAACTATTGGAACCACTATTTATCCTAAAAATGCCGAAGCAGGAATTACCATGAAGTTGGCAAAGATTAGAGGGGAAGAAAGTGAGGGCATGATTTGTGCCGAAGATGAAATTGGTATTAGTGATGATCATGGTGGAATTATTGTTTTAGATCCTAGCATCAAAGTGGGTACTCCGGTTGCATCACTTTATGAATACTATCAAGATTATGTATATGAAATAGGGCTTACACCTAATCGTATGGATGCCATGAGTCATTATGGTGTTGCAAAAGATGTTTGCGCTTATTTGTCTTATCATGAATCGCCTACTAGCGCAAAAAGTCCTTTTACAAATACATTGGCAAAAGACAATGCAGTAAAGCCTTTCAAAGTAATTATTGAAGATGAAAAGGCTTGTGCGCGTTATAGTGGATTGGTGATTGAAGGCGTTCAAGTAAAGGATTCTCCAAGCTGGTTAAAAAATAGATTAGCTGCAATTGGGGTTCGTAGTATTAATAATATTGTAGACATCACGAATTATATTTTACACGAAACTGGACAGCCTTTACATGCATTTGATGCAGATCAAATTAAGGATGCAACGGTTGTGGTAAAAAAATATCCTGCGAATACTTTGTTTGTGACTTTAGATGGTACAGAAAGAAAGTTAACGGCGAATGATTTAATGATTAGTGATACCGAAAAGCCTTTATGTATTGCAGGTGTTTTTGGTGGATTAAAAAGTGGAGTGTCTACATCAACTACGAGCATATTTTTAGAAAGTGCTTGGTTTGAAAATATACATGTGCGTAAAACTTCATTGCACCATGGCCTTAGAACCGATGCTGCTACTCGTTTTGAGAAGGGCGTGGATATTGCAGGTACGGTAAATGTATTAGCGCGTGCAGCAGCTTTAATTCAAGAAATGGCTGGAGGAAAATGTAGTGAAGTGGTTGATATTTATCCTAGCCCTGCATCAAAGGCAGTGGTGACGCTTACATATGCTTACTTGAAAAAGTTAAGCGGGAAAGTATATCCAAATGAAAAAGTAAAAACGATATTAACTAGTCTAGGTTTTGAGATCATCACTGAAAATGCCGATAGCATTCAAGTGGCGGTTCCTTATCATAAGCCTGATATTAGTTTACAGGCCGACTTAGTGGAAGAAGTGTTAAGAATTGATGGTTTGGATAATATTGAAATTCCGAGTGCTATCACCATGAGTCCTTCTATCGACCCATTAGAACAAAAGGAAAAATTCAAAGAAAAAATTGCTAATTATTTAGTGGGTCGTGGATTTACAGAAATTTTGACCAACTCTATTACCAACAGTGCCTACTTTAGTGAAGAGACTTTAACTACTGCAGTTAAAATGTTAAATAACTTGAGTGCAGAATTGGATGTAATGCGTCCAAGTATGTTGGAGACAGGGCTAGAGACTATTGCATATAATTTAAATAGACAAAACAATGCAATTTCATTTTTTGAAATTGGCAAAGTGTATGGTAAATCTAATGCTGGTAAATATTACGAATCAGAACAACTTGCTATTTATATCTCAGGTAAACAACAGGCAGATAGCTGGAGAACAAAGGGAACTGATCAAGACTATTTTGTAGCCAAAGGAATTGCGAATGCGATTATAGATTTATTAGGAATTAATGGGGTGCATGAAAAAACAAGTTCTAATGGGAGCACGGAATTGGTTTGGAATAAAAAAACAATTGGTCAGTTGGAAGCAATGAGCAATAAAAAGCTACAAGCCTTTGGAATTAAGCAAGCAGTGTATTATATCAATTTTGATTTAGCAGCATTACTTGCAGCATACCAAAGTAAGAAAGTAGTTTATAAAGAGGTATCAAAATATCCTTCCGTAGAAAGAGATTTAGCATTAGTGATTGCTAAGGAAACTCCATTTGAAGCGATTCAATCAAGCATTCAACAAGCAAAATTAGGTGCATTGAATTCAGTACGTGTTTTTGATATTTTCGAAAGCGAAAAATTAGGAGCAGGTAAAAAATCAGTGGCTATCAATTTTGTTTTCAATGCAACAGATAAGACTTTAACGGATGTTGAAATTGATACCATGATGAAGACCTTGATTCAACTATTTGAAAAAAATATCCAAGCTGAAATTAGAAAATAACTATATTCATTTATCAATTCAATAAAGCCTAACAATGGTTGATTTAAAAAAATCCATATCCAACTTACAAGAAAAGCTAAGTGCTTTATTAAAGATGTATGTGGCTTTGGAAAAAGAAAATCAGCAATTAAAGGCGACTATTTCCAATCATCAGCTGGTTCAACAATCTTTGGAAGAAAAAATAAAAGAAGGGCAGGGACAATTGACTGCGGCTTTGATGAATCAGGGTGGAGGCATGGATCCAGCAGAAAAAGCAAAACTGATTAAAAAAATTGACCAATATATTAAGGAGATTGATAACGGAATTAATAATCTCAATCCTTAATAGTACAATACGCATAAAATATTTGTATGTCCGCTGAGCAAACCAACCCAAATGAAATGATTCCTGTAAATATTACGATTGCCGATCGTAGTTACAGGGTAAGAATTGCTCCAAAGGACGAGGAGGCCGTACGAAAAACAGCAGCAATTATCAATGCTAAAATGGTGGAATTCAAGAATTTATATGCCGGAAAGGACATGCAAGATTATATTTCGATGGTCCTTTTATGGTTCACCACCGAGCAACAATCCTCAGGCCAAAATCTATATGAGCTTGAAAATCTTCAAAATCAACTGGATTCTCTTACCGCTAGTATCGAAAAAGTGGTTTCTGGCAACTAATTAGCAGGAGAAGGGGGCAATTTCATCCATTCATTCCATTATTTCTTTATCTTCGTAGCTGAACCTTTGACGCATTAAATTAATTTGTAATGGATTGTCTTGCAGCATAGTATCTTAACTATGTCGTTTAGCAATTTATAACCGAAGAATTTGTGAAATTTCAAATCGAAAAAGGGGCAGTATGATTTTTTTTAAACAACAAGATTTAGACAATGGAACCATCAATATTATTGATCATCGTAGGAGCGTCTTCACTAGTGGGCGGACTCCTGGTAGGCAAATTGGTTTTTGCGCGTAATACCAAAAAACAAGTAGAAGAAGCTGAAGCACAGGCTGCAAGCATTTTAAAAGAGGCTGAGTTAAGAGCCGAAACGGTTAAGAAAGAAAAGCAATTAGAAGCTAAAGAACGTTTTGTTCAATTAAAGGCCGATCATGATCGTGAAATTTTAGAGCGTAACAAAAAAATTGGAGAAGCTGAAAATCGTATCAAGCAAAACGAGCTGAACATTAATCAAAAAGTAGCTGCTTTAGATAAACAAATCAAGGACAACGATTTAATCAAAGAAAAATTAAATCGTGAAATTGATTTGGTAAATGTAAAGCGTACCGAGCTTGAAAAGCACCAAGAAGAGCATATTCGTCGTTTGGAAAAAATCGCGAATTTAAGTGCCGAAGATGCGAAGCAACAATTAATTGAAAGCTTAAAGAACGAAGCCCAAACACAGGCCCTTTCTTTACAACAAGATATTATTGAAGACGCTAAACAAAAGGCGAATAAAGAAGCGCGTAAAATTATAATTCAATCTATCCAACGTACAGCTGCCGAAGTTGCTATTGAAAATACAGTGACGGTGTTTAACTTGGAGTCAGATGAAATGAAAGGACAAATCATTGGTCGTGAAGGACGTAATATCCGCGCTATTGAAGCTGCAACTGGAGTGGATTTAATTGTGGACGATACGCCGGAAGCAATCTTATTATCTTCATTCGATCCATTGCGTCGTGAAATTGCACGCTTATCCTTACAACGTTTAGTGGCAGATGGTCGTATTCACCCTGCACGTATTGAAGAGGTAGTTGAAAAAACTCGTCGTCAATTAGAAGAGCAAATTGTTGAAATTGGAGAGCGTACTGTAATTGAATTAGGTATTCATGGTTTACATAAAGAATTAATTAGAATCGTAGGTAAAATGCGTTTCCGTAGTTCTTATGGTCAAAACTTATTAATGCACTCTCGTGAAACTGCTAACTTATGTGGTATCATGGCAGCTGAATTAGGAATGAATCCTAAATTGGCTAAGAGAGCCGGTTTACTGCACGATATTGGTAAAGTACCAGATGAGGAGACAGAATTGAGCCACGCATTATTAGGGGCTAAATTAGCTGAGAAATACGGTGAAAACCCAGCGGTAGTAAATGCTATTGGTGCTCACCACGATGAAATGGAAATGCAATATGTAATTTCTCCAATTATCCAGGCTTGTGACGCGATTAGCGGTGCTAGACCAGGTGCGAGAAGAGAGATTATGCAACAATACATTCAGAGAATCAAGGACTTAGAGAACTTGGCAATGAACTACCAAGGGGTAGAGAAAGCGTATGCGATCCAAGCCGGTCGTGAATTAAGGGTGATTGTGGAAGCCGAAAAGGTAACCGATCAGTCTTCTGACCAATTGAGCTTTGAAATTGCACAGAAAATACAGACCGAAATGACCTATCCTGGTCAAATTAAGGTGACTGTAATCCGTGAAAAAAGAGCGGTAAATATTGCTCGATAGTAGAAAAAAGGCCTAAAAAGGCAGGAATTTAATATTTGGTTGAAATAATTTGGATAATAGCGAGGGTAACCCTACCTTTGCCGTCCGCAAAAAACAAGAATTATGAGCGAAGCAGTAAAGTTCGTACACGAGCAATTGACAGCAAAAAAAGAATACCCAGCATTTAAAGCTGGTGATAATATTACCGTAAACTACAAGATTGTAGAGGGTGGTAAAGAGCGTATCCAAAGTTTCCGTGGTGATGTAATCAAAACACAAGGAACTGGTGCTACCGCTACTTTTACTGTTCGTAAAATCTCTGATGGTGTAGGTGTAGAGCGTTTATTCCCTTTCTTATCTCCAAACATCGATGGTATCGTGTTGAATAAGTCTGGTAAAGTACGTCGTGCTAAATTATACTACTTACGTGATCGTAGTGGTAAGAGCGCTCGTATCAAGGAAAAAAGATTCTAGTACTCAACAAGAAAGTTTTTCTACAAAACTCTTTTTGAATCAATTTATAGTAAACGGGTTCCGATTTTCGGAGTCCGTTTTTTTATGATATTTCACGTACCTTTAAGTTTAATTTTTATTCAACTGATCACGCACAAATAACTGTTACATTGTTTCCATTCAACTCCATAAAAGATTATCAAAATGCACTAGCAGCCGGTACGGTTTCCTGTACGCAGGCGGTAGATTTTTATTTGGAACAAATTGAAAAAAATGCGCAGTTAAATTCTTTTTTAGAAGTGTTTGGTACAGAAGCAAAAACGCGCGCAATAGAATTAGATACACTACAAGCTTCTGGAAAACCATTGGGAAAATTACATGGAGTAGTAGTAGGTATCAAAGATGTATTGTGTTATAATGGACATAAAGTAAGTGCAGCTTCTAAAATACTTGAAAATTATACAGCAGTATATTCTGCAACTGCAGTACAAAAATTAATTGATGAAGGTGCTATTATAATTGGTAGACAAAACTGTGATGAATTTGCCATGGGAAGTAGCAATGAAAATTCTGCTTTCGGTCCCGTAAAAAATGCATTGGATACCTCACGTGTGCCAGGTGGTTCATCTGGTGGTTCTGCAGTGGCGATTCAAGCTAATTTATGTATGGTGAGTTTAGGATCAGATACAGGTGGTTCTGTTCGTCAGCCAGCAGATTTTTGTGGTGTGATTGGACTTAAGCCAAGCTATGGTCGTATTTCTAGATATGGATTAATTGCCTATGCTTCTTCCTTTGATCAAATAGGCATCTTCTCCCATACGGTTCAAGATGCAGCATTGGTTTTAGAAGTCATTGCCGGTGCTGATAATTTTGACAGCACTGTTTCGGCTAAAGAAGTGCAAGCTTATTCGGCTGTTATTGAAAAAGAAAATGCAAGCCCTAAAAAAGTAGCTTACTTTAAAGAAACATTATCACATCATGGATTGGATCCTGAAATTAAAAAACAAACTGAATCTTATTTAGCATCCTTGGTTGAAAAAGGATATGAAGTAGAAGCGATTGATTTTAGTTTACTTAGTTATTTAGTGCCTACTTATTATGTACTCACAACAGCAGAGGCTTCAAGTAATTTATCACGTTTTGATGGGATTAAATTTGGTCATCGTACAAATGATAAAATAGAAGACCTTACTGACTTATATAAAAAATCAAGAACCGAAGGTTTTGGTGCCGAAGTGCAAAGACGAATTTTATTAGGCACATTTGTTTTAAGTGCCGGTTATTTTGATGCCTACTTTACAAAAGCACAACAAGTGCGTAGAAAATTAGTAGACCTTACCAATGATTTATTTTCAAACTTTGATATTTTGGTTTCACCCACTGTGCCAAGTCCTGCTTTTAAATTAGGCGAAAATAGTCACTCTGCTACTGAAATGTTTTTGGCAGATATCTATACTGTGTATGCGAATTTGGTTGGCATTCCTGCGATTTCTATTCCTTTGTTTAAGCACTCCAATGGCATGCCATTTGGATTACAAATAATGAGTGCTTCTTTTAATGAAACCGGATTACTTCAGTTTTCTAATGAGATGATGAAATTGAAACAATAATTATTTTATGAATTTGCATATTAAGCGTTTCATTAAAAAAATTACTTGCATTGGTTTGCTGATAATATGCATGTTTCAAATGAATCAATTACATGCGCAAGCTTCAAAAACAAAAGAGGATTCCCTACAAGATTTAAGGGTTGGGTTTTCAAGTTTGTTTAAAATTACTTCTACAGGGAATAAAGAAAAACCTTTTAATTTTCAATTGAATCCCAAGGCCATAAGTTTTATTCAAAGCTATATGGATAAGCAAGGTGCAGAATTGACTAAAATGAAAACCTGGGCAAAACCCTATTTTAATTTATATGATGAAATTTTAACTGCCAATGGGGTGCCAGTGGAATTAAAATATTTAAGTGTGATTGAAAGTCATTTAAGTTCAAATCTAGTTTCATGGGCAGGAGCTGTTGGTCCTTGGCAATTGATGCCCGATGAAGCAGCTCGCTTTGGTTTGAAGACAAGTCCGATAGACGAAAGAACTGATTATAGAAAAAGCACTATTGCAGCGGCAACCTTACTTAAAGAATTATATGCGCAATTTGGGGATTGGTTATTAGTGGTGGCTGCATACAATGGAGGAGCCGGTAGAGTAAAACAGGCGATTCAGAAAAAAGGCACTAAGGATTTTTGGCAACTGCAATATGAGCTTCCTTTGGAAACCAGAAATCATGTTAAAAAATTCATAGCCACGCATTATGTAATGGAAGAGAATGCGCGAGCATTCGATGAAAGAGGAATACTATCTGCATTCGATGAAAAAGGTATACTAAGCGCATTCGATGAAAGAGGAATACTTACCCCTACTACAGATGCAAAAAACAAAAAAGGGGCTTCTGTTTTATTGCAAACAGATTTAAAAGAAGTGACCATTAGTGGGAGATTCAAAATTGCAGTGATTGCTGCTTATTTAAATATTGTAGAAAAAGAATTAATTGCTTTGAATCCTAAGTTCGATCAAGTGGTAGCTACTGGAAAATCTTATACTTTAAAATTACCGAAGGATATGCTAGAAAAATTTGAGGCCCGTAAAAATGATATTTTACAGGCCTCGTTACAATCTTTATACACCATTAAGGAGTAGTAGTGTTTTTATTTGATGTTGTTTTTATAAACTAGAAATCATCATCAAATTCATCTTTGTCATCAAATAAATCATCGTCCAAATTTAAGTCATCATCTAAGCCAAGATCATCGTCATCATCACTTGATTTTTTTCCTTTACCGGCTTTCTTAGTTG
>DAIUEC010000054.1:0-14885 GCA_036845345.1 Sediminibacterium sp.
TTTCTGGATTTTTCATTAAAGACTACATCCTTGTTTTCACCATAAGTTATAGCAGCTAAATAAAAATCAATTTTATTTACATTTTTATAGTCCATTTGTAAAAACTTAGTGTAGTTATCACAAATTTCAATTCTTTGTTTAATCAATAACCGATGTCTGTTAAACTCCTCCTTATCTGTTTTAAAGTCTTTAACTACTGCCGCTAATAATTCCTGCTTTTTATGCTTCTCTGCAATCCCCTCTCTAATATTTTCTGCAAAAAAACCAAGGGTAACAGCCGTGAATAACATTACAAACTCAAGAATATATTCAGACCATTTCTTTTTGTGGGTTGGGTGGTGTGGGTGATGTACTTCCATATATTTATCATTATAGTTGAAAATAAGATAATGTTTCCAAAATCTTTACTTTATTTGTATTCAATACATCCACATGTGCTACTACAATAGTGTTTCCATACCAAAAGGTGCTAAAGTAACCATCAAAGGGAAGACCAAAGAATTGCCCCCGATTGAAAGACCGTTACAAAGTGGTTTTGAATATGCGAATTGGCCAATAATTAAATCCGATCAAGATGATTTTACTTTGGAACTAGGGCATTGGGAATTGATTGCGCCATGGGTAAAAAGTACATTGGAAGTAATGAAAGGTCGTGAGCAATTCAATACTTTAAATGCAACAGCTGAGCGACTTTTTGAAAGCAAACTCTTTAAGCAACCCGCACTTAAACGCAGGTGCTTGGTATTATCTAGTGGATTTTATGAATGGAGGCACTTTAAACCATCGGGAACCAAAAAAGAAAATGCATACCCCTATTTTATAAGCTTAAAAGATAATCCTTACTTTTTTATGGCTGGGATTTATCAGCCATGGGTAGATGTTGAATCAGGTGAAACTATGGACACATTCTCGATTGTGACCACTAAAGCGAATGGCTTAATGGAAATGATTCATAATAAAAAGATGCGTATGCCCACCATATTGAATGAAGAGCAAGCCAATGCATGGTTAGATCCAAATATCAATGAATCAACCATCATGGAATTGGCTTCCCTTCAAATAGATGAAAACTTAATGGACGCTTATACTTTAAAGAAAAGTTTCAGGAATGAATTGAATCCAAGAGAGCCCTTCTTTTACACTGAATTAAATGAGCAAAAATTATTTTAAATAATTACCTATTCTATTTTTTATCTGCAAGTTTTTCCAATAATTGATATCTAGCTGCATGCGCATCCTTTTGCAATACAGTTTTTGCATCAATACGCATAACAGGTACTGGCTTACTCGTATTAGTTGCAGACCAAGTTGGCAAACCTTCGCCATTTGGATTACCTGTTTTGATGAAATTGGCAAAATAAGATTGCATCGTTGCAGAAACTGCGTAGTCATCTTTTGTCCAAGCATACACTTTATTATAGTGTAAATTTCCCATTGCATATTCTATCTCTGCAGAGTGTACTGCCCCTTTTGCAGGTGCTGGTTTTGGTCCTCCATTTGATTTTTGAACACCTCCTGCTAAACCAGGCGTAGCATCCCCCATTTCAGGAACCATATCAGGTCGAGGTCTTGCATACATATATCTGTACACTGGTTTACCACCTCCTGTTTTCTCTTGCAAATCAGACCATCTCCAAGTACTAAAACCTATAAAACGATCTCCTGCTAAACTAGTAGCAACAGCTTCTACTTCTGCATCTTTTGTAACTTTATAAACAGAAAGAATATCAGCAGCATTTTCACCGTATAATTGCTTCACCACTTTTTCATAATTGTCTTTGGTGAAATCTTCTTTACCCATAATGGCTCTTGCATTCATTTCTTCTGAGTTCCATCCAACTAATAAAGGAATATGCGATTGACTACCCTCTTTGAAAACTTCAATAGGTGCTTTTGGATAAAAATATCCATCAATAGTTGATGAGAATCTAAAGGCGCCAAACTTCATTACGGAATCCAATAATTTATCGGCAGGTATGTTTCTTAAATCTTGTAAAGAATTCGCACCAACTTGTTTTGCAAACTCTACTCCATTTTTTTCCGCATCAGCCAATGGCATTGGAGGCAAGGTGCCCAACATTGAGCCACTCTCCCCAATAGCACCTGCAATTAAATTTTTAGAAAGTGGTGATACCATTTGTGCACTCACTGAAACAGAACCTGCTGATTCACCAGCAATCGTGATTTTTTTAGGATCACCACCAAAAGAGGCAATATTTTCACTCACCCATTTTAATGCAGCAGCTTGATCCAATAAACCATAATTTCCAGAACCATGATAAGGTGCTTCGTTTGTTAATGCAGGGTGTGCAAAGGAACCAAATATCCCTAATCTATAATTAACGGTAATGGCTACAATACCTCTTTGAGCCATACTTTCTCCATCATATCTTGCTTCAGAACCATCACCTGCTACAAAACCTCCGCCATAAAAATATACCAACACCGGTAATTTAGCTTTTGTATTTGGAGACCATATATTTAAATACAAACAATCCTCACTCATGCCATTTGAACGAAATCCCATATCCCCAAAAATGGCTGCTTGCACACCTCTTGGGCCAAATTGTTTTGTAGCCAAAACGCCATTCCAATTTTTAAGGGGTTGTGGTGCTTTCCAACGATTTTCACCAACTGGTGGTGCTGCAAAAGGAACTCCCTTGAAAGCTAAAATTCCACTTGCTTCCTTTACTCCTTCTACGATACCATTATTTGTTTTTGCTTGTGGTGCATTTGAATTTTGACCAATGCTCATAATAGCAATGAATATACTTGCAACCAATAAATATTTTTTCATAAATACAATCGTTTAAAAGATGAATGAATTTAATAAATAATTCAATAGCTAGTTAAAGAATTATACAAATGGATAAAATAGGTGCCGATTTATTTAAGCCTTCAATGCCTCAAATAAAACCTCTACTGTGTGTAATGCATGTGCGCCAGTACCGTCTTTAATTTGATGTCTACAACTAGTTCCAGGCGCGGCAATCGTGCAGGTATCCTTATTGGCCCTCACTTTAGGAAATAAAACCAATTCTCCAATATTCATAGAAACCTCATAATGTTCTTTTTCATATCCAAAGGAACCCGCCATACCACAACATCCTGACGGTATCGTTTCCACTTTATAATTAGCAGGGAAAGAAAGTACTTTAACAGAATCAGCTAAATTACCAACTGCTTTTTGTTGGCAATGACCATGCAATAAAATTGATTTTTGCTCCTGTGTAAATTGCTCTTTTTTAATATTGCCAATTTCAATTTCACGCGCCAAGAACTCATCAATAAAGAAACTATTTTTAGCCAACTGTTTTGCTTGAACTAAATTAGTATCTGATGCTAAATCGGGGTATTCATCTCTAAAAGTTAATATCGCAGAAGGTTCCAAACCCACAATAGGATTCGCCTCCGTAACCAATGAGCCTAAAAACTCGATATTTTTATTCGCAATTAATTTTGCCTTGCGAACTAATCCTTTTGACAACCAAGTTCTTCCACTCTCTTCATGCTTTGGAATAATTACTTCATAATTTAATGCGGTCAATAATTGAATGGCTTTGATTCCAATTTCAGCATCATTATAATTAGTAAACTCATCACAGAATACATAAATCTGCTTGATTGGATTTACCGGTGCAATATATTTTTTAAGATACCAAGCCTTTAAAGTTTGCTTTGATATCGTTGGCATGGAACGTTTAATAGCAAATCCTGACAATGCTTTTATAGCAGCCCCCGTAATTGCATTTCCCATTACAAAATTATAAATGGAAGGTGCAATAGATCCCAATTTAGCAGTCGCTGTGAAATTGGCAATTAATTTTGATCTTAATGTAACGCCATTAGCATCATAATAATGTTGAAGAAACTCGGCTTTTAATTTAGCCATATCCACATTGGAAGGGCATTCACTTTTACAAGCCTTACAACTTAAACACAGACTCATTACATCATAAATCTCTTTATGATCGTAGCGATTTTCCTTTGTGGAATGGGTTAAAAACTCTCTTAAAATATTAGCTCTTGCTCTAGTGGTATCTTTTTCGTTTCGAGTGGCCATATAGGAAGGACACATCGTACCACCTGATAAATTTGTTTTACGGCAATCCCCCGAACCATTACATTGTTCGGCATGTTGTAAAATATCCTGCTTATGAAAACGGAAAATAGTTTCAAACTCAGGGGTAATTTGCCCTGGCTCATAACGAAGCATGCTATTCATGGAAGGGGTATCCACAATCTTGTTTGGATTGAAGATATTATTGGGGTCCCAAGTTGCTTTAACTTGTTTCAATAAAGCATAGTTCTTCTCTCCTACCATTTGTTTGATGAACTCTCCTCTTAATCGTCCATCACCATGCTCACCACTTAAGGAACCATCATACTTTTTTACCAGCGTCGCCACTTCTTCGGCAATGGTTCTAAATAATTGATTACCCTCTTTGGTTTTTAAATTGATGATAGGCCTTAAATGAATTTCACCAGAACCTGCATGCGCATAATGCACTGCATGCAATCCATGCTTTTTTAATATCTCGTTAAAATCACGAATATAGTTAGGCAAGTCCGCAACATCTACTGCTGTATCTTCAATTACAGGCACTGCTTTTTCATCCCCTGGCAGGATACTTAATAAGCCCAGACCTGCTTTGCGCAAAGTCCATATTTTTTTCGTATCCGCTCCAACCAAAACTGGAAAATGATATCCCAATCCTGCAGCACGCATATCCGCTTCCACTGCATTCGTTAATGCCAATATCTCTTCCCTTGTTTCTTTCACAAACTCTATCACTAAAATTGCACCAGGATCTCCTTGAACAAAAAAGCGATTCTGCATTTGTTCCTTATTTTCCTTGGTACATTCTAAAATATAATGGTCAATTAATTCACTCGCACTAGGGTTGTATTTTAAACCAATCAAATTGGCATGTAAGGATTCATCTACAGTATTAAAATGGACACATAATAAACCTGTTTCTTTTGGAGGCGCAGGAACTACATTTAATTTTATTTCAGTAATCAATGCCAATGTTCCTTCCGATCCCGCAATCAAACTACAAAAATTAAAGTTTTCACCTCCTGCAGTAAATGGATCCATCTCTACTAATAAATCAATCGCATACCCGGTATTACGTCGCTCAACAGATTTTTTGGGGAACTCTTTTCTGATTTCCACTTGGTTATCATAATTGCTTAATAAGCTTCGAATAGACTTATAAATATTCCCTTCTAAATTGCCCAACTCGCATTTCGCATGAAAATCATCTGTTGAAATACTTTTAAAAACGGTTTCGGTTCCATCACTCAATAAAGCTGTCACTTCAATTAAATGTTCTCTTGTACTTCGATACACCACCGAATTTGAACCACAAGAATTATTACCCACCATACCTCCAATCATTGCTCGATTGGCAGTAGATGTTTCTGGGCCAAAAAATAAATTATACGGCTTTAAGAATAAATTAAGTTCATCTCTTATTACACCAGGTTGCACACGCACCCAACCTTCTTCTTTATTTAATTCAATGATCTGATTAAAATATTTGGAGACATCTACAATAATCCCACTTCCCACTACCTGACCGGCCAATGAAGTACCCGCAGTCCTTGGAATTAAAGAGGTATTATGCTCAAGCGCAAAATGTATTAATAACATTAAATCTTGCTTGGTTTTAGGAATAGCAACCGCCAATGGTAGTTCACGATAACTGGAAGCATCTGTTGCATACAAAGTGCGCATGGTTTTGTCAAAGAAAAGATCTCCTTTTAAAGTGCTGGCAAGCTTTTGTAAATGTTGCTTCATGGGTTATTATTCAATTTGCAAATTTACCAAAAATATGATTATAAACATTTCATTTTAAAGCCTTTCAAGCATAATTTTATCCTACCTTTACAAAAAATTTTTGATGATGAAATTGAATAAATGGTTAGCAGTAATAGTGATGGTAATAATTGTAGCGGATGCTACTGCTCAAAAAACTGAAAGAAAGGGCGAATTTTATTTTTCTTGGGGTTATAATAAAGAATGGTATACACCAACAAACGTAAGTATTAGTCAACCGAGCTTAGGGAATAATTTTACATTTAAAAATACAAAGCTGGAGGATCATCCAGGTTGGGATGATGCCCTATTAACGAAAGCAATTAGCATTCCTCAATACAATTACAGAATTGGATATTTTATTGACAAGGATAAGGACTTAGCCATTGAAATTAATTTTGACCATACCAAGGCTTTGTTTTTAGACAACCAAACAGTGCATATGGTGGGCACTTATAATAACAGACCCATTGACTCAAGTTTTGTTTTTTCAAAAACTGGTACAGGTACTTCAAGAAATTATTACTACTTAAATAATGGCGCTAACTTTTTATTATTCAATATTGTAAAAAGAAAGAAGTTCACTAAAATATCAACAAAAGATTTTGCGTTTGATGGCTTAGCTAAAGTGGGTATTGGGCCATTAATTCCCCATGTGGAAAACTGCTTATTTGGCGTAAAAAACAATCAACTTTTTCAATTTGGTGGATGGAATACTGGGGCTGAATATGCATTAAGAAGTACATTCAAAAAAAGCCTTTATTTAGAATTTGCGGGTAAAGTGGACTACGCCTACTACTACAATTTGGCTGTGAATCAAGGTACTGCTAAGCAAGGATTTGGCACACTTGAATTTATATTGAATTTAGGATATACTCTACCGATGGGACCAAAGAGAGCAGTTAAGTAATAGAACATGGCATTTTAGCTAGTAAATTTTGTAACTTCCAAGTTCATATTTACTAAACGAAATGCTATGCAAGTAATTTTTTCGCGCGCGCTTACAATTTCATTATTATTATGTTTTTGCGTATATCTTAACGCACAATCTAACCAACAAAATATTGAATATTCTGTTTGCAATAAATGCTGGAACTCAGATTCTTTAGGGAATCATAGAGCAGTTATAAATGTAAAGTCGGATGCACAATGGGTAAAAGCAATGGTGGAATGGCGTCGTAGAGACAATAACCCTCAAGACAAAAGAATCATTATACAGGACGCTCAAACGGGCAAAAATATCACGGATTTTAAAGTAATATCCATTGACAAAATAATGGGCGAAATTAATTTCAAACCAACTAGTGGAAAGGGAAATTATTATATTTATTATTTGCCCTATAAAAACGAAGGCAGATCTAATTATCCAAAAGGAGTTTATTTAAAGCCAATTAATACAAATGTAGCGGACTACACGACTAGCGAAGTTGCTTCTGCAAGCGCATTCCAATCCATTGATACTTTAAATAGTTTTTATCCGATGGAAGTGGTGGCAAGTAAAGATGAAATTGCAAAATTTGTTAATATTATAAAGGCAAAAATCCCCAAAACAGCCAACAACCCTTTTATTGCAATTCCTGAAGATCGCATGTATCCAATTAAAATGACAAAAGAATTGCCATTGAAATGGATGCAACAAGATGTATCAAAATTAAAAGGCAATGCGGATAAAGGAGAATGGTTTGCATTTCAAATAGGCATTTACGCTCTAAATGAAACGAAAGATATAAGTATTCGTTTTTCCAATTTAAAATCAATAAACGGGAATACAATTGATGCAAAACAAATTACTTGTATCAATCTAGAAGGGACCACATATGATCAGAAGCCTTTAAAGAAAATAGTAAATGTAGACGCTAATAATGTACAAGCATTATGGTGTGGCATTGATATTCCTTTGAATGCTGCTCCTGGAGAATATAGCGGAAAAGCATTTGTAAAAAGCAATGGTTCATCCGAACAAGAAATTGATCTCATCATTCATGTGAACAACAATATTGCTGTAAATAGCGGCGCGAATGAGCCTTGGAAACAAACTCGCCTAAAATGGCTTAACTCTACTCTTGCTCAAAAAAATGAAGTAATTGCTCCTTACACACCATTGGTTGTTAAAGAAAAAAGTATCCGTCTCCTAGGAAGGCAGATTATTTTAAATGAAGATGGGTTGCCTAAACAAATTCAAACATACTTTACTCCCGAAATGACAAACTATGCAAGTAGTCCAAAAAATATTTTAACAGCACCTATTCAATTTTTAAGCACTAGTAATGGCAATGTATCAAAGTTTAACCATAGCCAATTTAAATTTATGGAAAAGGGAAATGGAATGGTCAACTGGACTTCAACATCTTCTAACGCACAATTAAATATGCAAGTAAATGGATCCATTGAATTTGATGGATTCATGGTATACTCGGTTAAAATAACAGCCCTTGAAAATGCAGACATTGATGATATCCAAATGCAAATGCCATTGGATAAAAAAGCTTCAAAATATATGATGGGGCTTGGACAGAAAGGCGGACTCCGTCCCGAAAAATTAGACTGGGTATGGGAAGTAGCAACCAAAAATCAGGATGGCGCCTGGATTGGTGATGTGAATGCAGGATTACAGTTCTCATTACGAGACGAAAACTATACGCGTCCTTTGAATACTAATTTTTATTTGCAAAAACCTTTGCTATTACCTTCTTCATGGGGCAACAATAATAAAGGTGGGATTCATATTGATCAAAAAAATGAAACCGTTCTTGTAAATAATTATAGTGGCAAGCGTCATTTAAATAAAGGAGAATCATTGTATTATAATTTCACTTTATTAATTACTCCTTTCCATACGATTAATACCAACTTTCAATGGGATGCTAAATTCTTCCATGCATACAAACCAATTGATACTATTAAATCAGTGAGCAGTGCAAAGATTATCAATATACACCATGCCAATGAAATTAATCCTTGGATCAACTACCCTTTCATTGAACATGCTAAAATGAAAGCCTATATTGATGAAGCACATAGCAAAGGTTTAAAAGTTAAAATTTACAATACGGTTCGTGAACTTTCCAATCATGCTTATGAAACATTCCCTTTACGTAGTTTGGGACATGAAATTTATTCTCCAGGAAAAGGTGGTGGCTATAGTTGGTTACAAGAACATATTGGAGACGACTATATTGCTGCCTGGTTTGTTCCTGAAATAAAAGACGCAGCCATTGTGAATAGCGGCATGAGCAGGTGGCATAATTATTATATCGAAGGCATGAATTGGTTAGTAAACAATGTGGGCATAGATGGAATATATTTAGATGATGTTGCTTTTGACAGAATCACCATGAAGCGTGTGAAAAGAGTGTTGACGCAAAATAATCATCCAGGTATCATTGATTTACATTCTGCCAATCAATACAATAAAAACGACGGGTTTAACAATAGTGCCAATTTGTATATGGAACACTTCCCTTACTTAAATAAATTATGGTTTGGAGAATACTTTGATTACCAAAAAGGCACACCCGATTTTTATTTAACCGAAGTAAGTGGGATCCCATTTGGATTGATGGGTGAAATGCTTGAAGGCGGCGGCAACCCTTATCGCGGAATGATTTACGGCATGACCAATAGAATGCCTTGGGATGAAAATGCAGATCCAAGAGCCATTTGGAAATTATGGGATGAGTTTGGTATGAAGGATTCAAAAATGATTGGCTATTGGAGTGAAAATTGCCCTGTTACCACTAGCAATGAAAAAGTATTAGCAACTGTTTATAAGAAACAAAAATCAGCATTAATCAGTATCGCAAGCTGGGCGGAAGCTGATACGAAAATTGCTGTCAAAATTGATTGGAAAAAACTAGGATTAGACCCGAATAAATGTATTGCCTATTTACCTTCAATGCAGCATCTTCAAAAGGAACAAACCTTATCAATTACGAATAATACAATTGATGGATTATTCATTGAAAAGGCTAAGGGAGCTGAAATTATTATTAAAGAGAAATAATAGTAATTAATTAAATTAATTACTATAGGATTGATGCTTGAAATGATTGGTACTATAAGGTATTGATCATTTCAACTTCCTCCTCTTCCACCAATGCTATACTTGCTTTTTTGACAATTACTTTTCGGCCAATATAATAAATAAGGGAAGCAGTTAATGTACAAAATGCCATCACTCCTGTCATTGGTAAAGTTGTGGGATTATTAAATACACTTACCATTGCTGACATAAATGCACCAACACTCATTTGGATAAATCCCATTAAGGCCGATGCATTACCTGCGTTTTTTGCAAATGGCGCCATCGAAAGTGCAGAAGCATTGGGGAATAAAAATCCTTGACAACCTAAAAATAATAAAACTAAAACAATAGTTGAGTACAATTCACTATATCCAAAAATAGAAGTTGAAACTAAAATAATACCAACGATACCCTGGATAGTAAGCGCTGCTTTAATAATTTGTTCTGATGTAAATCTTTTTAATAACTGTGTATTAAACTGACTTGCTGTAATCAATCCTCCTGCCACCAATGCAAATATCCATCCAAAATGTTGCTCACTCACTTTAAATACTTCCATGAAAACATGAGGCGAGCCACTTATGTACGAATATAAACCAGCATATGCAACTGCTCCCGTAAATGTATATACAGCAAATTGCGGTTCTTTTATAATTACTGCAAACCCCTTTAAAATATTGGAAGGCTTTAATGAATATGTTGGATCAGGCTTTTTACTTTCCGGCAATAAGAAATAAATTCCTGCTATAATTAAAGCAATTACAATAATTAACATGATAAAAATATACCTCCATCCTAAAGTCGTTGTGATATAACCTCCTAAAGTTGGGGCAATAATGGGTGAAACTGCAACCACCAACATGAGTGTTGAAAACACTTTCGCATTGTCTTTAACATCAAATAAATCACGCACCATGGCTCTAGATGCAACCATACCTACACATCCACCTAGTGCTTGAAAAAATCTAAATATAATTAGCGTTTCCACTGACATTGCAGATGCACAGGCAATAGCTGAAATCGCATATAAACTTAACCCAAAATACAGAGGTGTTTTGCGGCCAAATCTTTCTAACAAAGGTCCATATAATAATTGCCCTATAGAGATGCCCACAAAAAAAGAGGAAAGCGATAGCATCACATTGGAAACCGACGTATTTAAATTTTTAGCTATGCTTGGGAAAGCGGGCAAATACATATCAATGGACAATGGCCCAATGGATGTAAGCAACCCTAAAATAAGTATTAAAAAAAACGGAGATTTAAGCCTTGATGAAATCATGGTGCAAAGATAGGTGCCCCAAAATTAAAAAGTCCCATCGATAATGAATTCGATAGGACTTTTTTATGAATAAAGCCAATTTTACTTAGCTGCTAATTTAAAACTCACCGCCTTTGTATTTGTAGCAGTTGATTTTGAAGTAACAACTACATTCGCTGTGCACAATACACCGGCTGTTAAGCCAGTAATTGTAAAATTATTATCAGCGGCAACACTTGAATTAGAGGTTGTAAAAACAGAACTATTATCTGCGTCCTTAGTGACAGTAACTGCAATAGTTACACCCGCAGTTGGAATTGTCGAACTTACTTTAACAACAATCGCTTGAGAAGTTCCTACAACACCCAAAATATTCCCCGCACCCGGATCCACATTAACAGTAAAAGCTACTGGCGATTCAGTAGGTGTTGGAGTAGGCGTCGGTGTTGGCGTTGCTGTATCTCCACCTTTGCTACATGCACCTAAAACAAAAGGGACAATTACTAATAATAATTTGAACGATTTCATAACCGAAGTTACTGATTATTTAAAAATGAATAAAAAAAAATTATGTCTGTAGAAATTAATCAATCAACCTTATCCCCCCCAGGTAAGTAATGATATCCCCAGCTACTAAACTTGCTTTAGAGATTTCTTTAACTGCATTGTCACCTGCCAAACCATGGATATACACTCCAATTGCAGCTGCATTAAATAGTGGATATCCTTGTGCACAAAGGGCCCCAATAATTCCGGCCAATACATCACCACTTCCCGCGGTTGCCATGCCATCATTGCCTGTTGTGTTTTGCATTATGCCCTTTTCGCCTGATCCCACTATAGTTCCAGCACCTTTTAAAATCAAAATTGGTCGATATTTTTCTACAAAATTTTGAGCCTGCAACAAACGCCCCTCTTCATGATATTCAAATCCTTGTAAACGCGCGAACTCCCCTGGATGAGGTGTTATGATATGATTAGATTTTAATAAACTCAAATCAGTTGAAACAATTGTTAATGCGTCGGCATCAATGACAATTGGTCCAGTATAATGATTCAGTAAAAATTTCAAATTGGATATTGCTGTTGCTGAAAATCCTAATCCTGGACCAATCACAATTGAATCAAAATGCTTCAAATCTAATTGCTCCATATTGGAATCATGCACATACATGACTTCGGGACATTGTTCTAATAAAACAATGGTTGCTTCCTTGGGAATCATTGCTGTTACCATGCCACAACCAGCATGTAAAGCTGCTTTTGCACATAAAATTGCAGCACCAGCCTTCCCCTCCGATCCGGCAATTACTAATACATGACCAAAGGATTTTTTATGCCCAATTGCAGAACGATGTCTGACATGCTCAAGCACCCATTGCTCATTAATTAAGTTCATGCGTCACAATCATTGCTGTCATTAAAATCATAAATTGGTACTTATCTACCCACCGCTGGAATCACCGGTAAACTTTCATTACCAGATTCATTTACACTTTGCACTGCAAAAAAGTAATTATCCTTACTATAGGGCAATCTTATGTCTAAAGACTCTGTATATAATTTCTTTTGCCAAACAGGACTTGTAGTTTCACGCATTAAAATATAGTAACCTTTTACGACTCCTGTCTTTGGCGCTTTCCAATATAAATAACTAGTGTTGCTTAAATTCTTTACATCAATTTTTACTTCCTCTGGCATAGCTGGTGCTTTTGCCAAATTAGCTAAATTAGATAAGTTCACCCCTGAGTTCTTTCTTAAATATTCAAAATCAATATGCTCAGGCAAGTCGCCATAATTAATCCCATTCTCAGTATGCACATCCTTATGTTGACGTGTATAATTTTCATTCATTTCTGTAAAACGAACCGCAGCAAAACCATTTTCAACATATGGAGTATGATCACCGCCTCTTAAAAAACGATCGTTACGATATACCATCACTACTTGCATATTGTCAATATATCTTTCTGCAATTTCTTTAATGTATCTAGCCAATTGTCTTGAGCGACCATCATTTTCTAAACCTAAACTTCTAATTTGTAAAGCTGCCTTACCCGTATCAGTTACTGAAAGCCCTTCACTAAACACACGCAATTTTGTATTTTCAATGATATTGGTTTCATTGCTATTATTACTTCCCATGATATCATTATTCAAAACCGCTTCAATAGCCCAATTTTCTTTTTTCGCTTTCTTGGCCATATAATAGGCGCCAATTAATCCTTGCTCCTCACCAGCAACCGTTACAAAAATAATAGTAGCAGGAAATTTATGTTTACTCATAATACGCGCGCATTCCATCACCGCAACGGTTCCACTTCCGTCATCATCCGCACCTGGTGCATCCCCAACACTATCCATTACATTTGTTCTCATATTATCCATATGGCCACTCATAATAAAAAGACGATGATCATTAGGATCCGTTCCTTTTAAAGTAGCTACCACATTTCCTAAAATAATGGGTCTATCCACTCTCTTACCGTCAGGCAAATAAGTAACAGTATCAATGAACGCAGACAGTCTTCCGTCCGATTGTTTTGCATAATCTTTAAATCGGCTCAATATCCATTGTCTTGCAGCTCCCACACCTCTTGTAGGATTTCCTTGTGTACTCAATGTATTTCTTGTTCCAAAAGAAACCAATTTATACATGTTTGCTTTTAAAGTATCCGCATTAATTTCTTTAACCATTGCATCAATCTCTGGATCTCTTTTTAAAATAGATTGTGCAAATGAAAAATGAACACAAGCAATTAGCGCAAGAATGAATGATAATTTTTTCATGTCGAAAGATAAGTTTAGAATATTTTTATAAAGTTTTTAATATTAATTTTTACCGTCTAAAATAACCGGAGTTTTACCTCCACCCATAATGATTACTTTGCTATTAGGAGAAGTCATCAATCCTTTCATAGCTTGAATTTGCTCATATTGCAATTGCTTATCTCCTAAGCCCATACTAATGATTTTTTGATAGTCTGCAATACCCTGTGCTTCTACTCTTTTACGTTCTGCTTCTTGCTTTTCTTTTTGTAAAACGTATTGCATTTTTTGCGCATCCTGCTCTGCTTTTATTTTTTCTTCAATGGATCCTTTTACAGAAGCAGGCAATGAAATATTACGTACCAATAATTGCTCTAATACCAAACCTCTTGCTTTTAAATTTTCTTCGATGGTTTTAAATATTCTAGTTTGAAATTCATCACGCTTTACAGAATATAAATCAACAGCTGTATAATAAACAGCATTGTCTCTTATTTTAGTTCTGGTAATTGGACGAACTACTACATTTTTAAAATCATATCCAATTTCTCTTACAATTTTTGGTGCTTGATTTGCTTGCACTCTGTATAAAACCGTTAAATCTATAACTACTTCCAAACCATCAGCAGTTAATACACGAATTGCATCATCACCAGCAACATCCCCTTCATTATGCACTCCACTCATGGTATAATTTTGCGTTCTTACATCAATAGGTTTAATATCCATTAATGGGTTTACAAAATTCAATCCACTCGTTAATACCTCATCCTGCACTTTTCCAAAAAGGGATTGAACGCCAATTTGACCTGCATCAATTTGCTTTACACAAGAGGTAATTAACCCCAATGCAATTACAATGATACCAACTAATCGAATTCCTCCAGGGTGCTGAGCAATAGGAAGATTTAAATTTTGAACCGCTTTGGCAGCAAAAAATATGATAATGCCGAGAATGATTAAAAACATAGTGTTATTATTTATATTAAAATTACAACTAAATATTC
>DAIUEC010000055.1:0-14752 GCA_036845345.1 Sediminibacterium sp.
ATATTAAATTCATCTAATAAATTAACAAACCACATAACGATTTTATGAAAAATCTAAAACCAATCTTCTTTTTTGCTGTAGTGCTTTTAGCATTGAATTTGAATGCTCAAAATAATGCTGGATTAAAATTACCCGAAGGATTTAAAGCAACTTTATTTGCAGATACCATTGGGAGTGCAAGACATATTGCCATTACAAAATCCGGTGTTGTTTTTGCAAAATTGATGTATCCAAATAAAGCGGGTAAAAGTATTATTCGTTTAGAAGACGTAAACAAGGATGGCGTTGCAGATAAAATAAATGGCTGGGCAAATTATGGAGGAACAGGAATTGTAGTTAAGGGGAAAGATTTATATGCAACTTCGGATAATGATGTTTATTTATATCAGTTAAATGATAAAGATGAAGTAGTTAATCCTTTAAGTCCTAAAACAATTGTTAAAGGATTGATTGCAAAAAATCAACATGCTTCAAAATCAATCACTTTGGATGGTGATAATAATGTGTATGTAAATATTGGTGCCTATTCAAATGCTTGTCAAGAAAAAGATAGAACTCCTGGATCAAAAGGAATGATGCCTTGTCCAATTTTAGATTCTGCGGGTGGTATTTGGAAATTTAGTGGCACCAAAGAAAATCAAGTATATGGTGATGGTAAAAGATATGCTACTGGACTTCGTAATGTTGTTGGATTAGATTGGAATACCCAATCCAATTCATTATTTGTAATGCAACATGGTCGTGACCAATTAAATAGTTTTTATCCAACTTTATATAATGATGCTCAAAATGCTGAATTGCCAGCTGAAACAATGTATGAGTTACATGAAGGAGATAATGCAGGATGGCCATATGTATATTTTGATCCTTATCAAAAGAAAAAAATATTGGCTCCAGAATATGGTGGTGATGGTAAAAAAGAAGGGGGAGAAAATGCCTTAAATCCTACCGTATTTTTCCCAGCACACATGGCACCAAACGGTTTGTTATTTTACACAGGAGATCAATTTCCAGCTAAATATAAAAATGGGGCGTTTATCGCATTTCACGGTTCTTGGAATAGAGCACCATTGCCTCAGGAAGGTTATTTCGTTGCCTTTGTGCCATTTAAAGATGGTAAACCAAATGGTGAATGGGAAATTTTTGCCAACGGATTTTCAGGTTTAGCTGAAGGTGAAAAAGTAACCAATGTTAGAAAAGTAAAATCAAGACCATGTGGTTTAGCGCAAGGACCAGATGGTTCATTATACGTGAGTGATGATGCAAGAGGTTCTATTTTTAAAATTAGCTACGCTAAATAAATTACAAAAATATAAACCTACTATTTAATAGTTTATTCAATACAATTTTAAAATGGCAAAACAATTAACAATTTTATTTTCAACCCTTTTGTTTTTTACTATTTCAGCCAACGCGCAGGATTTAGTAAAAGGTAAAAAAATATATGAAACTAGGTGTTTGGCTTGTCATCAAGCCGATGGTGGAGGTGTTCCAAATATGAATGCTCCATTAGATGGATCTAGTAATTTGGTGGGTAATAATATTGCTCGATTGGTTAAAATAATAAGAGGAGGGTACAGTGAAAAAATTGCTTTGGATGGATATTATTATAACAATGTGATGACCGCTAATCCTGATTTAAAAGATGAGGATATTGCGAATGTATTAAGTTATGTTAGAACAAGTTGGAGTAATAAAGCTTCAAAAGTAACGTTAGCACAGGTGCAAGCAGCAAAGAACAAAAAATAAAACAATTTAAGTTAAATACAAAGCGGAGCATGAAACCAATTCTTTTTATAGATCGAGATGGCGTTATTTTAGAAGAACCAAAATCGGATTATCAAATTGATAGTATCGAAAAAACAAGTTTTATCTCTGGTGCTATTGGCTACTTGGGTAAGATTGCTGCTGAATTTGGTTTCTATAAAGTAATGGTTACGAATCAAGATGGTTTGGGTACAGCAAGTTATCCTAAAGAAAGCTTTGAGCCATTTCAACAATTAATGGTTCGAACGCTAGCTGGCGAGGGATTTGTATTTGATGAAATTTTTATTGATGATACTTTTGCCGCTGATAATAAGCCTACACGTAAACCGGGTACAGGTATGTTAACGCAACTATTAAATAATGTTCATTATGATATTCATAATTCATTTGTGATTGGAGATAGATGGAGTGATATCGCATTAGCAAAAAACATTGGATGTAAGGCCATTTATTTAAAGTCAGCTTTACATGAATTAACAGAAGCACAAGAATTGGAATTAAGGCCTTTCATTGCATTTGAAGCTAATACTTGGTCTGAAATTTATAGCTTCTTAAAACTAGGTTTAAGAAAAGTATCCCATACGCGTAACACTAAAGAAACTAAAATTAGTGTGGAACTAAATTTAGATGGAAAGGGAGATGCAAAAATTGAAACTGGTTTGGGATTCTTTGATCATATGTTAGAACAAATTGCTCGTCACGGTGCCTTGGATTTAAATATTAAATGCGATGGTGATTTGCATATTGATGAGCATCATACGATTGAGGATGTAGGTATTGCTTTGGGCGAAGCTTTTGCTTTGGGATTAATGGATAAAAGAGGAATGGAGCGTTATGGTTATGCATTGCCAATGGATGAAGCTGAAGCGAAAGTCTTAATAGATTTTGGTGGCAGAAACTGGATTGTTTGGGATGCCGAATTTAAGCGTGAAAAAATTGGAGAAATGCCTACCGAAATGTTCTTCCATTTTTTCAAATCATTTAGTGATGCTGCAAAAGCCAATCTAAATATTAGTTGTAAAGGAGATAATGAGCACCATAAAATAGAAGCTATTTTCAAAGCTTTTGCGAAGTCGATCAAAATGGCTGTAAGACGCAATCCGGACAGCGATGCGCTCCCTAGTACCAAGGGGGTTTTGTAAGTTACTAACATTTGATAGCTTTAAGCTTACTATTTGTGAATTTAGATAGAATTTTTTGGCAAGGAAAGCTCAAATCTGTAATTTTGCCTTAGAATAAATGATAATGAAAAAAACAAACAATATTTGGTGGTGGCATACAAACTCCGTTGGGGTATTGTAGTGACATAACTATTATTGTCAAAATATACATAAACCCCGACATCCAATGTCGGGGTTTATTTTTTATTATCGGTCAGGAACAAAAATATTAAAACGAAAGAATTTAAAATAGGACATGCAAAAGAAGCAAATTACAACTACCGTATCAAGAATGCTTGCGGATACCTATACTCCAGTAGGTATTTATCTGCGATTAAGAGATAGGTTTAGAGACACTATTTTATTAGAAAGCACGGACTCACATGCTTCGGAAAATAGTTATTCATTTATTGGAGTGAATGCGATTGGGGGAATTGAAATTTCTTCTTTAAACGAAATTGAATATAAATATCCCAATCAGGATCCTGAAAAAGAAATCATTCAAAATGTTCATGCAGCGCCAGATCGTATTTGGTCCTATATGCAACAATATGAAATGAAAGGGCAGGAGGTAAAGGAGGCTGCTTTTGCACAAGGTTTATATGGATACACTGCTTATGATGCGATTCCATTTTTTGATACCATTGAATTTAAAAAAGGAGCAGATGCAGTGCCTTTAATGCGCTATCGTTTGTATCAATATGTAATTGCTTTTAATCATTTTAAAGACGAAATTTTTATTTGTGAAAATAAAATGGACGGTATTGCTTCAGAATATGACGCTTTGGTTTCCTTCATTAAAAGTAAGGATGTGCCTCAGTATCCATTTAGTTTACAAGGGGGTGAAAGTTCAAACTTAACAGATGAGGAATATAGAGAAGCGGTTAAGAAAGGTATTCAGCATTGTATGCGTGGAGACGTTTTTCAAATTGTATTAAGTAGACGCTTTCAACAATCTTTCCAAGGAGATGAATTTAATGTTTACCGCACTTTAAGAAATATTAATCCTTCGCCTTATTTATTTTTCTTTGATTATGGTGATTATAAATTAATTGGCTCTTCACCTGAGGCGCAAATTATTATCAATAATGGGAAAGCGGTTGTGCATCCTATAGCAGGTACTTTTAAAAGAACGGGAGACGCTGTAGTGGACGCCAATATGACCCAAAAATTATTAGACGATCCAAAAGAAAACGCAGAACATGTGATGTTGGTAGATCTGGCACGTAACGATTTAAGTAGAGTATGTACCGAAGTACGCGTAAAGCAATATCGTCAAGTGCATTATTATAGTCATGTAATTCACTTGGTGAGTGAGGTAGAAGGCAAGGTTGCCGAAGGATCGAATCCGTTTCATTTGATTGCAAAAACTTTTCCTGCAGGTACCTTAAGTGGTGCCCCAAAGTTTAAAGCAATGCAAATTATTGATGCTATCGAGCCTACTAAACGTTCTTATTATGGAGGATGTATTGGGTTTGTTGGTTTTAATGGCACTTGTAATCAAGCAATCATGATTCGTACTTTCTTGAGTCAACAAAATACTTTGACCTACCAAGCAGGTGCTGGGGTGGTTGCTGCTTCAGTTCCCGAAAGTGAATTGCAGGAAGTAAATAATAAATTGAACGCTTTAAAAACAGCCATGGTATTGGCAGAAAAAATTCACGAATAATGAAAGTATTAGTTTTTGATAATTACGATTCATTCACTTACAACTTAGTGCAGTTGATTAAAGAGATTGCAACAGATGCAAAAGTGGAAGTGCATAGAAACGATGAAATTCCCTTAGAGGATGTAAAGGCTTTTGATAAAATATTATTATCTCCAGGCCCAGGTATACCTTCCGAATCTGGTTTACTATTGCCATTGATTAAAGAGTATGCCGCTACTAAATCTATTTTTGGAGTTTGCCTTGGTCAACAAGCCATTGGTGAGTCATTTGGAGGTAGCTTGAGTAATTTAAGTAAAGTATATCATGGTATTGCTACGCCGATTCATTTGACAGCTCCCTCTATATTATTTCAAGGATTACCTAATACTTTTAGTGTGGGTCGTTACCATAGCTGGGTCGTGAATGAAAAAGATTTACCAAGCGATTTAATCATTACTTCAAAGGACGATGATGGTTATATTATGTCATTAGAACATAAGACCTATGATGTGAAAGGCGTTCAATATCATCCTGAAAGTGTATTAACTCCGGAGGGTGCAAAAATTATCGCCAATTGGTTAAAATATTAATATAAATAAGCGCAACTATTTTTTAATGAATGTATTAAAGAGATGAAAAAACTATTACAATATTTATTTGAACACAAAACCTTGAGCAGAGAACAAGCTAAGGAAGTATTGGTTCAAATTTCACATGGTGCGTATAATGAGCATGAAGTAACTTCCTTTGTGACTGTATTTTTAATGCGAAGTATTACCATTGAAGAATTGATGGGTTTTAGAGATGCTTTATTATCACTTGCGGTAAAAGTGGATTTAGGTATTGATAATGCAATGGATATTGTAGGTACAGGTGGTGATGGAAAAGATACTTTTAATATTTCTACTTTAGCTTGTTTTATAGTGGCGGGTGCTGGACAGCCAATAGTAAAGCATGGTAATTATGGTGCTTCCAGTGTGAGTGGATCTTCCAATGTAATGGAGCAGTTGGGATATACTTTTAAAAATGATCAAGCGCAATTATCAAAAGAAGTTAAAGAAGCTGGCATTTGTTTTTTACATGCACCTTTGTTTCATCCTGCATTAAAAACAGTGGGACCTATTCGTCGTAATATAGGTGTGCGTACTTTCTTTAACATGTTAGGGCCAATTGTAAATCCAGCGCAACCTAAATATCAATTAATTGGGGTTTACAATTTAGAAATGGCACGTATCTATAATTATGTTTTACAATCTTTAGGAAAAGCTTTTACGGTCATTAATAGTTTAGATGGTTACGATGAAATTTCTTTAACGTCAGATACCAAAATTGTAACTAATAAAGGAGAGTTTACTTTATCGCCATACTCTTTGGGTAAAAAGAGAGTGATGCAGGAAGATTTAGCAGGTGGCGCAACAGTGGAAGAAGCTGCTCAAATTTTTAGAAATATTATTCAAGAAAAAGGGACCTGGTCTCAAAATGCAGTAGTCTTGGCAAATGCTGCCATGGCATTGAACTTAACGGGTAAGTATGAAAATTACGAGCAGGCTTATCAGGCTGCGGTTACTAGTTTAGAATCAGGTGCGGCAAATAATTGTTTACAAAAATTAATTAGTCTGCAATAATGAGTACCAATATTTTAGCAAAAATTGTAGAGACAAAGTTTGGCGAAGTAGCTGAAAGAAAAAAGCAAATAACCATTGCTCAATTACAAGCCATGCCTTTGTTTGAAAAACCATGCTACTCCTTAAAAGCAAATATAATAGATACTTCAAAGACAGGCATCATTGCTGAGTTTAAAAGACAATCCCCTTCAAAAGGAATTATCAATGCAGTGGCAAGTGTGGAGGAAGTGGCAAAAGCCTATACACAGTTTGGTGCATCAGGAATATCTGTTTTAACCGATGGTCCATATTTTGGAGGCAGTCTTGCTGATTTAAGTATTGCAGTTCAAAATGAAATTCCTGTTTTACGCAAAGAATTTATCATTGATGAATTTCAAGTTATTGAAGCCAAGGCATACGGGGCTTCTGTAATTTTATTAATAGCTTCTTGCTTAACACCAGTTGAGACAAAATCATTAGCCAGCGTTGCAAAAGGTTTAGGCTTGGAAGTATTGTTGGAATTGCATGATGCATCGGAATTAGCACATGTATGTGAGGAAGTAGATTTAGTAGGTATCAATAATAGAAGTTTAAAATCTTTTGAAGTAAATATTGAACATTCATTGCAATTGAAAAACTTATTACCGAAAGGAAAGCTAAGTATAGCGGAGAGTGGTATTTATGATTTGGCTACTTTTCAATTATTGAAAAAGGAAGGCTTTAACGGATTTTTGATGGGAGAATATTTTATGAAACAAGAAAATCCAGCAAAGGCGTTTGAGGAATTTAGTCTACAAATAAAATAAAAGATTAATAAAAAGGAGCGATTAAAATATATTAAATGAGGACATTGAAAATTAAAGTTTGCGGAATCACAGATATCAATCAAGCCATTGCATTGGAAGCAATGGGTGTGGATTGTATTGGCTTTATTTTTTATGCTCCTTCCAAAAGATATGTTTTAAATAGTTTACTGTTAAGCGATATTAAAAATTTTACATCATCCAATGCTAAGAAAGTGGGGGTGTTTGTAAATGAACCTATTGAGCATGTCATTAATATTATAAAAAATGCAGGCTTGGATATGGTTCAATTGCATGGGGATGAGGATTTGGAATATTACACACAATTAAGAGCGCAATTAGCAGCAGCGTCTTTGCAGAATACACAATTGATAAAAGTATTTAGGGTAGGTGATAAAATGCCGGAAATTGCTTCATTTGAAAATAGTGCGGATTATTATTTATTTGATACGGATAGTAAAATGTATGGTGGAACAGGTGCTCATTTTAATTGGGAATTAATAAAAGGCAATTCAATAGGCAAACCTTATTTTTTAAGTGGAGGGATTGGTCCTAATGATATTGGAGGTATTGAAGTAATGAAAAAAACAAAAGCAGGCAAAGATTTGTTTGCGTTGGATATCAATAGTCAGTTTGAACTGGCACCAGGTAATAAAAATTTAGAAAAAATTAAATCCTTTATAGATGCACTCATTTAACAAGTCAATCAATTATCAAGACCCTAGTGCCGAAGGCTACTATGGTGATTTTGGAGGTGCGTACATTCCAGAAATGTTGTACAGTAATGTAGAGACTTTAAAAACGCAGTACCTGCAAATTATGCAGGATCCTGAGTTTCAAAGAGAATTTCATGCTTTGCTAAAAGATTATGTGGGAAGACCCACTCCTTTGTTTTATGCAGAAAGATTAAGCAAGGAAATTGGCACGCAAATTTATTTAAAGCGTGAGGACCTTTGTCATACAGGGGCACATAAAATAAATAATACCATTGGTCAAATTTTGTTAGCACATCGTTTAGGCAAAACAAAAATTATTGCAGAAACGGGTGCGGGTCAACATGGAGTAGCAACAGCAACGGTATGTGCTTTAAAAGGTTTAGAGTGTGTGGTGTATATGGGGGAGAAAGATATTGAGCGTCAAGCACCCAACGTGGCCCGCATGAAAATGTTAGGCGCGAAAGTAGTACCCGCAACTAGTGGAAGTAAAACTTTGAAAGATGCAACGAATGAAGCCATTCGTGCTTGGATTAATGAACCCAATGAAACACATTATATTATTGGAAGTGTAGTAGGGCCACATCCTTATCCAGACATGGTAGCGCGTTTCCAAAGTGTAATTAGTGATGAAATTCGCAAGCAATTAAAAGAAAAAACAGGTTCTGAATTGCCAACGCATGTGGTTGCTTGTGTGGGAGGAGGATCCAACGCAGCTGGTGCATTTTATCATTTCTTAAATGAGGAGACTGTTGATTTAGTAGCCGTGGAAGCTGCTGGTCATGGCGTAAATTCTGGAATGAGTGCAGCCACTACACAATTGGGTAAGCCTGGTATATTGCATGGTAGTAAAAGTATATTAATGCAAACCGAAGATGGACAGGTAGTAGAGCCACATAGTATTAGTGCTGGATTGGATTATCCAGGTATCGGTCCATTGCATGCATTTTTATATGAAAGCAAGCGTGGTACTTTCACCAGTGCTACTGATGAAGAGGCATTGCAATGGGCTTTTCATTTATCAGAAATTGAAGGCATCATTCCTGCATTGGAAACTGCACATGCTTTTGCTATTTTACCTAAAATGAATTTTAAACCAAATGATGTGGTGGTAGTTTGTTTAAGTGGAAGAGGAGATAAAGACTTGGCTACTTATATGCAAGTAATGGATATGAAAAAATAAATTGAAGATCATTAAATATCATTAACAGTATTATTTAAAGAATATATTATGTCAAGGTTATCGGAATTATTTAAGAATCAAAATCAACGTGTACTGAATGTGTATTGTACTGCTGGTTTTCCGCAACTTAACAGCACTTTGCAAGTGATGGAAAGTTTGCAAGCCAACGGAGCTAATATTATTGAATTAGGGATGCCTTATAGCGACCCATTAGCAGACGGAGAAGTAATACAATCTAGTGGTAATGTTGCTTTAGCGAATGGAATGACCATTGAAACCTTGTTCGAACAATTGGCAACAATGCGCAGTAGCATTCATATTCCTGTGGTATTAATGGGGTATATGAATCCTATTTTGCAATATGGTTTTGAAGCATTTTGTAAGAAAGCAAAAGCAGTAGGTGTGGATGGCTTAATTCTACCTGACCTTCCTTTGTTTGAGTTTGAACATTTATATGGAAAGACGATCAAAGAAAATGATTTAGACTTTGTTTTTTTAGTGACACCAGAAACGCCAGCAGAAAGATTGAGAAAATTAGATGAATTAAGCACTGGATTTTTATATGCAGTAAGTTCATCGGCAACTACTGGTAAGGATAAAGATTTTTCAAAAGTGGCAGTATACTTGCAAAAGTTGCAGGCAATGAATTTAAAGAATCCGGTATTGGTTGGTTTTGGAATTAAAGACAAGGAAACCTTCGATGCCGTTTGTGCATATTCAAATGGTGCGATTATTGGCTCAGCCTATATCAATGCATTGTCAAAAGGAACAGATGTAAATAACACTACGGCACAATTTTTAAAAGCAGTGTTAAGCTAATTTAAACATGAGTTTAGTAATTATACAATACAATGCGGGAAATATTCAGTCGGTGCTTTATGCATTGGAGCGATTAGGCGTGCAGGCAACAGTGACTGATAATGTAGAAGCGATACAATCATCGGACAAAGTTATTTTTCCGGGTGTAGGAGAGGCAAGTACCGCGATGCACTATTTGCAAGCGCGAGGGTTGGATAAAGTAATTAAAAACTTAAAACAACCCGTATTTGGCATTTGTTTAGGCATGCAACTCATGTGTGCTTATTCCGAAGAAAATGATACCAATTGTTTAGGCATTTTTGAAGAACAAGTAAAATTATTTAAGCCGAATGAAGCAACTATTAAAGTGCCTCAAATAGGATGGAATACGATAACCGATTTAAAATCCAATTTGTTTAAAGGAGTGAGTGAAGAAAGCTATGCTTATTTTGTACATGGTTATTATGCAGCATTAGGCAAACATACCATTGCAACTACAAATTATGTGCAACCCTATAGCAGTGCCCTGCACAAGGATAACTTTTATGGGGTACAGTTTCATCCCGAAAAATCAGCGAAAGTAGGAGAACGAATTATTCAAAATTTTTTAGAACTATAATTACATATCCATTTTAAGTTATAAATAATATTATAAGAAAGGTCAATAATAATAAGTAATGCAAATAATCCCAGCAATAGATTTAATAGAAGGTAAATGCGTACGCTTGACGGAAGGAGACTATGCGCAAAAGAAAATATACAATGAGGATCCTTTAGAAGTAGCCAAAGCTTTTGAAGGGATTGGGCTGATGCGTTTGCATTTGGTGGATTTAGATGGGGCCAAAGCTGGCGAAGTGGTGAACTGGAAAGTGCTAGAAAAAATCGCCAACCAAACCAGTTTAAAAATTGATTTTGGCGGCGGAATTAAAAAAGAAAGCACTTTAAAAACAGTATTGGATACAGGTGCAGCTTATGCAACCATTGGTAGTTTAGCAGTAAAAAATAGAAATGTATTTGAGGAATGGATTGAGCGATTTGGTGCAGCTGTTTTTATGTTAGGCGCAGATGTATTTGAAGAAAAAATAGCCATTGGCGGTTGGTTGGAAAAAACAGATATCAACGTTTATACCTTTATGCAGTCTTATATGGATAAAGGCATAACACAAATGTTTTGTACGGATATTCAAAAGGACGGAAAGTTACAAGGCCCTTCCATTGAATTGTATAAAAAAATTATTTCCAAATTTCCAACCTTGCAGTTAATAGCTAGTGGGGGTGTAAGTAATTTACAGGACTTAAAAGATTTACGTGAAATTGGTTGTGCTGCTGCTATTGTAGGGAAAGCGATTTATGAAAACAGAATTAGTTTAGCCGAATTAAGTAAATTTTAAAAGTAAAGTTTAAAAATATATCATGTTAACCAAAAGAATCATACCCTGCTTAGATATTAAGGACGGCCGAACGGTGAAGGGGATTAATTTTGAGCAAATTCGAGATGCGGGTGATCCAATTGAATTGGGTGCATTTTATGCAGATCAAGGTGCCGATGAATTGGTTTTTTTGGACATTACAGCCACCGTTGAAAAAAGAAAAACATTAAGTGAACTCGTTAATAAAATTGCGCATAAGATTAATATTCCTTTCACGGTGGGTGGAGGTATTAAAACCGAAGAAGATGTGAGTGTGCTTTTACAAAATGGTGCGGATAAAATTTCGGTGAACACTGCAGCATTTTTAGACCCCACTATTATTAACCGATTTGCAAAAAACTTTGGAAGTCAATGTGTAGTATTAGCCATTGATGCTAAATGTGAGGAGGACAATAACTGGTATGTGTATTTAAATGGAGGTCGTAAAAAAACAGATAAGCTAGTAACCGAGTGGGCTAAAGAAGCCGTGGATTTAGGGGTGGGTGAAATTTTATTAACCTCCATGAATCATGATGGGACTAAACAAGGTTTTGCTTTAGATATTACAGCACAATTGGCGGAAACTTTGCCTGTACCGATTATTGCATCAGGCGGGGGTGGTAACGAACAACATTTTTTAGATGTTTTTACGCAAGGCAAAGCGGATGCTGCCTTGGCTGCTAGTATATTTCATTATAAGGAAGTAGCCATTCCAGATTTAAAACAATATCTACATCAAAAAGGCATTGCCATAAGATTATAAACTTTTATTAATTTCAATTATGAATATCAACTTTTCAAAATACGCAGATGGTTTAGTTCCAGCTATTATACAGGATGCAAACACTAAGTCCGTATTAATGATGGGCTTTATGAATCAAGAAGCGGTGGATGTTACTTTGTCTCAACAGAAAGTTACATTTTATAGCAGGTCAAAATCAAGATTATGGACCAAGGGCGAAGAGAGTGGCAATTTTTTAAATTTCGTGAGCATGGCTGTGGATTGTGACAACGATACTTTGTTGATTCAAGCTAACCCAGTTGGACCAGTTTGCCATAATGGTACGGATACTTGTTGGGGAGCAGCTAATAATCCCTCCAATACCGACTTTTTAAATACTTTAGAAGGGGTCATTGCACAAAGAAAGTCAGCGGCTGCGGATACTTCTTATGTAGCAAGTTTATTTGCCAAAGGCATTAATAAAATTGCACAAAAAGTGGGAGAGGAAGCAGTAGAGGTTGTTATTGAAGCAAAGGACAATAATGAAAAGTTATTCCTGGATGAATCTGCTGATTTATTATTCCATTACCTAATATTATTGCAAGCAAAAGGCAACACATTAAGCGATGTGGTAAAAGTATTGTCAGATAGGCATGCTTCAAAGGGGTAATTGGGGTAAGGATATTAAGTTAATTGGCATTATTTAAAATGGCTATTAGTACTTATATTTGAATTATACTTGTGTTGATTGGGTAGCTCAATCACACAGAAACATAAATACAAAACATGAAAAAAATAACACTAGGACTTTTCGCATTATTGTTTATTGGACAGTTAAGCGCACAGAAATTAAAAATAAATGGTAATTTAACAAACTTACCAGACGGAACCCCGATCAAATTAATTGATGGGATGGCGAATAAACCAGTTGACTCTGCTAAGTCATTAGACGGAAAGTTTACGCTTGGTACTAAGGTGGAAAGCCCTACCATTTATGTATTATTATTTACACCTGCCAATACACAACCTGCGCAAATCCCAGTATTTGTTGGCAATGATCAATTGGAAATTGTAGGTGATTTAAGAGAGACGCCAACCATGCAGTTTAAAGGTTCAGCAACGCAGGATTTATATCTTACTTATATGAAAACTTTGACTCCTAAAATTCAAAGCTTAATGTTAGATAAATCAATGGCTGCTTCTCCAGCAGGTGCAGTCGCAAAAGATTCTTTAACAAAGGAAGTTGCGTCAAAAGAGGCTGATTTAACCAATACGTTAACTGGTTTATTGAAAGCAAATAATCAATCTCAAGTTTCTACTTTATTTTTAATTCAATGCACCAATTTTGTTGCTTATATTAAAGAGCACCTTGGTGAATTATATGCATTGTTAGATGGCCCTGCTAAAAAAGGACCTTTTGCAGAGTTAATTGAAAAGTCAGTACAATCTGCTGGCTTGGGTAAAGTGGGTTCAGTATTACCAGAGTTCAAACAAAATGATGTAAATGGTAAATCAGTAAGCTTAAGTTCATTAAGAGGTAAATATGTATTGATTGATTTTTGGGCAAGCTGGTGTGGTCCATGTAGAGCAGAAAATCCTAATGTTGTAAAAGCATTTAATACATATAAGGCAAAAGGCTTTACGGTGTTGGGTGTTTCATTGGATCAGGATAAAGCAAAATGGTTGGAAGCAATTAAGAAAGATGGTTTAGCTTGGACACATGTAAGTGATTTAAAATATTGGAACAATGAAGTAGCTGTTAAATTTGGTATTCAAAGTATCCCAGCGAATTTCTTAATTGATCCAAATGGTGTAATCATTGGAAAGGATTTAAGAGGAGAGGATTTGGAGAAAATCTTAGCTGCTAATATTAAATAGTACGATTAAATTTGTTAATTGATAACATTAAAAAAGCCCTAAATTATTTTAGGGCTTTTTTGTATTCAGCTTCTTCGAAACCGATAACTAGTACTTTTCCATCTTCTTCAATCAATGGTCTTCGTATCACTGAAGTTTTTTCCATCATTAAAGCAATGGCTGCTTTTTGATTGGTAATGGTTTCTTGAAATTCTTTAGGCAATTGCTTCCAAGTAGTTCCTTTCTTATTAATCAATGCTTCCCATCCAATTTGTTTTGACCATGCAGTAAGTTGGGTAGCCGTAATGCCTTTCTTTTTATAATCGTGAAACTCATATCCAACTTTATTGGTTTTTAACCAATCCAATGCTTTTTTTACCGTATTGCAGTTAGGTATTGCGTAAACAGTTTTCATAATGATGCAGTATGTTTTATGGAGGGTTACTAATCTGTAATCTTTTTTATTGAATGTATTTTTTCCCTAACCAACTTTCGCTAATCGGTTGCATCCATTTTGTTTCCATTTCGGCTTTATTAGCGACTAGGTTATTAAAGTATAAAGTATCCTTTTGTAACATGCCATTTTCTAAAGCATAAGCTACCTGTGCCATAGGAATTGTTTGTACTTTGTCCTTCACCCAAAAAGCCAATAGCTCACGGTTAAACATTTGTACTCCAGTCATTTTTTCAATTTCTTTAATCACATGTACAGAGCTATCTGTGCTACATCCGCCCACGGTTGTAAATGATTCATCTGCCATTAAAATAATAAACTGACCATACAAAGCTGTGGCAAACCCTTTCACTGGAGCGCCATGACTTTTCCATTGATCAATGAAATTTTCTAGTAATTCTTCAATTTTAAATAATTCACCCATGGTAAATGTGCGATTGGATTGATAAATCCAAAGCTTTGATTGTGGATGAAAGTTGGCTGGCAATATAGTGGATAAGTCTACCGTCATTTGATAAAAATTTAATGATAATTTATGCGATTGCTTTTGCTATGATTTCTGCAATATCTAATACTTCCGTATTTATTTGTTCATCTCTATTTTTAATTCCATCGCTAAGCATGGTGTTGCAAAA